>JBKQWF010000171.1:0-91013 GCA_052139695.1 Limisphaerales bacterium
GACCGCATTCGCTCGATCGTCGAGCGAATCGAGCACATCGAGGAACAGATGAAGTGAGGTTGAGCTGCCGCTCAGCCCCAATTTCGGCCTTTTTAATTCCCGCTCCGTTCTCTCGGTTTTCTATAAAATCGCCGTTCATGAGCCACACGCAAAACCTCTTCAAAAACCTTCCGTAGGATTTTAATCTTGACGCATTCCAACAAGGTTTATCCGGACCCGCTCTATGGCGAAAACAACGGAATTGGCGCTCGCAGGCGAACAGATCCGAATCCGCAAAGGAAGCGGAATCGTGGAATTGCGACCCACCCAAGCGGCGAAGCCAGCAGTCAATGAGACTTTGACGCCGCGAGAAGCGTTGCGACTGTTGCAAGAGGACGCCCGGATGACCCCACAGCAAGCGGAACGCTACCGGCGCGAATTGCGCGAGGAACGACTGGCCGCTGAGAGCCGGCAGCCAGCGTGATCCACCTCAACACGAATTACCTCATCGGATTGCTGGTGAAAGGTTCGCCGGAGGCGGGTGATGTGGATGGATGGCTGGCTGCCGGACAAACACTCGCCACCAGTGCCATCGCTTGGACGGAATTCCTCAATGGCCCGGTCACGCCGCTCGAAGTCAGCAGGGCCGGTGCGGTCCTGCGGTCAGGGATTATCCCTTTCGGTCAGAAGGAGGCGACCCTGGCAGCCGATTTGTTCAATCAGACCGGACGCCGGCGTGGCTCTCGATTTGACTGCTTGATTGCCGCAACGGCGATTATCGCGCAGGCGGAAGTAGCAACGGTCAATCAATCGGACTTCAAGCTTTTCGTGGCGCACGGACTGAAGCTGGCCGTCGTTCCGCCCTCGCCGCCGCAATCACCAGCTCCATCCCAAGTTGTGCCACCGGTCAGGCGCGAAGCGTAACCCAGGCAGGCCTGCCCTGACCAGTTTCCTCCGCGCGAACGACATCGTGCCCAGCGTCGCGCAAAAGCGAGGCCAGCTCGACCCGCGGCATCTGATCCAGGTAAAGGCGCACGGCAGCTTACGCGACGCCGAGGGCTGTGATCTCTGTGTGCGGAATGGAATGTCGGGCGCCCTGTCCGGCACTTTTAATCGCCCCGTTAAGGGGACGTGAATAATTTTCCTCGCCATCAGTCGAATACTGAACAATTAATTGCACTGAAACAGAATCCAACATTGATGAACACAACTTCCAAACAAAACCGCCGGCAATTTCTCAAAACCGCCTCCACCCTCGCTGCCGCGGCGCCCTTCATCCTTCCCTCGAAAATCTGGGCGGCGGACGTGCCTCCCAGCGAGCGTTTGACGATGGGCTTTATCGGCCTGGGCACCCAGGGGCGCGGCTTGCTTAACAATTTTCTCTGGCAGCCGACGCGCGTCCTGGCAGTTTGCGATGTCGATACCACCCGGCGTGAAGATGCCAAGAAAATCGTCGATAAATTCTATTCCAACGGCAATTGCGCGGCCTATGACGATTTTCGTGACATCATTTCGCGCTCCGATATCGACGCGGTCTGCATCGCCACACCGGACCATTGGCACGCCATTCCGACCCTCGCCGCGCTCCACGCGCGCAAGGACGTTTATTGCGAAAAGCCGCTGACCCACAACATTCATGAGGCTGTCAAAATCATTAAGACCGTGCCCGCGCAAAAGCGCGTTTTGCAAACGGGCTCCATGCAGCGCTCCATGAATGAATTCCGCGTCGCCTGCGAATTGGTGCGCAATGGCGTCATTGGCACGGTTCTGCGGGTGGAATGCAGTTTCGGCGATCCTGGCCGCCCCTGCGACTTGCCTGAGGAATCGATGGAACCAGGCCTTGACTGGAACCGTTGGTGCGGCCCGGCGCCGTTCCGCGGCTATAATTCCATCCTCAGCCCGCGCGGTGTTCACAAGAACTTTCCAGACTGGCGCCTTTACAAAGAATACGGCAGCGGCGGCGTCGGCGATTGGGGCGCGCACCACGTCGATATCGCGCAGTGGGGTCTAGGCATGGATGACAGCGGCCCGGTGGAAGTCATTCCCGCGTCCGATCCGAAAGCCCGGCGCGGCGCCAAACTGGTTTATGCCAACGGCGTCACGTTGCAACACTGTGACGGATTCGGGGTCGTTTTCTATGGCACGGGCGGCGAAGTGCGCGTCAACCGCGGCCAGTTCGTGCTCATCATCGACGGCAAGACCATCGCCTCGCACACTGACGAGAAGAAAAAGGACAGCGACGAAAAAGCAACCAGTTTGGGGACGGAAGTGGATAAGGCGGAAAAGCTCTATCTGACGAACGCTCCCATTAAACTTTATGTGAGCAAACAACACGTCACCGACTTTATCAACTGCGTCAAGAGCCGCAAACGCCCGATCACCAGCGAGCAAGTTGGAGGGCGCTCCGCCATCTGCTGCCATTTAATCAATCAGAGCTACTACCACCATGCGCGGATGAAGTGGGACCCGGACCGGTTCAAATTTGTCGGCGGCACCGGCGATCCGGCGTGGCTCACCCGCGATTACCGCGCGCCCTGGACAGTCTGACGCCTGCTTCTCAAGCATCCGGCTACGCACACTCCTAGCGCGGCTATGGAAATGGCCGCGCCAGCCCAAAAGGCGCGGTCTTGGTATATTAACCGCACCTCGTGCCGCCCAGCCGGGACCTCCACGGCTTGAAAGGCATAATTGGCCCGCCAAAGTCTGGCAGATTGGCCGTCCACCGTCGCCTTCCAGCAGTGGTAATACGATTGAGCCACCACCAGCATGGCCGGCCCCTCCGCGGCGGTTTCAAAAAGGCACTCCGCCGGGGTTATTCTGCTGGAAAGCACGCGCGCGCCTGCGTCAGCCCGCGCCCGGACTTGTCCGCTCGCGGCGGAAGGAAGATAAACAGTTTGCCGCGGCGCAAAAGTGTTTGACTCAAGGGCCTCCAGCGTCCCTCGGTCATCCATGAAAACTGCCTTTTGCCCAATGGTCGCGAAGGGCATAAAATTGGTTCTCTCCTCCCAAACAAAAAGTTGATTCGGAGAGGCCACTTGCGCGACGCCGAGGAATTCCGGCAGTTTCGCCCCGGCTTTTCCCCCGCGCAAGAGGTCAGCCACCTTTTGTTCCCATGCGAGGTGCAGGCTAAAAAAGCCATCCACCTTCGGAATCCGCTCCAACAAATTGCAGTCGCTGAATAATTCCGCCCGCTGCCCGAGATAGAAACGAAGCGGGTCGGGATTGACTAAATGGTCCATCGTGTTCTGGGCTTCCGGGCTGAGCATGGCGCGGGCTTCCCCCAGTTTCGGCAGAGCCGTCATCGCTGGCGGATAAGCGGCGTAGGCCCGCGCCGCCAACATCGGGTTTTGCGGCGGCGCATGAATTCCGACATCGACTCCCGCCAGCACCAGGAAAGCCGCTGCCGGCAATAATCGCAAAGACGGGCGGTTCCACCCGTGCGGGAGCATGAGCAAGGCGACTCCACCCGCCAGCACCGCCAGGCGCGCCAGCGTATTCGGCCAAAATTTGTCAAGCGAATCGGTTGCAAAAGGGAAACAGACGCCCATGGCGAGCACCAGCAGGATTCCCAACCCCAGCAACGCGCCGGAGGCCAATAGGCCGCGTCGGGAGGCGGAGGCAGCTTGGCTCTGCAGCCAGGCCCCGCCTGCTCCCGCCAGCAAGGAAAAAGCAAAGACCGTCAAAACAATGAACTTTACCGGGTAGCGGCTAAAGCCCAGGAGCGGGATCGCACGTTTGAAAAGAGGAAGAACCAATCCCGCGTCGCCTAAAGCCAGCCACACGCCCCCCACCGCCGCCAAGACCAGGAAGATGACTCTGCCGCCGCCCCGCGCCATTGCCGCCACTGCCAGCAACAAGGGCAGCACGCCGAGATAGTAGGATGAGGTCCATTGCTGTTCCGCCTGCATAAATACCCCGCTGAGCGAGCTCTGCGCGTGGAATAGCGGGACGAAAAAATTGGCCACTCCCCACAGCGGGAGCGACCAGGCAGTTCCTCCAAAGGAACTGGAGCGGTCGCTGTGCGCCATCAAATCCAGCCAGGGAAGCAATTGCGCCGCGCTGACCGCCGTGGCCAAAAGAGCCGCCAGGAGGAAACGCCAGCCAGCCGTTAACCATCGTCTTTTCTGGCGCCATGTGTCAAACATAACATTCCCCGCGGCGATCAGCCACGTAAACAGAATGACCTCAGGCGAACCGGTCGTTAATTGGCAGGCCCCGGCCAGGGCCGTCCAGAAAAGCGCTCTTCCCCCTTCCGTCGCCGCCCGTTCGCTAACAAAAATGACCCACGGCATCCAGGCCAGGGCCGCGATGTGGCACGGCCACATCAGGCAATGCAAACTCAGCCCATTCCACGCAAACGCTAATCCCGCCACGCTCGCGCCAAAGCAGGACCCGAACCATCGCCGTCCCAGCATGTACGCCCCTAATCCTCCCCAGAGAAGGTGCGCCAGGAGGAAAACGTTCAGCGACCACGGAAACGGCAGTGTCACATAGATAAGAGACGGTGGGTACAAAGCCAGCGTGTTCCACTGCGCCAGAAACGGCAAGCCGCAGTTGTTGTAGGGGTTCCACAGCGGCCATTGTCCCGCGCGCACGCTCTCCCGCAAATAATCCGCCACCGGATAACTGAAAAGCCCGGCGTCACGGTAAAAGAAAGCGCTGGTCCCCAGCAAAATTCCGGGAAAAAAGACCAGCAGCAACAACCCCAGCAGGAGCAGGAGTTTTCCAGCCGAAAACCAGCCTTCAAAACCGCGCCCGGCGTCCTGCGCATCCATGTTCATGGACGCAGCCTTGCAAGCCCGGCGGCGGCTGACAATCCCAATTTACGGCAGAATCGCGCTTCGAGCGTGTTTTCTTTTAAAATATAAAAGTCAAGCTGCCTTGAGATGGAAGAACAGGACCAACGCCCCAATCGCGCAAAAGCCAATGGCAAAATTCACCAGCACGATTTTCTTTTCGTGCTTAAGGATTTCCCCCAGGACGGCGTGCGTCGCGAGAAACAAGAAACCGCCGCCGGCGTGCGCCAGCGCCAGGTCCAGCCAAAGAGCGGAGACGTTGGGAAAGACAAACCATCCCAAAAGCCCGCCGAGAATCGTCGTGCTTTCGACGGCAGCCACCCAGCCGAGCATGCGCCGGCGGTCAAACCCCGCCCCCAGCAGCAAGGCACCCAGCGCCAATCCCTCCGGCATCTTATGCACGCAAATCGCCACCGTCACCGATAAATCCACCCAATGGCCCGTTCCTGGCGCCGATTCCTCCTGGTGGCCCGCCGCCAGCGCCAGGCCATCGACCGTGCAATGGATGGCCAGCGCGATCATCATCGCCGTCGCAATCTCGGCGAAACGATGCGTGGTCGCCTCGTCAAAATGGCTCGCCGCGCAGGCCGGGCAAACGTGGAATAAATACTTGCTGACGATCGCGAACACCGCGTAACCCGAAGCCGCGGCCAGCGTGAACTGCCACCAGGACAATGTTCCCCAGCATTCCGGCGCGATGGCAAACACGGTCACCCCCAGGAGCGTTCCCGCTCCGAGGCTGATCAATCCGCACAACTGCCGATGCGTTCGCCCCAGCGCTCCGCTCAAGGCTCCGCCCACCAGCGACATGGCAAAGGCGGCGCACACCCGTATCAGGACAGGCAGCAGGACGGTCATTTCATTTCCTTACATTTTCTCATCATGTTCGAGCGCAGTCTAAATCGCGCCGCTGTTTATGCGCAATAAAATGCGCGAGTGTCAGAATCTGTTATCTGTTATACATAGAGTCGTGGCAAAGCAATCCACCAAACCCAGCTTGCGTCTTCGCATCACGGCGGCGGCGGAGAAATGCGTGCGCCAGGGGCATCCGTGGGTGTTTTCCAACAGCGTTCGCGAGCAGAACCGCGAGGGCCAAATGGGCGAGCCGGCCATCCTTTTCGATCGCCAAGACCGCTTTTTAGCCGTCGGATTGTTCGATCCCGATTCCCCCATCCGCGTGCGCATCCTCCATGCCGGAAAAGCCCGGGCCATCGACCCGGCCTGGTGGCAGCAGAGGACGGCTGACGCCCTGGACCGCCGCCGGGGGATGTTTGACGCTCAAACCACCGGCTTTCGCTGCGTCAACGGCGAAAGCGACGGCTGGCCCGGCCTGGTTCTGGACCGCTACGACGACACCATCGTCTTGAAGATTTATTCCGCTGTTTGGCTGCCACGGCTGCCGGAAGTCACGGCGTTGCTGGGGACACGCGAGCGGCTTGTTTTGCGCCTCAGCCGCAACATTCAACGGCCCGCCGCGGAACAGTTTAAACTACAGGACGGCCAGGTTTTGCAAGGCGAGCCAATAACAGAGCCCGTCGTTTTCATGGAAAACGGCTGGCGTTTCGAAGCGGACGTGTTGCGCGGGCAGAAGACTGGCTTTTTCCTGGACCAGCGAGAAAACCGCCGTGAGACACAGGCGCTGGCAGCGGGGCGGAATGTTTTGAATCTCTTCAGTTACACCGGCGGGTTTTCGGTCTATGCCGCCGGGGGCGGGGCCGAATCCGTTTGCAGCGTGGACATCAGTGAGCACGCGCTGGCGGGAGCGCGGCGGAATTTTGCCTTGAATGGCGGCCATGCTGCCATCGCGCACTGCCGCCACGAAACCATCCACGCCGACGCTTTTCTTTGGTTGCAGGGGATGTCCGGGCGCCGTTTCGATCTCATCGTCCTGGATCCTCCTTCTCTCGCCAAGCGCGAATCCGAACGGCCGCAAGCCGAGAACGCCTATGCCCAACTGATTGCCGCCTCCATTTGCCTCTTGCGCAAAGACGGCGTGCTGCTCGCCGCTTCCTGTTCCGCGCATGTTTCCGCGCCGGATTTCTTCGCCCTGGCCCGCGCGGCCGCCCGAACATCACGCCGCGGGTTCGAAGAGATAAAAACCACCCGCCACCCCGCTGACCATCCCGCCTCGTTTCCCGAAGCGGATTACCTGAAGTGCATCTATCTGCGAATGCTAGATTGATGTTGTATCCGGTGCCGCGGGCGCCTCCGGATGGCGCGTCAGTTTCAGTCGCGCCACGACTGCGCCATCGGTTTTTTCCACCCTCAATTCAAAAGCGCCCAAGGTGAGAGTGTCGCCCATTTTCGGAAACCCGCCCAGCCGCTGGGTGACCCAACCGCTGGTCGTGGCGATGCCGTCCCCCGGCAGATTTTGTCCCACTACTTCCGCCAATTCATGCAAAGGCAGAGCGCCATCGACCTCCCAGAGGTTTTCCCCGCGCCGCAGGAGGAGCGGTTTTTCCTGGTCAAATTCGTCCTGGATTTGCCCCACCAACTCCTCCAGGACATTCTCCAACGTGACCATGCCCACAGTTCCGCCGTATTCATCCACCACAATGGCGAAGTGGAGCTTCCGGTCCAAAAAAAGTTGCAGCAGTTTTTCCAAATGGGTTGTTTCAGGCACGTAGATCAACTTGCGCGCCACGGAGGCGAGCTCCGCCCCGCGGGTGGCTTTGGCGCGAACCGCGAACAAATCTTTGACATGCACAACCCCGCGAGTTCTGTCCAAATCTCCTTCCTCACAAAGCGGATAACGGGAGTAGCGGGTCTTCTCCGCCTGTTCGATGCATTGCCCGAGGGTGGCTTCGGTGTCAAAGGCGGCGATTTCCTGGCGCGGCCGCATGACATTGCGAACGATGCGCCGGCCCAGGTCCAAGGCGTTGAGAACAATCTCATGGCCCAGCCGGGTCGTCCCGGTTTGGCTTTGGTTCAGCATCAGGCGCAACTCCTCCTCCGAGTGGATGAAGAGCGGAGCGCCTGCCGGCTCCAGGCCGACTCGGCGCAAAAGCCACTGCGCCGCCTGATTTAAGAGCCAGTTAAACGGATAGGACACGCTGTAAAACCAATGCAATGGCGGCGCCACCGAGAGCGCCGTTGGCAACGCCCTTTGGATCGCGAACCACTTTGGCCCCAGTTCTCCCAAGACGATCTGGAGAAAGGTCACACTGGAAAAACCGACCGCGAACGCCACGGATTTTTGCAGATGCGCCGAATGCAGCCCCATCCAGGCCAGCGGGGGCGAAAGCAGGGCCACAAAAACGGGTTGCGCCAGCCAGCCCAGACCAAGACTGGCCATGGTGATGCCCAATTGTGTCGCGCTCAGGTAGGAAGTGAGATTTTGCAAAATATGCCGCGCCAGCTTGGCCCGCTTATGCCCCGCCAAAATCAGCGTCTCCAGTTGCGTGGCGCGCAATTTGACAAAGGCGAACTCCGCCGCGACAAAAAAGCCATTGGCCAGGACAATCGCCACAATGCCCAGCAGGCGCAAGACGTTGGCCACAATAAAGTCGCCGTTCATAACGTGACCTCTCCAAAAATCACCTTGAGGATGTCCGGCAGAGTAATAATCCCCGCCTCGCGAAGATGCGGCCCCACGACCACTGCCAGCCTCCAGCCCGTGCTTTGCATGCGGCGCAGCGCTTCCTCCAAATGCAGGTCTTCCGGCAGGAAGAACGCCGGTTGCAAATAATCCCGCACCGGGCGGGTGGCGTCAAAGTCGCTTAAATACAACACGTGCTCCAGGTTGACCAGGCCGGCGATCCGCCTGGTCTTTGCGTCGATCGCCGGCACGCGCGTCAATTGCTTCTCCCGGCAAAGGTCGAGCGCATGCAGGATGGGCACTTCCGCTGGGATCGTCGTGACATCCTCCATCGGAACCATGACATGGCGCACCCGCCAATTGGGCAGATCCAGGACGCGGTTGATCATGGCCTTCTCCTCAGTCGTCAGACTGGGAGCCGATTCCTGCATGACAAAGCGCAATTCCTCGCGACTGCCAAAAAGGCGTCCGGTATAGGCGCGGCCACCAGTCCAACGCAGCAAGCCGCTCGAAAACCACGCCGCCACCGCCACCAGCGGCGAAAGCAGCCGATGGATCAGCCGAAAAGGCACGGCCAGCGACAGCGAAAGCCGGTTGGGATGACGCTGGAAAAGAGTTTTGGGCGCCAGCTCGCAAACGATGTAAAAGACAAAAACCCCCGCGACAAACACCACCGCCTCCCAAATGGGCCATCTCCCCAGCCAGTATTGCAACTGGATAAAACCGAGGCTGAAAATGACAAAATTAACCACCGTGTTGCCCACCAGAACGGTCCAAAGAAAATCTTCCGGCTTTTCCAGGAAACCGTGCAGGATTGCCGCCCGCCGGTCTCCGCTCCGCATGCGCTGCCGGATGCGAAACCGATTCATCGCCAGCACGCCCGCTTCCATCCCCGAAAAAAGAAAGGAGAGCGCGATGCAAAACAGGGCGGCCAATAATGTGATGAGGTCTGTATTGTTCATTTTCTTTTCACGACCTCGACCAACATTTGGCGAATGCGCCGTTCGTCCGCCGCTTGCACGGTCAGGCGCAAGCCCGCCACCGTGACCGACTCCCCCACTGCCGGCACCACTTCGAACTTGGCCAGTGCCAGGCCGGCCATCGTTTCTACGCCGGGGGTCTCCGGCAGCGCCGGGTATTCGCGCCGAAAATTCTCCAGGCGCACGGCCCCGCTCACCCGCCAGCGTTGATCGTCCAGTTTTTCCAAAACCGGCCTTTCGGAGGGGTGTTCGGGATACAGTTCCCCCAATACCTCCGCCAAAATATCTTCGATTGTCACAATGCCCGCGGTGCCGCCAAATTCATCCACCACAATGGCCAGGCCGCGTTGCTGGCGCTGCAGGCTTTTCAACAATTGCAGCAGGTTCATGCTTTCCGGCACGAATGATGGAAATTCGATGGCCAGCGCCAGGTCCGCCTCGGGGTCCAGCAGCAGGGCCCGGGTATTGAGGACGCCGACAATTGTATCCACCGTCTCATCGTAAATCGGCAGGCGCCGATGCTTAAAACGGCGCGCCGCTTCCACCATCTCCGGCACGGTCAAATCATCGGAAATGCAAGCCAGTTGCGCCCGCGGCTTCATCACTTGCCCCGCCTGGCGTCCGTCCAGCCGGATAATCTGTAAAATAATTTCCTTTTCTCCCGCCGCCAACGCCCCTTGCTGATAAGCCATTTCGAGCAATTCCTGATACTCAGCGTCCGACAGGGTGGCCGTTGGCGGGGGCGGAATCGTCACAGCCTTCAGGCCGAAGTTGGTCAACCCTTGCGCCACTCGCCGCAAGGGTTGGCTGGCCTTCTGCAAAAACCACATCGGCCGGGCCACCCGCAACGCCCACAGCGCCGGGGCCCGCACCGCGAGGGTTTTTGGCGCCACCTCTCCCCCAAAGAGGATAAGCACCACCAATCCCACCAAGACTGCCGGCAACGGCCACTGATCCTGAAACGCCATCCACAACGCCACTCCGACGATGCCGGCGTTGGCAAAGCTGTTGCCCAGCCCCAGCGTCGCGAGCAAATCCTGCGGTTTGGAGAGCAGCCGGCTGATGACCCTGCCAGTTTGCGGCGAGCGCGCCTCCAATTGGCGGAGCGGCCATTTGCCCAGCGAAAAAAGTGAGGTCTCCGCCAGCGCGAAAAAGAAACTGGCGCCCGCGAAACCAGCCAGGACTACTAATGCCACAGTCGGCGTCATTCTTGGCACAGATTACGTCCCCGGCTGTGGGAGTCAAACAGACCCGCTCGCGCCGCCGGTCGAATTACTGTTTGAGCCGCCGGCAGTTCTCTCATCCGGGCGTCCGGTGGATGTCCGGCCTGGCACAACTGGATCCTTTGCCGGAGGACCTGGGAGGCCGGGAAGTCTTCATCTGCGGCGGCGCGCAAAGTTTACGCGGCAGCTTTGCCTTTGTGCTCCGATCTGTACTTGACATTAGTAAAACGCCAAGTGGAAGGCGACGCCTTTTTCCCGCCGTTCGAGGATCGTTTCACGGCCACCGAAGTCATACTTGATTGCGCGGATTTTTCCATTCTGCGCTACCAACGAAAGATGACCGGACGCCTTGCGTGATTGAGATGTTTTCAAAGCATAATAGGGCCACGTTGGCATAGTCTGAAGGCGTAACTGGGCGGCGGTCGCATTTCATCAAGCTTGAGTGCGCCTGAATCTTCCAAGTAATGAAAAAATTGATTCCCCTTGATTCCTCTCAGGCTAAAGCTCAGACTCGTATCAAATGAAAAATCAACCCTTCAGGGGCGCGAGGGCCGTGATGGGTTTGCCGCTGATCTGCTGTTTTCTAAGCCTTACAATCTCGGTCTTGGCAGCAACACCCCTTCGCATCTGTCCCATGGGCGATTCGATTACTGCGGGCTATACGGATAATCCGACCTGGACGGTGGCTTTCGAGTTTGGCTACCGCAGCGGCCTCTACGAGCTTCTCACCAACAGCGGCGTTCCGTTTCAATTCGTAGGTGAATCTGAAGAGCCTTGGAACTCCTTATCTGGATCAGTGAGAAACACTCCTTCCCCTGATCTTCGCGTTGTTGACCAAGATTATCATGACGGCTACGCCTGGCAAGGGACTGCCTTCATTCTGTTGTACCTGAACTACTTCCTCGGAGCTGGCCAACCGGACGTTATTCTTCTAATGATTGGGATTAATGACATACCCGAAGGCAGTATCGCAGAGCCGACGACCGCAGAGTTGAACCTCAGCAATATCGTTGAGATTGTAGTCAACACGAATCCCAGCACCTATTTGATCGTTGCGCAAATTACGCCCTTTTCCACTTACACTCCCGCGACCTCAAAGTATAACAATTACATTCGTGATGTTCTGGTTCCCTATTTTGCTGCACAGGGCAAGCTTGTTAGCACTGTTAATCAATACGCCAGCTTGTGTGTGCCCGGAACTACCAATATTGACACCTCGCTTTACGCCAACGGCGTCAATCATCCTTCCGCCGTCGGTTACAACTTGATAGCGCAAACCTGGTTCTCGGGGATTCAAGCGCTTGGTCTTTTATCGCCTTCAGGCTTGGTCATTACGACAACGGCGGACAATTCTATACAGATCACTTGGTCTCACGGCGTTTTGCTTGAAGCCACCAACCTGAGTGGCCCCTGGATCACCAATAGTACGGCTGTATCGCCCTTAACGATTAGGCCGATTGCTCAACAAATGTATTTTACGAGTGGTGCGCCATAGCAGAGAAACGGAAACCATTAAAGTTCTACGCGACGAGAAGAATTTCACGTTTCGGCGGATCGCCGGCTGGCTGACGCAGAAGGGGGTGACTGCCGATCACAACACCGTCTATCGGGTTTACATGGATAGGCCGTTGCGCGATCTGGAAAAGCCCCGCCAGCGGAAACGTTGCTCCTGTTCCCAGACACCACGAGATTAAAGAAGGAACAGTGCGCCCTATCTGCCGCCAGCTTGAGATTCCTCGACCCTAAATCATTGCCCCCCGCCCCTCTTTTTCACAAGTTCGTCTTCAGCCACTGTTCCACCGAGTCAATAATCCAGTCAGGCGTCGAAGTGCCGGCCGTAATTCCAATCGTCCCCGCCCCTTCAAACCATTCGGCGCACAAGTCATTCGCGCGCTGGACGTGATGAACGCGGGAACAGTGAGTTTGACACGTCGCGGCCAGTTCGTGGGTGTTATTGCTGTGCTGGCCCCCAATGACGATGACGACGTCCGATTGTTGCGCCAGCTCAACCGCCGCCGCCTGCCGCTGTTTGGTCGGCTGGCAAACTGTGTCGATAAATCGCACTTCAGAGCGCGGAAACCGCTCACGAATCATTCTCACCAAGTGGCGCACTTTTTCGATGGGTTGCGTTGTCTGCGCGGCGACGCCATAGCGCGGGCGCTCAATCAACCGGTCTAAGTCCGCCTCCGTCAGCACGATATCAAAGTCCGGTAAATCTTCCGTCAAACCGCGCACCTCGACATGGCCCGCTTTTCCAATCACGATTGGATGATACCCCTGCTGAACGAGCTGTCGGACGGCACGATGGGCCAGGTGAACCAGCGGACACGTTGGATCCATGACATGCGGGATATGGGCCCGCGCCTGCTCCATCGCCTTTTCTGAGGCGCCATGCGCCGTGATCATCACCGTATCGGTTTGGACGGCGGCGGCATTGACTTCGAGGCCGATGCCGCGCTCCCGCAAATCGTTGAGGACCGATTCATTATGCACCAATTCGCCCAGAATCGTGAGCGGCTGGCGGCTGGATTCCTCCAGCGCCAGGGTGATGGCGTCGCGCACCCCAAAGCACATGCCGAGATGCGCGGCGCGGAGAATTTTCAGTTGAGAATGGCGCGGCGGAACGGTAGAAATGACGCTTTGCATCGCAAAGTTAGATGTTTCAGGCGCGATTGTGTTCATTTTTGGTGAAGATTTATTTCGATTCCCTGGCCTGCCGGACTATCTCCTCCAGCAAGTCGATGTAACTGGCAAAGGCACGCCGTCCCGCCGGGGTCAGCGCGCAGGTGGTGAGCGGCCGCTGCTGACGGTAAGACTTCGTAACGGAAACAAAGCCCGCCTCCTGCAAGGTCCGGATATGCATGCTTAAATTCCCGTCGGTCATCTTGAGGGTGTCACGCAATTCGGTGAAGGAAAGCTCGGCGCAAGCGGCCAGGAGCGACATGATCGGCAGCCGGCCTTTCTCGTGAATCACGCGGTCGATTCGCAGAAACGGTTCGGGGTTCACGCTGCATTCCCAGATTGTTCGGAAAAGTTAAGATAGACGCCGTAAGCCAGATGCGCGCCACCGAACAAGACGCCCATGGCCCAATTCGCTGCCACAATGGATGGCGGTCCGCCCAAGCAGAGCACCGACCCCAGCACGCACCCGGCAAGAATAAACCCCCAGCCGAAAAGCCGGATGCCGCGCGGCATGAAAAAGCCGGCGGCATGCAGAGCGCAGCCGTAAAGCGACATCCAGCCTGGCACGAGCAGCCAGACGGCCAATGCCCCGCCGGGCTGGAGCAAAAGAAAAATGAGGCCCGCCGCGAAACCGGCAAAAAAACCCGGCGCCAACGCCTGCGCCACGCGCCGGGTCGGCGGAGACCAAAAGTCCTCCGATTCTTTGAGAGCCTGGCGCCGCACCAGAAAAAAAGCCTCGGCCATACAAATGGCCGCGACCGTCATCCAAAACCCGGCAAATTCCCGCGCCGTTCGCGCGTGGCACAACCCTGCCGCGACGGCGGCCAAGACACCCGTCACACCGATGGCCCTCATCAACGGGCCCAAAGCACGTCGATAAACGGCGCTACGCTCCATCAAGGTGCGAATCACCTGCAAGTTCTGAGAGGCCCAATCCGTCTGCATGCCCACACTTTGCATGGCAAAGTTTAAGTTGTCAACTTAGAAGATGCGCCCCCAATCCTGGCGACGAATCTCACGGCCCTGGGGATCGCGACCGTCTCGGTCGCAGCGGTCGGCGTCTCGCCGACCGCTTTTCTCCGAACGGTGAAACCGGTCAGGGGGAGAGAATTCCCGTCGCCGGGACGCCGAAGGCGTGCGGTCGAGCCGACCGCGCTCCCCGGAAAAGTCTCTTCCCGCTGCCTTTTCCGAACCTACTTTGCCGCGTTGGCTTCCTGCGCCGCGGATTCCTTAACCCTGAGGATTTGTTGTACTGGAATCTTTGTCCAATAAGCAGCTTGGGATTTTCCGGTCCGGCCCTGGTTGCCTTCGGGCGCGGCGATGGCAAAGGTTCCGCTGTAAATGCGGTTGAGGAATTCAATCCGCACTTCGCCACGCGGCCTTTCAGGGCACGAGCCGGCGTAAAAGTTCACATACGCCAGCACCTCGCGCACGTCCACCGGCGATTCAAATTCAATGTATTCGAATTCGCGCCCAGGAGAAGAGCGATGGTCTTTGTAGTAGTAGCCTTCGGCAGAATGCGGGTGTTGAAAGAAGAGAGTCTCGGCCCCGGCGCGAGGCGCGGCGTAAAGGTCGAGATCGATGTCCTCTTTCCAGCGAATGCCGATCTTGATTGGGCCGACGAGGCGCGAGGGCGGAATCGTTTCACCGACCGCATCGCCCATCAACCAGTCCACCAATGGAACGTCGCGAGTGACGCGCACCATCTCCAGTTTTGTCTGAAGAGGGTCGGTCACCCAGCCTTTCGACGCCGCGCTGGTTCCGGCGGCTTCGGCGGCAAACGCGCTCAGGGCAGTTGGCAGGTCTGCCAAAAAGGAGGCCAGGCGGGCGCCGCGTCGCTCAAGATAGAGCGACCAGAAGCGCTCCACTTTCTCCCGGTGCAAATCGCTGACCCACGGGTCGCCGAAATAAGCCCAATACACGCGCCACCCTTGAGGCGAACCGTCCCCCTGCGTCGCCCCAAACACCGACGCCTCGCGCGAAGCATGAAGGTGTCCGTCGGACGGGAAATAACCCTCCACCATGGAAAAGCCGGGCTCCTTGGCGTCCTGGTAAAGCGGACTGCCGATTAGCAGCAGCGGGAGCTTCGCGGCGATGTCTTGCGATGGGCGGTTTTGCGCGAGAAAATCGCAGAATTGCGGCAGAAGAATCGCCCCATCAAAGCCAGGTTTAGGCCCCGCGGGCCTGGCACTGTCCTGGGCGAGAAACTGTCTAATTTCGCCAATGGACAACGCGAATTGGTTGGCGCGGGTCTTAGGACTATTGAAAACCTTCGCGGCTGGAACCGTGAGCCGAGTAACACTCTTCAAATTGTAGGCGTCGTACACCTCCAGCGTGGCGCCAAGAGGGAGTTCTTCCACAATGAGCCGCACCAAAGCGCGGTACACCGGGTCTTTAACGGTCGAATCCAAAAATGGGGACACGCCTATGATAAAGGTCTTGGCAGCAGGCTCGCCAGACGCGACAGCGATTTCGGAATTCGCCGCGCCAGTTACTGAAGCGGCACAGATTCCCAGACAAAAAAGAACGGAAGTGAGAGGTCGCATAATGTTTCCAGGATTGCGGCTCAGGCTCCGTTGCCGCGATAGGAGGCAGGGCCAGCCGCCGCGCCGGCGAGATTGTTCGCGGAGTCGGCGGAATCGAGATGATGGCGCACGTGGTCGGATAGCTGTTCCAGGATGATCTGCCGTTTCTGGGTTTGGTCCTGGCGGCGGGCCGCTTCCCGATGGAACATGGATTTGCCGTAAGCAATCAATGCCACCAGTTGATTTTCAAGCTTGGCGATATTGCCGCTGGCTTCGCCCAACCCCAAGCGCTCGCGGGCAATGGTTTCCCGCAAACGTCCGCGCTCTTCCTCCAGTTGCGCGCTCGCCGGATCGACCGCCAACCGCACCGGCCGATGCCGCCCATAAAGACCGGTCATATACATCCCCAGGACGGCCGAAAGAAAAATCTCGGCAACCGCCTGGCCAGTGACCGTGACCACATCAATCCATTTTGCCCCGGCAAAATTAAGGCCGCGCGGCGCCGCCCCGGAACCGGACGGAGCATCGAACACGGTCAGCGAGGCGATTTGGTCATTGATGCCCTTGGATAAAGAGGGATAAACGCTGGCATACGCCGCCGCCCAGACAAGAACGCCGCTCACGCCCGCAACCAGGCAAAACCAGAAATACCTGTCGCGGGCCCTGCTCTCTTGCAAACAATCCCAGCCTACTTTGATCGCCAGCGCGCCCACCGGCAGAAGCGCCGTCCACAGATACGCCCTTAACGGATTCTCTCGAAACGTGATGAACCCGGATTCCAGCAAATTGAACGAGATATTGGAGACCCCGAAGGCGATCAAACAGAGAATCCCCAGCGCGCAAATGGAGAACATGAATAAATCCCAGGCGTTCCAGGCGGGATTGGGAGCCGTGTCTTCGCGGCCCCCAACCATGACGGGAACCAGACGGGAACGCTGGCTGAGAGTCAGTTCCGTCTCCTTGAGGCGGGCTTCCAGAAACGCCAGATGTTCGGCGTGGGTCCGCGCTTTCTGCCGCGCTTGCTCCCACTCCACCGCGTGATGATGCAGAAAGAGCGCCCGATGGTACTGCTCGATCTCCGCGACGGCGACGGTGGACGCGTCTGGATTTTCGAGTTGGTTCTGGATGAATTCCAGGTGAACGGGCGGCGTGATCCCCTCTTCGTTCGGCTTCGGCGCAACGGTGCTCATGGTGATAGCTTGTTAATTTGAAAATTTGTCAATCTGTCCCGCATATTTGGGCGGCGCGGCAGCAACGCCCTAGCTCCCCAGGTGGTGGGGCGGCGCTGCCGCAACGCCCAAATATCAAATACCTTCGGCTGATCTAAAATTGAACTTGCGGGCCGCGCCCAACACGCGACCCGGCAAGCCACGCAAAGTCACGAGGCTTTTGGCTCGGGCTTTTCGTCCTTGGACCCGTCGTCATGCTTGTCGTTTTGTTCCGGTTTCCCGTGTTTCTGGCCTTTTTCGAGCTGCTGAATTTGCCGCTCCAGGCTCCTCACTTGATTTTGTAAGGATTCGCGGGCCTGGCGAAGAGCCTGCAGCTCCATTTGCGAACGCTCAGATTCAGCCTCTTTCCAGTCCTCCGGCCTGCGATCAAAATTCTTATTCTTCAATTTCTCGACGTCACGCATGGCTTGTTCCGCGGCGCGCTGGCCCGCCTCCGCCGCGCGTTGGCCGGCGGCCGCCGCACGCTCGCCCGCTTCTACCGCCCGGCGGACCTCTTCTGCTGCCCGTTTGGCTTCTTGGGCAGCGCGATTGATCGATTGCTCATCGAGCGGGTTCACGGAAACTGTTCCGCCGGCGCCTCCCGAGAAACCGTCAGCCGTGGAATTAGCATCGATTCGGTGCTTGCCCCTCACCGCGCCTCGCGCTTGCAGGTCCCCAAGGATTCGTTCAATACGGTCCAACCGCTCTTCGACGGTCATTTGTTTCGACGGCGTTGCCCCGCCCGTCGTCTGGCCAAACGGCGCTGGCGCTGGGGCCGTCATTGCGACCATCGCCGCCATCGGAACCGGCGGAACCGGCGGAAGACCGTTGACACCTTGCGGTGTTGCCGCCTCGGGGGGCTCAGGTGGCTCGGGTGGCTCAGCCGCCTTCGTGGGAGCGACGGCCGGCGCTGGCAGGGAAGTGGCGGCGCTCCCAGGGGTCTTGAGGCGAGGACCAGAGGAAGTATCCCCCGTATCGGGCGGCAACGCCGCCGGAGCTCCATCGGCAGTTGGCGAAGGCTGCGCCAGGACCAAACGCGGCCCGGCCGTAACGGCAAGGAGAGCGAGCAGTGCGGTCGCCGTGGTGAAAAGTCCCAGCCAGCGCCTGGCCAGCCGGGGAGAACGATTTCTTTGCGTGTTCAGTATCATAGTTATCCTTTGTTTTAGTTGACTATTGCTGTGAAAAACTCCAGGGGCCAGCAAATGGCCGGACTGGCTCATGCGGCTGGCGACATTGGCCAGGGTGAGCGCGTAAGCGCGGGGACGGCCGCTCGCTTCAAGGACATGATCATCGCAGGCAATCTCCCGCTCCACAGAAAGCCTGCCAGAAATCCACCAAACCGCCGGATGAAAAAAAAGCGCGGCCTGGATGAATTGTTGCGCCAGATTACCCCAATCATCTCGCCGTTCCACGTGTGCCAGTTCGTGCCGCAGGACGTGTTCTGCTTCAATCTGGTCCAGGTCATTGTCCATCTCCGCCGGCAAGAGGATGACCGGATGGAAAAAGCCTAAGAGACCGGCAGTCCGATGCGCATTAGAGATCTTCGCTTGGACGTGTCGCCGCCTCGCCAACGAAGCGCGGAGCTTATCGAACACCATTTGCAGAGCGGGGCCGGGAGAAGTGGAGTTCCGCTTGACACGGCGAACCTCAAGAATCTGTCGAACAAGTAGGAACCCCCGCACGCCGGCCAGCAAAATCCAAGCGAAAATCAATCCGAGGCAAAGCGAATGCGGTAAAGTAATGTCCTTCCTAAGGTTCCATGCTGATGGCTGCTGCGCCACTGAAGGGACGGTCGATTGAGTTTCTTCCGGCGCGGCCGTGGTGCCCGCGGTTTCGATGACAGGTTCATTTCTAACCTGTTCATCCTGCTCTTGTTTCGTCTCGAGCGCGGGCCGTGCGGCCCCGCTTTCCTCGGACGAAGAATCCTGCGATTGCGGCGCGGCCATATCGGTATTGGCGTCTGCTAAATCACCAACTTCCTCGCCAAACGAAGCCACGGGAACGGTCGCCGTTGTGCTGGGCCTCGGCAAAAGTGCAGCCGCGGGATTGTGTCCGTGTGTGAGAAAGGAAAGCAGCAGATGCGCCGGGATTAAAGCCGTCACAAACAGCAAGACCGCGCTCCAGACGGCGTGACGAGTCGCGGCATTGGTGCGGACCAGAAACCGCAAGGCTAGCCCGGCCAGGGCAGCGACCAGAACGCCTTGGTAAACACCGTTGGCCGTCGCGCTTAACATCTGTTCGCCTGCATTGAAGAATGACGCGCTCATGAATCTTCCCTTTCCGAATTGAGGATCGTCTCCTTGATCTGATCCAGTTCCTCCGACGTCAGCTCATCGTCCCGCAGAAATGACAGGACCAACTCGCTGGGGGAGCCCCCAAAAAACTTGGACAAAAACTGGTGGGCCGCTTTGCGCCGGACAGTGTCCCGGTCCACTGCGGGGGTAAAAACAAAGGCCCGTCCCTCCTTGCGGGACGACAAATAACCCTTGGCCTTCAAAATGCGAATCAAAGTCAGGATCGTGGTGTAGGCGTCTTTGCCTTTTAATGCCTCGACCACCTCCGCGACCGTCGCGGAACCACGGGCCCAAATGACCTCCATGATGCGGTGTTCGGCATTGGTTAACATCGTTGCTTTTTTGCGTGGCATAGCGTGCTATTAAACAATTAGTAGCTGAACTTTACATGTTTTTAAAAACTCGTCAACTAAATCCTTAGTTTTTTTGCAAAAATCTTTCACGCCTTAACATTTTCTTTCCATCTGGTCGTTGTCGCAGGCCTGTGCGGCGGCAAGATCTTACTGACGATTCCCATGGCAGAAGAGGGTCGTCGCGCAGCGACATTGGATATTAGCCAGACACGCCAGTGCCTGGAATACCCGGGGGCAATTTATCCCTTGCTCAATCGTACGGCTCGGCTGCGCAGTGGGATTCAAATTCGAGGCAGAAAGATGGGGGCAGAAAAATAAAGCAGGCGCTTTGTGGAGAAAGCAAAAGCCCAACCAACAAAATAACCACGGATTTCACTGATCTCACGGATGGGAATTTTTTTATCCGTGAAATCCGGGCAATCCGTGGTCAATTCCGCCTCCTCGACACTTTCGTTGCGGTTCACCTTCTTGAAGCCGGGTGGCATTTTCCAGCGATGGCTCGAAAACTGCCGGTGCAGCATCCCTGTGCGCTTTACCACCGACGCATTCTCTTCCGGCGGAAGCGCCGTGCCGGTATGGAATCCTAAAAAATCGCCGTTCCTGAGCCACGCGTAAAACCCGTCCAAAAACCTTCCGTAGGATTTTACTCTTGACGCATTCTTGCTATCATTGCCCCGCATGAAAACAATGCCACGCTCTCCAAGACCGCGATGACGCGCAACGGCAAAATCGCCCGGCTTCCCCTGGCCGTCCGCCAGCAAAAGCCTGCTTGCCGCCGCAACCCGAGCCTGATTGAACCCAATTGAGGTAAATTGAGCCACTTTTACCCCCCCGGGGGGGGCGCTGCAGCCCGCCGCAATGCCTCGCCCTCTCTTTTTCGAGTGCGACAATTCCGCCACGCACCCCTCTCCACCCATGCCCTTATGCTCTCTCCTCAAGCCGGTGTGGACAACGGCCCGCTATTTTCATAGGGTGAGAAGCCATGAGCGCGGAATCATCCCAACGGCCCCAGCGAATCACCTCCATCGATGCGACGCGCGGTCTGGTCATGTTCACCATGATATTTGTCAATGATATCGCCGGAGCGCCCCATACCATCGTGCCCGATTGGATGCGGCATTTCCACGGGCGCAGCGGCATGACGTTCGTGGACCTGGTTTTTCCGGCGTTTCTCTTTATCGTCGGCATGTCGATCCCTTCCGCGCTGGGCGGACGCCTGCGCGCGGGCGAACCTGTCTGGAAAACTCTTCTGCACGTCCTCGCGCGGACCTTTTGCCTCCTGCTCGTTGGCATTATGATGGTCAACGACGAAAACCCAGGCCCGGATATGTCCGGCCTTGCTCCCGAGGTATGGGCGGTTTTGATGTATCTTTGCGCGATTCTGGCCTTTTGCTCCATTTCCCCGGCAGCGCGCGACGACGCCTCTCTCGAAAGGAGGCGCCGATGGCAACAGATTTCCCGCCTGGTCCGCGCCGCCGGATTCGCCGGTTTGATCGTGCTGGCCTTGATGTTTCGTGGCGATAAAGGCCAGCGCATTATCACGTTTTCCCCCTTTTACATCCACACGGTTTGGTATGGAATTCTTGGCCTGATCGCGTGGGCCTATTTGGTCGGGTCCATTGTCTTCTTAGTCTTCCGCTCCAGCCAACTGGCGCTGCTGGGGTGCGTGGCGCTGCTCCTGGCCCTTTACCCGGCGGACAGTACCGGCCTCTTCGATCATTTTTGGCTGAACCGCTACGTTGGCATTGGCGGCGCGCTGGGATCCCAAGCGTCCATTACCGTCGCCGGAATGCTTCTGGCGACGGTCCTGCCGCCCTGGCGATCTGTTAATTTGACGGAACGATTGCGCTTCACCGCCTGGTTCATTCTCGGATGCGCCGCCGCCGCCTTGTTGCTCCAGGGGCTTTACGGCGTCAGCAAAAACGCCGCCACTCCCTCCTGGTGTCTCTGGGCCTGCGCCATCACCGCCTTTGTCTGGCTGATCTTCCATGTTTTCTCCGATCTTGGCGCCGTTCACCCCGTCGCCCGGCTCTTTTCGCTGGCTGGGGCAAACGTCTTGCTGGCGTACCTCCTTTCGGAAATGTTTCCCTCCGCGGCCAGCCTGGCCCACATTGATGGGTTCCTCGACAGGATCAGCGCCATCAGCTTGGCGGCGGCGATCTTGCGCTCGGCTGGCCTGGCTGTCGTCATTCTCGCCGCGACGGTCGGTTTGAACCGCATTGGCTTCCGGCTTAAAATCTAGCACGACGCGTGAATCACAGTGGAGTCAACGTGCGATTTTTGCTCGGTCCCGCCGGATCGGGAAAAACCTTCCTGTGCCTGGACGAAATTCGCCGCGCTTTGTTGGAGCAACCGTCCGATCCGGCGCTTCTGTTGCTCGCGCCCAAACAAGCCACTTTCCAACTGGAACGGCAGCTCCTGGCCGAGCCGGCATTGCAAGGCTATATGCGCTTGCACATCCTCTCTTTCGAGCGGCTGGCGGATTTTGTTTTGACGCAACTGCGCCAACCGGTCCCGCCCCTGCTTTCTGAAAATGGCCGGATCATGGTGTTGCGCGCGCTGCTGGCCCGCCGGCGCGATGATTTGCAAATCTTCCGCGCCAGCGCGGGCCTGGCGGGATTCGCGACCCAACTCAGCCATCAACTGCGCGAATTGCAACGCCGGCGTCTGGCTCCTGAGAGCGTTCGAGCCCTGGCCGGCCAGCCCGGGGCCAGCCCTTCCCTCCGGCGCAAACTTCTGGACCTCGCCCTGCTCCTGGCAGATTATCAGAATTGGTTAAGTCAACATAATTTTGCCGATGCCGATTCCCTTCCCGACCTGGCCGCCGCCGCGCCGGCCTTGCCCGCCGCGCGGACTTTTTTCATCTCCGCGCTTTGGCTGGACGGCTTCGCCGAGATCACTCCCCAGGAGCTGAATCTCCTGGCCGCGCTGGCTCCTCATTGCCCAAAAATGACCCTGGCTTTTTGCCTGGAAAGCGAGTCGCCGCACTTGAAGTCCTCGTGGCTTTCCATTTGGAACAGCATCGGAAAAACATTCGACCAATGCCGCGCCCGCTTCTCCACGATGCCCGATGCCAGCGTCACGGTCGAAGTATTGCGGCGCCAAGGGACCGTTGGACGCTTCAACGAAAACCCCGTTCTGCGGCACCTTGAGGAACACTGGACGCATCCCGTTCCCTTCCCGAATTGCCCCGCGGTCCAACATTCTCTGCGTCTGGCGGTCTGTCCCGACCCCGCCGCCGAAGCGGTTTCGGCGGCCCGGGAGATCCTGCGCTTTGTCCGGGCAGGCGGGCGCTGGCGCGAAGCCGCTGTCCTTGTCCGCGGCCTGGAAGGTTATCACGACCACCTCCGGCGCGTCTTTTCGCGCTATCAAATCCCGTTCTTCCTCGACCGCAGAGAACCGGTCGCCCAGCATCCGCTGGCGGAATTGACGCGCAGCGCGCTGCGCGCCGCCGCTTTCGGCTGGCGCCATGACGATTGGTTCGGCGCGCTCAAGACGGGACTGGTCACGCCGGAGGAGGAGAGCATTGACCGCCTCGAAAACGAAGCGCTCGCCCGCGGTTGGACAGGCCTGGTTTGGTTTGCGCCGTTGCCCTCGAGTAATGAAGGGCCGAATTGGGCGGAACGGTTGCGCCAGAGATGGCTGCCTCCCTTTGCCCAATTCCGCCAGGCTCTCAGCGTCTCATCCCGCCCCGACGGCCCCCAACTCGCTCAAGCCCTGCGCCGGCTTTGGCTCGCTCTTGATGTCCAAACCACGCTCCAGGAATGGAGTCTGCGCGTTCCCCAGGGCGAGGCCCTCCACGCCACCGTCTGGGAGCAGTTAAACGCATGGCTGGACGATCTCGCCCTGGCTTTCGCCGGCGAATCCATGCCATTGCGCGACTGGTTGCCCATCCTGGAAACAGGCTTGACGGGCCTTACCGTCGGGGTCATCCCACCCGTGCTCGACCAAGTCCTGATCGGAGCAATCGACCGCTCCCGCAATCCCGACCTCAGGCTGGTTTTGCTCTTGGGTGTCAATGAAACGGTTTTCCCGGCTGTCCCGGCCGGCGGAAGTTTGTTGAGCGAAACCGACCGCGAGGAACTTGCCCAGTGGGAAATCTTCCTGGGCCCCACGCGGCGGGAATTCCTGAGCCGCGAACGTTTTCTTGGCTATATCGCCTGCACCCGCTCGCGCGAACGCGTCATCCTGACTTGCGCGGAACGAAACGCCGGCGGTGAACCGCTCAACCCGTCCCCGTTCTTTTCCCACCTGCGCGCCCTTTTTCCCGGCTTGGAGATCGAAGGATTTACTGGGCCTGATTGGAGGCAAGCCGAGCATGCTTGCGAATTGACCGCCCACCTCCTCAGCGCCAATGGTTCTTCACCGCTCTGCCATGAACTTCTGCAACGCCCCGCCTTTGCTTCCGTGCGGGAACAGATTCCCCTGCTCTCGCCCGGCGCCGGGCGCGAGCATCTTGCGCCAGAGCTGGCCGGCCAGCTTTATGGCCCCGCCTTGCGCACTTCCGTGAGCCGGCTGGAGGACTTCGCCGCTTGCGCCTTCAAGTTCTTCATTCACTCCGGCCTGCGCGCCGAAGAACGGCAGCACTTTGAACTGGACGTCCGCGAGCGCGGCAGTTTTCAACACGCCGTCCTCGCCGACTTTCACGAAAGACTGCGGCAGGAACAAAAAAAATGGCGCGACCTTTCCCCAGACGATGCCCGGCGCCGCGTCCGCGAAGCCGTCGATGGGCTTGTCCCGCGGTTCCGCGACGGCTTGCTTGCCGCCAACGCTCAAACCCGGTTTGCCGCGCGCGCCGTCACCGCATCTTTGCAAGAGTACGTCGCCGCGACGGTGGCCTGGATGGATTATTATCAATTCGATCCTTGTGAAGTCGAACTGGGATTCGGCGATAGCGAACGCGCCAGACTCCCGGCCTGGGAACTCGATTTAGGGGCCGGTCGCCGCCTCATTTTGCGTGGCTTTATCGACCGAGTCGATTTATGCCGGCGCGGCTCCGGAGAAGACGCCCTCGCCGTGGTCATTGATTATAAATCCAGCCTGCGCAAACTGGACAAGGTTCTGATGGCTCACGGACTCCAATTGCAATTGGTGGCCTACCTCGGCGTGCTCCGGCATTTGGCTAATCCCCAGCCCGCATTCGGTGTCGCCCGCCTTGTTCCAGCGGGCGTTTTCTACGTCAATTTGCGCGGCCAGGCGGAGCGGGGCGAAACGCGCGCCGAAGTGCTGGGCGGCGCGCAATTTCAGCGCCGCCGCTACCAGCATACGGGGCGCTTCGACGCGTCGATCCTTCCCTGGCTCGATAAAACTCCGGCCAAAATCTCACCCCAATTCAATGTCAAACTCCGCGCCAACGGCCAACCCGACGCCCGCAGCGCGGACATGATGTCCTCGACGGATTTTCGCCAACTCCTTGATCAGGTTGAAGCATCTCTGGTCCGCATGGGACGCGAGATTTACGACGGCGTTTTGCGGCCCAATCCTTTTCAAAAGGGATCCGACCGCGCCTGCGACCGTTGCGATTACCAGGGCATCTGCCGCTTTGATCCCTGGTCCGACCCCTACCGTGTGCTGGAAAAGCCGCCGGCGCGAATTCGCGAACCGTAACGTTACGATTGCATCTCTTTGCGGCAATAATTCTGCTTCACGCGCAATCGTTATCTTGCGGGTGGGTGAGGAAATCAACTGGCGATGAACGGTTTGCCGACGGTGGAGACTAGACGCACGGGCGGCGGCTGGCGGACTGGCGACGCAACGCAGCCATTTTTCTTGCGCCACGATTGGATGCTTTTATGGTAGGAACATGGGTCAACAACTCAACGAAGCGCAGCGTCGCGCCGCCCGGGCTGGCGGCGATCAATTGAACGACGAGCCCGAACTCTCGGGCAAGAGTATCGCCATTATCGCCGCCGCTTCGCTCGGCCTATTCGTTGTGATTTACCTGGCATTCATCCAATGAGTTTTTCCGAGATTGAAGCTCCTAAAATTCATTGACGTGCTCTACAGGGCGGTCGCGCCGACGGGGCTGCTAAAAAGAGTGCGAGGCGCGCTCCCCTGTTCCCCTGGTTTCTAAGCACGGCTTTTCCTTGCCAAAGGAGGCGGAAGGATTATGGTTCTCTGGAAATTCTCCAACAAAAAGGATTCTTCATGAAAAACGCGACTCGCCTCATGCTTCTCGGTTCAACTCTGATTCTCCTCGTCACGGCGCTCAACGCGCCAGCCCAGGACTGGCCGCAATGGCGCGGGGTCAACCGCGACGCCAGGGTTTCCGGCTTTACCCCTCCCAGCGCCTGGCCGCAACAACTGAACCAAAAGTGGAAAGTTTCCGTCGGCAAGAGCGACGCGACGCCGGCCCTGGTGGGCGGCAAATTGTTTGTTTTTTCGCGGCAGGATGATGATGAAATCATTCAATGCCTGGACGCGGCGACGGGTGCTGGCATTTGGAGCAATAAATATGAAGCCTTGGCGGCAACGGGCCCGCCGGGTCGTCATCCTGGACCGCGCAGTTCACCTACTGTCGCCGAGGGCAAAGTCGTCACTCTGGGGGTTCGCGGCGTGCTCTCCTGCCTGGACGCGGAATCCGGCAAACTGCTCTGGCGCAAGAATGACATTCAGGGTTGGCCCGGCTTTTTCACCGCCATGTCTCCCATCGTCGTCAACGGTCTCTGCGTGGCCCAACTGGGCTCCAAAGACAATGGCGCCATTGTGGCCTACGATTTGGCGACCGGCGCGGAGAAATGGAAATCCTCCGGCGATGCCCCCGCCTACGCTTCGCCTGTGCTGATGCAAGTGGGTGACGCCAAATTGATCGTAACGCAAACGGAGAAAAAAGTGGTCGTCCTTAACCTTGCCGACGGCAAGACAGCTTGGGAAACCCCTTTTGCCGCGCAAGGCATGGGCGCGGGCAATTACGACACGCCGATCATTGAAGGCCAAACGATCATCTACACCGGCGTCGGGCGCGGCACAGTCGCGGTCAAATTGGAAAAGCAGGGAGACGCTTTCACCGCGGCTCCTCTTTGGACCAATACCGACAATTCGCCGCGCTTTTGCACTCCAGTGCTGAAGAACGGGCTGCTCTACGGCCTCAACCAAGACGGCAATTTCTATTGCATCAATGCCCAAACTGGCAAAACCGCCTGGGTCGAGACTGGCCCCAAGCGCGGCGCTTTTGGCTCCATCATTGACGCCGGCACCGTTCTGGTGGCCTTGACCACAAAGTCGCAGTTGATCGTCTTCCAACCGAGCGACAAGGCTTATACCGAAGTGGCCAGCATCAAAGTGGCGGATACGGAAACGTATGCGCATCCCGTGCTGGCGGGAGACCGGGTCTTCGTCGAGGACGCCAACTCAGTCACGCTCTGGACGGTGGATTGATCAGCGTCGCGGCAAACGGCCAATCCAAATGGCGCCGGCGGCGCGATGCCATTGCAGCGGCGGCAGCACCGGTTCGGTCGGACTGGTAATTTCCAGCCGGTCCTGTGGCCGCATCTTGTCCACCCACGGTTGATAAGCCTCCCACGCGTAGTGGTTCCACTGGATATCGCGATAAATCTTCAGGTCCGCATCGGGCATGATGGCCGATTCGTAGCCGAGAATATAGCGCCAGTCGCCGCGAGGATTCTTGTAAAATGTATTGAAGAAAAAGGAAAAATCGGCCCCGTAAAAAACGCCGCCCTTGTCCGGCATCCAGCCTTGCATTTCCGGCTGGCTGCCATCGACCACGGGCTCGCGCAAGGTTCCCGTATATCGGCTGTCGATGTCGCTGGTTGTGTCGAGAAAGAGCGCCAAACAAACCACGCCGCAAACCGCCAGACGCCGGGCAGGATTTCCCGCCCAAAGCTCGTCAATCCCCGCGTCAAACTGCGCGGCCAGCCACGCCATCGCCGCCGCCAAACCCCAATCGGCCCAGAACCGTCCCGCTTTGAGCGCCAGCACCCAACAAAGAGCCATCATCCAAAAAAGGGGCGAGCGGAAAAGGTCTTCGCCCTGTTTGGACTGTTGTTTGCGCCAGAGCCAGACAAAGCCCAGCACCAGCAGGGCGCTGAATTCCCCGGAGCTGGGTTGCAACTCACCTACCAGCGATTGCGTCGGCGCTCCTCCCCGCGTCAAAGCTCCCGCCCAAACCAGGTTCTGTCGCAGAAACTCCCAGGGATGCCCCGTGAGCAAGGCTCCCAAAATCGTCCCCCCGACCCAGCAAGCAGTCAAACATATCGTCGCCCGCCAGCGTTGCGCGAGGAAAAATGATCCCAGCAACAAGCCGTACAGGTACCAGGTGCCATGCATCCAAGCGGCCAGGGCGAACGCCGCCATGCTCCCCAAAATCTTCCCCCAGGACGGCTTTTGGTCACTGTCCCGGCGCCAAGCCAGCAAAAGCCAGAGAAGCGCCGCCTCACTGATCAAGAATGGACGGCCCTGCAACCAACGCGGCATTAACCCCGGCAGTGGCACGCAGACGGCCAGCAACGCCGCCAGCCACGCCTCCGGATAACGCAGCCAAGGCAGTCCGGCGACCAGAATCAACAGCAACAGGCCGCCCGCGGAAAAAACTATCAATCCGTCCTCTCCCCAACCTGTTGAGCGATGCAGCCGCAGGAGCAACCATTCCCAGCCCGGGCTGAAATTCATCTGATAGGTGGGACCCAGCACGAGGATTTCCCCATACTCCTTGTCCGTTACCGCTTTGGCCACATAGCGTCGCGCGTCTCCCGGGGGGATATACCCGTAGCCGAGTGTCTTGGAGAAGATGCCAGCGCACGCCGCCCCGACCATCAGCCACGCCAACAGAGGAACCCAGCGTTGGAGGACGGTGGAACCGTTGTTCATCTTCCGCCGTTATGCCGTCCCCTGCCCCGTCTTGCAAGCTTTACGCTCCTGGCGGAGCTAGAGAGGAGAGCGATGCATCAAAGAATTGAGCGAAAGAATATGTAAAGCTAACTTGACATAATGGAAAGGATGCTTTACATACAAGCCATGATGAATCAAAAGCTAAATGTTCCCGGCGAGATTTTTCTCGGCAACAAAGAGTATTCGTGGCGCATGGATTGGAATGTCAACGGCTGGCTGTTCGTGGCCACGCTCATTTCGTCTTTCGCCGATATTATTTTCCAAAACTCGGTCAAACAGTGGCCGCTAGGCTGGCGTGTGGGCCTGGTGTTTTCCCAATTCGCGGCGCTTTTATTGTGGATCCGCTGCCTTCAACAATGGATTCGCGGCATGGATGAGCTGCATCGGCGAATTACCGTCTCGGCGGTCTTCTTTGCCATCAGCGCGACGTTCTTTTGTGTCATGCTTTGGCACCGGCTCGACGCGGCGGGTCTCTTTCAAGCATGCTTCTCAACCAGGAAGCATCCGAACGCCAGTTGGGACATTGCCACTGTCGGCCACGCTTTCCTATTATTGACCGCTTTCTACTGTCTCGGCCATTCCGTTTTCAACCGGCGCTACAAATGAGAAACAAACTGCGGGAATTGCGCGCCGCCCGGGAATGGTCGCAGAGTTGTCTGGCGGATAAACTGGGCGTATCGCGGCAAACCATCAACGCCATCGAAACAGAAAAGTATGACCCGAGCTTGCCGCTCGCTTTCAAAATGGCCCGTCTCTTTAAAAAACCGATCGAAGAGATCTTTGAAGACAACGGAGAATAAAACGTCGCAAAGCCTGTCCCGGATGCTTTCCCGCTTAAAGTTCCGTTTTCGCGGAGAACTTCCGCATCTATTGCCGCTTTTACAGCAGGCTTTTGGCGCTTCGCGTCATGCTGTTGACGGATGGTTACAGGAGCCTTCCAGCGGCTCGTTCATGCTCCAGGAATACGCCGGGCTTGAGCACAAGCAGGCCGTAAAACGGTTTGTCCATCAGTCCGCCGAAGTCGCCATGGTCGAGCGTGAGGAGAATGTCAGCCCAAGCCAGGGCGCTGAAGAGAATCGGCCGATCCTTTCCGGCGGGAAATACTACGGGCAGCGCAAGCGTGAGTACGTCGTCCATTACCAGCAGACCAGGCCGCAACCGCGCCCAATTCGCGCTTGCGGACGCCGGGGAATCAGGGAGGTTCCGAATCACCTCTTCAATTGCACAAGGGGTCGTGATTAGGGTCCAACCATTTGCCGATGTACGCCGAAAGATTTCGCGCGAAGCACCGGTCATGGACCCGCTGGCGGCCAAAAGGACGCTGGTATCGAGAAACAGCCTCAATTGCCTTGTTCAAAGCACCGCATGTCGGCCTCATCTTCCGCGATCCAACCAGCCATCTGGTCGCGGGTAAATTTTCGAGGTCCGGGCATCGGAAATCCTTGCGCGCGCATCCGAGTGGCGAGAAACAGCATTAGCTCCTGTTTTTCTTCCGGGACCAGCGTCTCGGCGGCCGCCTCAATTTCAGCAAGTTTGCTCACACCGCTAAACTACTATAAGCGAAGCAACGTCACAACAATCGAATTAATTCTCCGGGTTTCCCGGGGCGATTACCACCGCTGCGCGTTCCCCTATTGCCTGCTGGGAGCACGTAGCCGTAGCTGAGAGTTTTGGAGAAGATGCCGACACCCGCCGCTCCGACCATCAGCCATGCCAGCAAAGGAACCCAGCGTTGGAGGACGGCGGAACCGGTGTTCATCACTCAAAGTCCATTCACTCTGTCGATCAACTGCCGCAGCCGACCATACTGACGGCGGTCAAAGCCAAAGGCGATGCGAGGCAATTCCACATGGTCGTTGTCTTCGCGCTCATCCGGCGTGGCCTCGATGATCCGAAATTTCTCGCAGCAGACAATGTCCTGGAAATCGTCATTGAGGGCGCTGAGGGCGGATTCTGAAGGGGGATGTTTCAGGCGCATCACCAGCAGATCCTTTACCATCCGGGTGGAATGGTAGTTGCGATAAAAGCGGGTAATGATGCGCACCGCGTGTTCGGCGTTGTCCGCCAATTGATACAGGCGCAAGTCGTCAGGCGAGATTAATTGGGCGCGCAGCAGGTGCTCGCGCACATTTTTATCCCAGGTCTTCCAATAAGTGCCGCCCGGACGATCGAGCAGAACCAGCGGCACGAGCCGCGCCTTGCCCGTTTGCATGAGAGTAAGGGCCTCGTATCCTTCGTCCAGCGTCCCAAAACCGCCGGGAAACAAAACAATGGCGTCCGAATGGCGGATAAAGGTCAGTTTGCGGGTGAAAAAGTATTTGAAGGTGACCAGTTTCTTGTCCTTTTCAATAATCGGGTTGGCCGATTGTTCCCACGGCAATTGAATGTTGGCGCCAAAACTCATCTCCAATCCTGCCCCCTCATGGCCGGCCTGCATGATGCCAGGACCCGCGCCGGTAATGACCATGTAGCCTTCGGCGGAAATCCTGCGCGCGAAATCCACCGCCTCCAAATACTCCTGCCGAGTGGGGAGGGTCCGCGCCGAGCCAAAAATGGTCACTTTGCGTTTATCATTGTAGGGCGCAAAGAGACGAAAGGCGTAACGCAATTCCCGCACGGCGGTGCGAATGATGCGGGCGTCGCCCCGATCTTTAACGTCCGTGAGCAACTTGAGGGCATTGATAATCATGTCCTCAACCAAATCAGCGTTGTAGCCCCCACCCTTGTCCGCGATCAATTCCTGGATTCGCCGGCGAAAGAGCGGGTCAAGCGGGCTTCTTTCCGGCTTTTCCACGTTTGGAACTATGCCGTTGCGCCGGGCTGGCAACAAGCCTTAATCTGGCCCGCGTCATGAAAAAGGACTACAAGAGCACCTTGAACCTGCCTCAAACCGGCTTTCCCATGAAAGCCGATTTGATCGCCCGTGAGCCGGAGCGCCTCCAGAAATGGGAGACGGCCCAGCTTTATCAGAGGCTGCGGAAAAACCGGCTGGGGGCAGAACGATTTATTCTTCACGATGGCCCTCCCTTCGCCAACGGCGATGTTCACATTGGCACGGCCCTTAACAAGATTCTTAAGGACATTATCATCAAGTACCACAGCCTGCTCGGAGAGGACGCTCCCTATGTTCCTGGCTGGGATTGTCATGGTTTGCCCATTGAGTTCAAGGTCTCGCAGGAAATGCGCAAAGCGGGGCAGAATACCGCTGAACCCGGCTCCTTGCGCACGGCCTGCGAGGTTTATGCCCGCCGGTTTATCGACCAGCAACGCAAGCAGTTCAAAAGGCTCGGCATCCTCGGCGACTGGGAGAATCCCTACCTAACCCTGAACAAGGAATATGAAGCGGATGAACTGCGGCTTTTCGCTGACCTGGTCGAGAAGGGCTTCGTTTACCGTGGCAAAAAGCCCGTCTATTGGAGCATCCCTGCCCGCACCGCGTTGGCTGAGGCAGAGGTCGAATACCACGACCATGTCAGCCAAAGCGTCTATGTGAAGTTCCCGGTCATCGGCCAGCCGGCGACTTTTGTCGTCATCTGGACGACGACGCCTTGGACGCTCCCCGCGAACTTGGCCATCGCCTTTCATTCGACCCTTTCCTACTCGCTCATCAAGGTGGGTGAGGAAAAACTTTGGATACTCTCGGCCCTGGCCGCGGAAGTAGGGTTGAAATGCGGCTGGCAGAACCAGCAGACCATTCGCACCGCGCCCGGCAATGAACTGGCCTCCTTGGAGTACCAACACCCGTTTTGCCAGCGCAAGGGACGGCTTCTGGCCGGCGACGCCTTCATCGAGAGCACCACCGGAACCGGCTTTGTCCACGTCGCGCCGGGACACGGACTTGAAGACTACCATCTGGGACGCCAGCATGGCCTGCCCATTTATTCGCCGGTGGACGACGACGGCTGTCTTTGCTGGACCGACGACTTGCCAAAGGAGCAGCAGATGCCGGCGGAGTTGATCGGGCAGTCCATTTTAGAGAAGCACGGCAAAAGCGATGCCAACGTCGCGGTGTTGCATGAACTGCGGACCCGCGGCGCCTTGTTGCACCAGGAGAATTATCATCATAGCTATCCATTTTGCTGGCGGAGCAAAACGCCGATCATCTTTCGCGCGATGGACCAGTGGTTCATCAATCTGGCGCAACGGTTTGGCGGCAAGCCATTCCGCCAGGCCGCCCTGGATGAGATTGGCAGGGTTGCCTGGGTGCCGGAATGGGGCGTCAACCGCATCAAAAGCGCCGTTGAAACGCGGCCGGACTGGTGCATTTCGCGGCAACGCGCCTGGGGCGTGCCCCTGCCGGCATTCTACGACCAGGAAGGCGCCGCCATCCTGGACGCCCAGGTGGTCCGACGCGTCGCAGACCTGGTTGAAGAGCACGGGTCCAATGTCTGGTTCGAGAAATCCGCTCCCGAACTCTGGGCCGCTGTTAAACCAAAGGATTGGAATGGACCGGACGCGGTGTCGAAATCCTCCGACACCCTGGATGTCTGGATTGATTCAGGATCGTCTTCGCGTTCGGTTTTGATGCGGCGTCCGGAGTTATGGCATGGTTCCGCAACGGGATGGCGGGCGGATGTTTACCTGGAAGGCAGCGACCAGCATCGGGGCTGGTTCCAAAGCTCGCTCCTGCTTTCCCTGGCCGGCAACGGCTCGGCCCCTTATCGCACTGTGCTCACCCACGGTTTCATGGTCGATGCCGACCGCGAAAAAATCTCCAAGAGCAAGCAGGGACAAGGGGGCTACGAGAAACCACAAACCGCCGAGGCCTACGTATCGAAATTCGGCGCGGATGTGGTCCGTCTGTGGGTCGCTTCGCAGGATTATCGCAATGACATTGTCGTGAGCGATGAGCGCGTCAACAAGGTGGGCGAAACCTACCGTCATTTGCGCAACGCCTGGCGTTATCAGCTTTCCAATCTTTACGATTTCGACCCGGCAAAGGACCTTGTCGAAGACGGCGCCTTGGCGGGGGTGGATCGCTGGATTTTGGCGCAGTTTTCCAAACTCGAAAGCGAAGTCGCCGCCGCTTATGGCCGCTACGAATTCCATCTGGTTTATCAACAAGTCAGCCAATTTGCCGCCGTTGAGCTTTCGGCGATTTATCACGACGTGGTCAAGGACCGTCTTTATACGGATGCCGCCGATTCGCCGCGCCGTCGCTCCACCCAAACGGTCCTCTATCGGCTGGTTCGAGGGTTATGCGCCGCGCTCTCGCCCATCCTGGCTTTTACGGCCGATGAAGCATGGGAGTTCATTCCCGGCAATGGCGCCGGCTCCGTTCACTTGGCGGTGTGGGAACCGGTGCGCGTCACGCTCTCAGAGGACGAGCAGGCGCGCTGGCGCAAAATCTTTGAAGTCCGGGACCTGGCGCTGGCCTCCCTGGAACGGGAGCGTCAAGCCAAAAACATTGGCAAAGCGCTTGACGCCAAGGTGATTTTGCGCGGCTCGGCCAAAGCCCTGGACCCGTTGTCGGAGAAGGACGCGGAAACCTTGCGCGAATTGCTCAACGTCTCGGGGTTGGTCCTCCAAGACGGCCCGGAGGGCGCGGCATTGACGGTTGAAGTTTCCAAGGCCGACGGTTTGAAATGTGAGCGGTGCTGGCATTGGGAAACAGACGTCGGCGCGGACCCCGAGCATCCAACGCTGTGCGGCCGCTGCGCGGCCGTGGTGCGAGCAAGCCTCCAGCGAGGTTGAGTTCTCTGCCATCGCCTGGGACAAGAAATGATCCGCGCTCAAGCCAGACAATTCATTGAGCAATGGGTCAGGCGCCGGCAGGGTTCAGCCGATGATTTGCTCGGCGCGCTCGAAGCCCAACTGGGGTGGCCCTCCCGTTACCTGCTGGCGCCCATCCTGGACGAATTGCGCTCCGACCCGGACTTGCCGGAGCCGGAGCAAAAACATCTTCTTTACAATTTGAATCCGGGCGCGGTCGCCGCCGCCCTGGCCGGTGGGGCCGATCCCAATTCCGAGTATCAATCCTCGCTCGATGATCTCTTTGCCCGCGGCCGCCGCTGGCGGCAGTCCAAGGAATTTGCGGCCGCGGTGGAATTTGTTTCGCGCTTCCGGGACTATTCCCCTTTCAACAACATGCTGGTTTACCTGCAAAACCCGCTGACGACCCACTTCGCCACCGCCCGCCATTGGCAGAAGGCCTTTGGCCGCTCCATCAAGAACGAGGCCCGCGGCATGATCATCCTGGCGCCCCGCACTCCTGTCTTGCTCGTGTATGACCTGGCCGACACGGATGGCCCGCCATTGCCGGAGAACTTCCGCCTTTTCGCCCAAACTTCCGGTCCGTTCAATCCCCTGATTCTTGAACGAACTGTCAAGAATTGCGAACGGGACCAAATCCGCGTCGAACGCCGGCCGATGAGCGAATTGCGCGGCGGCTTCACCACCACCCGCTCCCAGGATCCCGCCTGGAAAATGCGCGTTGTCCTGCGGGCGGAGTTTGATGCCACTGCCGCCTACGCCGTCCTCTGCCATGAACTGGCCCACGTTTATCTGGGACATTTGGGCGGGGACAAGAAAGGCGCCTGGCCGTTCCGCGCCAACTTGACCCTCGCGGTCTCGGAAATTGAGGCCGAAGCCGCCGCCCATATCGTCTGCGCCCGCGCCGGACTCAAGACGCGAGCGGCGGAATATCTGGCCAGTTACGTCGATGACGACGCGAACCTGGATGCCATTAGTCTTGACTTAATCAGCAGAGTGGCGGCCCGGATCGAAGAAATGGGACGGCGCTTGCTGGCGCCGCGCGCCGCCTGATGAGCCGCCCGTCATTAAAGTGATTCCGCCAGGACCGGCGCGGCGGTCAATTCTCCCGGCGCGGGCCGGAGGAACCGCGCCAGCCAGATACAGGAAAGCACGCACGCCAGCGAAACGATGCCGGCGATCGGGTAATGGGTAATCTCCTGGTTTGGCCCCTGGCCAATAATGCCGCCCATCGCCCATGCCGCCACGCCGCAGGAGAATTGTTGCACCGAAGAATTGACGCTCATAAAGCCACCGCGATAGCGTGATTCCACTGTGGCCGTCATCATCGCCATCGCCGGAACAAAACGCCCCGACATGCAAATCATGAGCAGCGTCGAAGTCGCCAGCGCGGCCAGCAACGGCACCCGCGGTAAGTTGGTTAAGGCGAGAACGGGCACGCAGGCGGAAAAAGACATCAGCGTAAAAACGCGGAGTTTTCCCGCGCGGTCCGCCCAACGGCCGATCCAGTTCATGCTGAAAAGCGTGCAAAGCCCGCCTGTCAAATAAATGAATGGCAACTGCTTCTCCGTTAGCCCCACGTTGTACACCATGTAAGTCGCCAGGGTGGGAAAAATGGTGAAGCCGGCGCAGGTAATCATCGCCATGAAAAGAAAGGCCATTTGGTGGTTCGGCTCCAGCAAAACCGCCATCATGCGCGTGGCGGGATGTTCGCCGGGTCCCTGTTGCAGATGACCGCGCAGGGCCGGCACAAAACGAAAGACCGCCGCCAGAATCGGCAGGCAAATTCCGGCAATGACGTAAAACGGGACATGCCAGCTAAAAGCGGAAGCCAGCACCAACCCGAGCGGCACTCCGAAAATCGAAGCGACGGAAAAAGCCGACATCACCATGCCCATGGCCGCGCCGCGCCGGAACTCTGGAATGACGTCTCCGACAACGGCCAGAATCACCGCGCCGGTCACTCCGCCAAAGGCGCCGGCAATCGCGCGCGCCGCCACCAGCAGCCGGTAACCCGGGGCCAGGGCGCATAAAAGGGTTCCGACAGCAAACCCCAAAAATAGCGTGAGCAACGCCGTTTTGCGGTCAAAGCGGTCCAGAAAAAACCCGGCGGCGATTCCGGAAATTCCGGCCGCGATCGCGTACGCCGCGACAATCATGTTAAACTGCGCTGGGGTGATATGCATGACCCGCATATACTGCGGCCCCAACGGCAGAATGATGAGGAAATCGAGGTTGGTGGTAAACTGAATCGCCGCCAACAGCAACAGGACCAATTTTTCGTTCTGTATTTTCACTGCGCAAAATTTAGCTCGAACCCCCACAATGCATGCAACCTCAGTGTGGGGGTGTTATGCGATGACGTTTTCGGGAAACAACGTCCGAGACTGCAAAATGTAGCACGTAATCCCCGCGGCGCGAATAATAAAGTGTCGCTCGCCGTAATGCGTCAGTCACGGACGGTAGGGACGCCTCGCCGAGGCGTCCGGGGGTTTTCTTGCCGGAGAGCGGTCGCCTCGGCGAGGCGACCCTACCCTTCTTAGGCCCGCCGTCACTGACGCGTTACCGCCGCCGAGGCGGGCGGTGCGGGATCAATTTTTCTTCCCTCTCTCTCCCCGCACGCGGGGGAGAGAGAAAAAAGCCCAACGGACCGGGCATCACAAGTATAGAGGAGGCGCATATAAGATTCTTCGTCGCCTCGGCGAGGCGACCCTTCCTTTTCCAGGCCCGTCGTCACTGAGGGTGCGTGTGAGGATTCTTGCACCCGAAAAGCGAGAGCAAGGGCATCGCGGCGGGGCGCGGCGGCCCCCGCCCGGGGGGTAATTGCGGCTCAATTTGGTTCAATTTAGCTCAATTGGGTTCGGGTTTGGGTGGAAGCAGGCTTCCGGGGCGGCGGCGGGGCCGTACTCGGGAGAGGTCCTGGGCCAGCTCGCCGTTTTGGGGGCGCAGGTTGAGGTGCTGACGGATGGCCAGCGGGAGGCGGGCGATTTTGCCGTTGCGAGTCATCGCGGTCTTGGAGAGCGTGGCATTGTTTTCATGCGGGGCAATGATAACAGGAATGCGTCAAGATTAAAATCCTACGGAAGGTTTTTGAAGAGGTTTTACGTGTGGCCCAGGAACGGCGATTTGATAGAAAACCGAGAGAACGGAGCGGGAATTAAAAAAGGCCGAAATTGGGGCTGAGCGGCAGCTCAGCCCCACCCTCTGTTGCCCGCACCGCACTGCCTTAAACCACTGCCAATCTCAAAATGTAAAAATGTTTAGATTTGATAAACATTAACCGATAATATCCTGTTGTGGCGCAATCCGGATGCTGAAGTATTGTGGACCCCATGACAGCGAGTTGAAGTTTTCAATGGCTTTTGCCAGGCCGAACGCGCGGGCCTGCTCGCCGAGGGTGAGGCCCGCCGCATCATCCGGCGCTTGGAGCATGAGATCCCTGGCTGGCTATTGGCCACACGTAGAATTCGATTGGACCGACGCTGTCCGCACCGCTGGGGAGCTGAGAGCCGAACACGCACCGCGGTTGAAGGTCCGCTCCATGGATCTTTTTCACGTCGCGATTGCGATCGAAGTGGGAGCAAACGCGTTGCTGTCTTTTGATGCCGATCGGATTGCGCTTGCCGATGCAGCAGGGATTGACGTGTTGAATTTAATTTAGATGCCGCAGGTGGAATGCCGCAGGTGGAACTTGCATTTGCTCCGCAATGAGGGAGAACGAAGCAGGCAAAAGAAATCAAGAACCCAGGATTTGCATGACCGCAGACGCACAGACCGAAAACAGGATCAAGGCCGAGCAGACTTCCAGCGGGGAAACCGTCCTGGGCTTCGCTGTGCTCGGCTGCCTGGTCGCGGGAGCGGTTGGCATATTAAAGGCATTGGGCATGGAGAGCGGCTTTGATGTGCTGCTCTGTTTGCTGGGTTCAGTGGCCGCGTTCGGAACCGTATTTTACCTCTATCTGGGCAAGCGCTAGTGCCGGCTGACTCAGGCCGAGAGATCAGGCTCGCGGCTTACGGAACGCTTCGAACCTTGCACTCCTCATATAACCAGGCCCGCGCGTAGGCCCACCACCGCTTGACCGTTGGCTCCGAGACGCCGAGGACGGCGGCCGCTTCCTCCACGGTTAACCCCGCAAAAAAACGCAATTTGACCAACTCCGCCTTGGGCGCATCCACCGCGGCGAATTTTTCGAGCGCGTCGTTGACCGCCAGAAGCTCATCATCCCGCGCCGGCGCGGCGATTTCAATTTCGTCAATGTCCACCCGCTGCTGGCCGCCGCCGTGGCGCTGGGCCGCTTTGCGCCGCGCGCGCTCGATCAGAATGCGGCGCATCGCCTCCGCCGCCGCGCCAAAAAAATGGGCGCGGTCATTAAACCGCGGAGAGTCGCCGCCCACCAATCTCAGCCACGCTTCATGCACCAGCGCGGTCGGCTGCAAGGTCTGTCCCGGCGCTTCGCGGGCCATTTTGGAAGCGGCCAGTTTGCGCAGTTCCTCATAGAGCAGCGGAAGCAATTCGTCGGCGCTTTTGGCCTCGCCCCTGTCCATGGCCAAGAGAATTTGCGTGACTTCGTTCATTGGACAAGGACGCCACGCGCTTCGCGGGCCAACAGCCCGGTGGTCATTTGCTCATTCCAATCCCCGCCGCCCAGCGACAATTGTTTTTCGTCGGGAATCGGCGCGTCATCGGCCCTGCCCAGCTTGCGGCGGGCCATGCCGAGGACCAGCCGCGCCTGCGCCGCCATGTTGCTGTTCGTCAGGAAATCGACCGCCTGTTCCAGCCGCCCGGCGGCGAGGGCAGACTTTCCCTGGCGATACTCCGCCAGCCCTTTGACGAATTCGGAGGCCGGCCGAGGCGGGGTGGCCGCGGTATTGTCAACCATTTTAATGGCGCGTTGCACGACCTCATCCGACGCCGGCAGGATGAGGCAATCCAAAGCCATGCGCTCGGCGGCGGCCGGGTTGGTCGTGGAACCGAACTGGTCCAAGGCTTTGTGCCGCCACAGTTCGAATTCATTGGTGCGCCCGGTCCGTGCCAGCAACGGCAGCAGGCAATGAAAGCCCATATCGTTGGTCGGCTGGATGGTGGCGCATTTGACGTAGTTGGGAATGGCTTTGTCCAACTTTTGCCAGCGCGCGTGATACATCCCCAGGGCGTAGTAGATGGCCGCGCTCTGTGGGATGGGCGGAACCTCCGTCATCAATTCCTCGGCCTGGGCAATTTTGTCCTCGCTCATGAGCACCCCGGCCCGCCACAGTTTCTGGGCAATTTCGGCGCCGGCCAGTTGCTTGCGTTCGAGCTCGAGCCCGGCTTCCGCCTGTTTGCGCAAGCCCGCCTCCTCGTGTTCGGCCTGGAGGGCGCGGCGCAGCGCCGCCTTTTCTTTGACATATAAATTGAGCGATACGGCCAGACCAAGGGCCAGGGCCGCCACAATCCCGGACACCGCCGCAAACGCCATGCGGTTTCGCCGGACCAGTTTTTGGAAACGGTAGAAACTGCTGGGCGGGCGCGCCTCCACCGGCTCATGGTTGAGGAACCGTTGCAAGTCCGCCGCCAGCGCGTTGGCGGTATCAAAACGGCGCGTGCGATCTTTCTCCAGCGCCTTCATCACGATCCAATCCAAGTCGCCCTGCAGGAAATGCACCAGGCGTGGCGCTTCCACCCGGCGGCGTTTGGCCGTTGTGGTCAAGTCCGCTTCGACCATTGAACTCAAGCGCGTCGAGGGCGAAAGCGGTTCTTTTTCACGAATCGTCCGCCGCATCTCCTCCAAGCCGGACTTGATGAGTTCCTGCGAGTCAAACGGCGTCTTGCCGGTGAACAACTCGTAAAGCAGCACCCCAAGGCTGTAAATGTCCGTGCGCGTATCGATGTCCAGCTCGCTCATCTCCGCCTGTTCCGGGCTGATGTAAGCGGGCGTGCCGATGAATTCGTAAAGCTGGGTGTAAATGGTCTGGTCGGTCAAGCGGCCTTCCGTCGCCTTGGCGATTCCGAAATCAATCACTTTGGGCACGGGCACGCCGTCGTGCAGAGTGACCAGTATATTGGAAGGCTTCAGGTCACGATGGATAATGCCCTTTTGATGGGCGTGTTGCACGGCGTGGCAAACCTGGATGAACAATTGGATGCGCTCCCCGGTGTCCAGGTTGTTCTGGTCGCAGTAATCCGTGATCTTGATTCCACGCACCAGTTCCATGACAAAGTAGGGCCGGCCGGTCGCCGTGGTGCCGGCGTCCAAAACCCGGGCAATGTTGGGATGGTCCATCATGGCCAGGGCCTGGCGTTCGGCCTCGAATCGCGCGATCACCGTGCGGGTGTCCATTCCCAGCTTGATGACTTTCAGCGCCACCCGCCGCCGCACGGGTTCGGCTTGTTCGGCAACATACACCGCCCCGCACCCGCCTTCGCCCAGTTTCTCGCGGATCTTATAGCGCCCGATGACGTCGCCCGGATTCTCGGCCGGCGGAACGGCCACGACCATCGTGCCCGATTGTCCAACTGCCGCAGGCGGCGCTTCCAGAAATCCGTCCGATTGACTGTAGGCCCCAAGCAACTTCGCCACCCGCTCCCGCAAGGCCGCGTCCTGTCCGCAGGCTTTGTCAAGATAGGCGGCGCGTTCCTCCGGCGGCAGGGCCAGGGCGGCATCGAAGAGCGACTCTTCGGAACTGGGCGTTGCGCCTTCTGGGTCGCTTTTCATGGGGCCGAGCGTAGTCATTTCAGACCTCGGTGCAAAACAAATTACTGCTGCGCCGTCGCGGGCGGCGCGAGCAAGCCTTGGAGAGATTGATTACCCGGATAAAGCGCCAACCCGCGTTGCCAAATCTGTTGGGCGGCGTCCGGCTGGCCGGCCTTCTGGTACTGCTTGCCCAGCCATTCGTAGGTCTGCGCGAACTGCGGCTGGGGCGTCCCCCGCTCCTGCTGCTGGATCAGCGTGTTAAACTCCTGGATCACTTCAGCGCCCTTGTTCAGATTGTCGGGCCAGTACGACATCGCGACCGCCTTGGTGTAGCGCGCGTCCCAATTCGACGGATCGAGGTTCAGCGCGGTTTCAAAATCCGCGTCCGCGTTCATCGCCCAAATGGCCTGCGAGCGCACGTCCGCGGTTGTGGCGCACATCCTCAAATAGGCTTCACCGAGCGCGGTCGGATACAAGGCGTTCTTCGGATCGCCGGCCATGAGGCGCTCCAATTCGGCGGCCGCGTCCGGAAGGCGGCCAGAGTCCTGAAGCCGCTTCAACGCCTCCTGTCTCTGGGCGTAGGTGGAATGCGGCGACACCATTTCGTCAATGGCCGAAGCGAACGCGATGGCCTCCAGGCTCGCCGGCGCCAGGGTGGAGGGGGGGTGGTTGGAACCGGCCGTTGCCGGGCGCGATGGGCGTTGCGCGGGTTGGTGCGGTTGCGATTTCGGCGCCTCCGCAAGGGCCGTCGTTTCAACCTCCGCGGGCGCGATCGGCGGCGCGGCGGGTTTGGGGGATTCTGCCATGAAATGGATTGCCAGGCCGCTCACCGCCGCCAGGCCCGCGAGGATTAAAATAGTTCGTTTCATAATTACCTTTCTATCCAACAGTGCGAAATTCCGGCGCGGAAGAGATCGTTACCGGCCTTTTGGGTGGCTTACATGCCTCCCATCGTCCGTGAAAAGAGCGAGTTGAAACCACAGATGAACATCGATCGGCACAGATCGGAAAGAGTTGCCGCGGCAACCGTGTTCCCAGAGAAATCTTCGCGCGCGCGCGGAGATCACGGAGCAAAGAAAACGCATGGAGAGGAATTTAAAAGCGTGACAGGATGAACAGGATTTACAGGATAAGATCTTGGGGAGGTTTGCTTTGCGCGATAGGTCTGGCTCTGGCGTTTATCTTCCAATCGCTGGGCGCCGAGTTCCGCAGGAGGCCTGATTTTCTCGGTCAATGGCTTTCTTCCCTCTCCGAATCCTGTTCATCCTGTTCATCCTGTCCAGACATGAAGCCTTGGTGCATCCCAACCCGTCTGTCCCGGTCGGCCAAGCCATGTCCATGCAGTAAGGCAGGGGAATTTCAACGCAATGGCGCAGCGGCGCAAAGCCGCGAAGAAGAAATTGGCACGGCCAATCCGGGTCACCAAACGGTGAGCGTTGGTCTGGGATCCGTTCTTGCCTTTTTCCTTTGCGTCTCGGCGGCTTTGCGGCTTTGCGTTCAATTTCTATTGCCTGGTTACATGGAAGGCAGGCGCAATTGATAGATGCGCGCTAATGCCTTTGGCGAGACGCCAAAGGCTGCGGTCGAGACGACCGCGATCCCCCGAGAAGTGACCAAGGAGTTCCATAAGTCATTGCTAAATGGCGCGCCTTACTCCAGAAATAAGGAGGTGCGCAACCCGGATACCTTTCGTTTGGCCCTGCTCGGCTCGGGCAAAGGCTCGAACGCCGCCGCCATCGCCGACGCCTGCGCGGCTGGAATCATTCCAGCCCGCGTCGCCGTGGTCCTGAGCGACGTTCCCGATGCCGGCATCCTCATCCGCGCGCAAGAGCGCGGGCTGGAGACGCACTACATTCCGCCGGGAAAATATCGGGCCAAACTGGACGAAGCCGCCGAGGAGACCTTTTTGCGGGTGTTGCGGAAGGCGGAGGTGGATTTGGTCGTGCTGGCGGGTTTTATGCGGATCCTCAAGGGAGAGTTTCTGCGCCAGTTCGCCCACAAGGTCGTGAACATTCACCCCTCGCTCCTGCCTGCTTTCCCCGGGCTGGAAGCCTGGAAACAAGCGCTCGATTACGGCGTCAAAATGACCGGTGTGACCATCCATTTTGTCGATCAGGGGATCGACACCGGCCCGATCCTCGCCCAGGAAAATGTTCCCGTTCTGCCAGGCGACACCGCCGAAAGCTTGCACGCGCGCATCCAAGTGGTGGAGCGCCGGCTTTACCCGTCGGTCATTGCCGCCTTGGCGGGGGGCAAAATTCGAGTGGCAGGACGGCAGACGATTTGGCAGAATCCGGACCGGCGCACCGATGAAAACGAAAAAGAAAAAGCTGGCTTTGCCGCGTCGGCAATGGAAAATCAGCCCGGTCACGCGGGTTAAAGGGTCCGCTAAGAAGTATTCGCGCCGACAGGCCAAAGCAGCGGCCAGACAATATGACTCATAAAGAAATTTTAAAATTTGGTTTGCCCAAGGGCAGTTTGCAGGAAGGGGCCATCGCCAAAATGGCCAAGGCCGGCTTTCATATCCATGTCAGCAGCCGTTCTTATGCCCCCTACGTGGATGATGAGCATTTGGTGGTGCGTCTGATTCGCGCGCAGGAGATCAGCCGTTACGTGGAGCATGGTTACCTGGACTGCGGGCTGACCGGACACGACTGGATAGTTGAAAACGGCTCGAAAGTCCATGAAGTGGGCGAATTTCAATTCAGCAAAGCCACCAGCCAGCCGGCGCGCTGGGTCCTGGCCGTGCCTGAGAATTCCCCGATCCGTTCCGCCAAAGACCTCAATGGCAAGCGCATCGCCACAGAGGTGGTCAATATTACCAAGCGTTACCTGCGCCAGCACGGGGTGAAGGCGGAAGTCGAGTTTTCCTGGGGCGCCACGGAGGTCAAGGCGCATGAATTGGTCGATGCCATTGTGGAGATCACCGAAACCGGTTCTTCCCTGCGGGCGAACAATCTGCGCATCGTCGATACACTTTTGGTTTCGACTCCGCGCCTCATCGTCAATCACGCGGCCTGGAAAGACCCTTGGAAGCGGCAAAAAGTGGAAACGCTGGCGCTCCTGTTACGGGGCGCGCTGGAAGCGGAAAGCAAGGTCGGCCTCAAAATGAATCTGCAGCAGAAGGACTTGGCGAGCTTGTTGCGCAGTTTGCCCGCCTTGCGCAACCCGACCATCAGCAATTTGAGCCAGCCCGGATGGGTCGCGGTGGAGACGATTATTGATGAGAAAGTGGTGCGTGAACTGATTCCGCAACTCAAAGCGGCCGGCGCTGAAGGAATTATTGAATATCCGTTGAATAAAGTGGTATATTGAACTTCGTGAGATCGAATTAATCATTATGGGATCATTAAAGAAACGTCGCAAAAGCAAGATCAACAAACATAAGCGGCGCAAAAAGTTGCGCGCCAACCGTCATAAAAAACGCACCTGGCAGAAATAGTTAGCCGGTTACGGTGGAAGAGGCCGGGGGCTTCTTCTTTCAGGCGGAAACCAGGGTTTCTTTTGCGACCGATCCATGCATGAAGTCACTTTATATCATTCTGGCTCTCGGTTTGGGCGGGGTTTTGCTCACGGGCTGTTCCACCGCCCTCCAACGTTCCACACCCGTAGCCGCTTCCCGGCCGGCGGGCGGTTCTGACGCCACGAACGCGGATTCCGCGCCGCCCATCATCAAGGGGAATCCGGACGCTTACGCTCATTACGCGGCGGGCGTGACCTACGAGTTGAACGACAAAGAAGCCCCGGCCATCCGGCAATTCGACGATTCGGCCATGGCCGACCCTTCCAACGAACAGTTGGTGGAGGACTTGGCGCGCCGCTTCTTGCGGGACAAGGAGACGAACAAGGCGCTGGCCCTGCTGACCAGGTCCGCCCGCCGGCCAGAGGCTTCCGCCGAACTTCTTGCCTGGCTGTCACGGGCCCAATTTCAGGCCGGCGAGACCAATCAAGCCCTGGCCACGAGCAAGCTCGCGGTGCAGCGCGAGCCTGGTTCTCCTGACGGTTACGAGTGTCAAGTGGAAATCCTCCTGCATGACCGCCAATGGGCCGAAGCTCTCAAGACCCTCCGCCGGGCCGAGAGCCAAATCCAGCCGGAGCCGGCTTCTCTGGCCGCTTTGGCCACCCTCTGTCTGGCCTATATCAGCGAGCAGCCCAAGGATACCCAGGCCAAGGCCCTGGCCGTCTCGGTTCTGGATCGAGCCGCGGGCTTGAAGTTCGCCGACCCGCGCCTCTGGCAGCGCGTGGCTGACCTTTATAGCAGCCTGGACCAACCCAAAAAAGCCATCGCCATTTATCAGAAGCTCCTGACCGATTATCCGGAAGCCTCCCTCATGCGCGACACCCTGCACGAAAAATTGGCCGGCATGTATGTCCAGACGGAAGACAAGACCAACGCGACCAAACAATTGCAGGCCATTGTGCGCGACAATCCGACCCGTTATCCGCGCGCCTGGTTATTCCTGGGAGAGCTGGCCTATGAAGACAACAAAGTCAACGAGGCGGTCGAGGACTTCGAGAACGCCCTGCATTGGGACTCTTCCCTCGAACAGGCTTATTATGATTTGGCCCTGGCTCTTTTGGATTTGCACAAATCGACCGAAGCCTTCCACATGCTCGACCTGGCGCGCCAGCGTTTTTCCAAGACTTTCTCCTGCGAGTTCTACTCCGGCGTGATGTATTCCCACGTCAAGGATTTCACCGAAGCCGTGCGCCATTTCAAGGAGGCGGAAGTCATTGGATTGGCCACCGACCCGGCGAAGCTGGACTTCCGGTTTTATTTCCAATTTGGCGCGGCCTGCGAGCGCGGCCAGCAATTCTCGCAAGCGGAAGAGTACCTGCAAAAATGCATCAGCCTCTCGCCCAATTTCGCCGAGGCCCTCAATTATCTCGGCTACATGCTGGCGGATCGCGGCGAACAATTGCCCCGGGCCCGCGCCTTGATCGAAAAAGCCGTCAAGCTCGAACCCCGCAACGGCGCTTACCTTGACAGCCTCGGATGGGTCCTCTACAAGCTCCACCAACCCGAGCAGGCCCTGCCTGTGTTGCTCAAAGCCGTGCAATACACCCCCGAAGCCGACGCCACGGAACTCGACCATTTGGGCGAGATTTACCTGGCCCTGCACCAGACCGGCAAAGCCATCGAGGCCTGGAAAAAATCCTTTTCCGTCGAAGCCAACCAGGAAGTCAAACGCAAGCTGGACCGTTATTCCGGCGGCACCTGACAAGGGTTGTGCATTTCTCCAAACATTACACGTTGCCGGAAGCGCGCGCTCTCCTGCCCAAGGTCCGCCAATGGCTGGAGCAGCTTGACTCCTGCCAGAAACGCCTTCAATCCCTCGAGGAAACCCTGGGCGACGTGGTGGCCAGCGGGGACGATGCCGGCGGCGACCTTGTCAATCAATTGGCCCGCTCGGTCTGCGAGATGCAAGACGTAGTCCTGCAATTCCAACGGCGGGAAATCCAAATCAAGGATGTCCGCCGCGGCTTGATCGATTTCCCTTCCTTGCGCGAAGGCCGGGAGGTCTTCCTCTGCTGGGAAAAGGAAGAGGACGACATCGAATTCTGGCACGACCTCGAAACCGGCTACTCCGGCCGGGAAAGGATTTAAATCGCCTTTTTCAGCGCTTTCACTTTGGCGGCTTCGGGCTTGGCGCTGTAATGTTTATCCAACGGATAGCAGCCGCTGACCATGCCGTTGCGCGGCGCGGTGGTGCAATCGCTGAAAGTGCGGCAGATGGACTTCGGACTGAGAACGCCTTTTTTCAAAACTTCCGCGGGCAACGAAGGATAACTCAGGATCATCCGCCCCAGGCCAATCATGTCCGCCAATCCCTGGCGCACCACGGCCTGGCCCACCAACGGCAGGAATTCCTGCAAATAACTGTAGGCGGACCCGACGATGACCATATTGCGCGGAGCCCGGCTTTTGATCTGGCGCGCGGCGTCGATGTGCTTCGCCACGTCAATTAAAGGATCGTGCGCCGGTTGGTAACCGTCGGACGGCGGATAGGCGGCGGGGCGCTGGAGATGCGGGCAGTAATAGGGCGAGCCCGCGGTCAAGTTGAGGATTTTGATTCCCAGCTCCCCGCATAAAGCGGCAAACCGGAGCGGTTCCGCAAAGTCCGATTCCAGCGGATTGTTCACATTGACGCCAAACGCATACGGATACGGCACAGGATAATCATCCGGAACACCCGGCCCCAGCCGGCCCGGTTCGGCGCGCGCCGGATCGGGTTTGTGGGGTACGGTGTCAAAGGCGCTCAGGCGGACGCCGAGTTCGATGGGGTTGCCGCTGGCGCGGATGCCCGCCACGATCTCCCGCAGCAGGCGCGTGCGATTCTCAAACGACCCGCCGTATTTGCCCGGGCGGGTAAATGCTCCCAGAAATTCATGCAGCAAGTAGCCATGACAATGCTTGATATCGACGAAATCCGCCCCCGCATCCCAAGCCACTTGCGCCGCCGCCACGTAGTCGGCGACCAATTCCTCCAGCTCGGCGTCACTGAAAACAGCGGCATCCGAGGTGACTTGGAATTTCGCGCCCAGCGCCGGATGGCGGAAGGCGACTCGCGGTTGGAGCCCGGAGTCGTTTGGCCGGCAGAAACGCCCCGAATGTGTCAATTGAAATCCAATGACCAGGTCCCCGGTCGTGCCATGATGTTGCTGATGCGCCGCCACGAGCGTTTGGCACAGCCGCCTCAGTCCGGCCTTGTTTTCCTGGCTGATGACCAGTTGGCGGGGATTGCCGCGGCCCTCCGGCCGGACCGCCATCGCTTCCCCCCCGCAGATGAGCTTGGCCCCGCTTTCGCCAAAACGCGCCCAGCGCCGCAGCATGTCCTCCGTGACGCCGCCGGTGCGAGTGCCGTCCCACCCTTCCATGGGCTGCACGGCAAAACGGTTGCCCATCTTCTTCCCATTAATGGTGACCTGCTCCACCGGCTGCGCCAAAGGCGAGGAGGGTCCGCTTTGCAAGGCGTCGTCACAGGGCAAATTGAGTCCGAGTGAGGCCGCATATTTGCGAAAATTCTCCGGCGTCTTCAAGGTCGGCAGACGCACCCATTCTTGACTGGCTTCCGGCATACCGGGGTGGATTCTGTCGGGTCAACGCCACCCTGTCAAAATCTTTGGATTAGACGCAAAGCCATTTGGCTAACGACAGCGAGCGACCACTTCGTGAGCCAGTTGGCCGAGGGGAAGAACCTGATCCACGCCGCCGAGTTTGATCGCTTCCGCCGGCATGCCAAAAACGACGCAACTTGCTTCATCCTGCGCCAGGTTGAAAGCGCCGGCTTCCTTCATTTCCAACATCCCGCGGGCCCCGTCGTCCCCCATCCCCGTCATGATCACGCCCACCGCGTTCTGGCCAGCGTAGCGCGCCGTGGAGCGAAACAGAACATCCACCGACGGGCGATGCCGGCTGACCAGCGGACCGTCCCTCACTTCCACGTAGTAGCGGGCCCCGCTGCGCTTGAGCAACGTGTGCTTATTTCCGGGCGCGATGAGGGCCTGGCCTCGCAGGACGGAATCGCCATCGGCGGCTTCCTTCACCGTTACTCGGCACAACGTATCAAGGCGTTGGGCAAAACTGGCGGTGAACTTTTCCGGCATGTGTTGAACAATCACCACCGCGGGGGCGTCCTGGGGGAGCGATTCCAGAAACACCCGCAAGGCTTCCGTCCCACCGGTGGAGGCGCCCGCGACGACAATTTTTTCCGTCGTGGCGATCATGGCGTGGCTGGCCGGCTTGGGAAGGACGGCGTCCGCCGTGAGTTTGGGTGTGACTTGGATTTGTGCCGGCGCCGTCTTGGGGCCGCGATTGACCCGCACCTGCGCGGCAGATTTCACGACATCACAGATGCGGATGGCGGATTCTTCAAAGAACTGGCGGGTGCCTAATTTCGGCTTGGTGATGATTTCGACCGCCCCTTTTTCCAGGGCGGCCATGGCGGTGGCGGAGTTGTTTTCCGTGAGCGTGGAACAGATCACGACCGGGACGGGGCATTGCGCCATGAGCTTTTGCAGAAACGTCAGGCCATCCATCCGCGGCATTTCCACGTCCAGCGTAATGACGTCAGGCACTTCCTGCTTGATGCGTTCCGCCGCGATATACGGATCGCCGGCGGTGGCCATGACCTCGATCAGCGGATCACTTTCCAGAATCTCTTTTAATGCCTGCCGGACGACGGCGCTGTCATCCACGATAAGGACGCGTATTTTTTTCATGCGAGGACCTTCTTCCGGTTTTTCTGGCGAGCTTTGGAAACGTCGCGGCGCGCGTTTTGAAACTCGACCGGGTCACCTAAGTGTTTGTGCAGCACCTCCCCGTCCCGCGTGTTGAAGACAATTTTTCGCCCGCCCGCGCCGCCGACGTTCTCCGCCCGGAGGGTCAGGCGCGCTTCGCGCAATAATTCGCGAGCCGCTTGAATGTTCGCCGTCCCAATCCAGTGGTCCTCCGCGGCCGCTTCGTCATAATGAATGACGTTGCCGCCGCCGAACATTTTCACCTCGATCTCCTCCGCCGGAACGCCGGCTTGGTGGAAACGGTCCAGCATCGCCGGCACCGCCAGGCTGAGGAAGCGAAACTGATCGGGGTCGTTCTTGGCGGGACGCTCGCGGCCGCGCGGGCGGGGCAGCATGGCGTGGCACATGGCGGCGAGGCCGAAGCGCTGGCTGAACATGGTCACCGCGACGCAGGAGCCCAACACAGTGATGACCCATCTGGGTTCCCGCGTGACCAACAGTTCGCCGGGTTTCAAGTGGACCTGCGGCCATGGCGGATCGGGCAGTTTCATGACGGTTTACGATAAACCGCCGAGCCCACGCCATTCACCGGGATTCGCAACCCGGCCAATGACTCCGAGTGGCCCACAAAAAGATATCCGCCCGGAAGAAGATGGCGGCAGAGTTTTCCGATGACGGCCTCTTGTGTCTCCTTGCTGAAGTAGATCATCACATTGCGGAAAAAAATGACTTCGAATGAGTCCCGCACCCCGTACTCGGCATCCATGAAGTTCAGACGGTGGAAAGCAATCTTGCGCCGCAATTCCGGGGCAATTCGAATCAGGCGGCGAGTCGCATCCCTGGCCCGCAAAAGCCATTTGGCGCGAAGCGGCATGGGCACAGGCTCAATCCGCTCCTCGTCGTAAATGCCCATCGCGGCATGGTGCAACACTTTTGTGGAAATGTCCGTGGCGAGCACGGCGAAATCAAAGCCGGGCCGTTGTTCAGCATATTGACTGAGCACCATGGCCAGGGTGTAAGGCTCTTCACCCGAAGAACAGCCGGCGCACCACACTTTGCAACGCCACGGCGCGGCCGGCGCCCCAGGATTCGGATGCGGGTCCAGCTTCGGCAACGCCGTCCGCACCAGGTAGTCGAAGTGCTGCGGCTCGCGAAAAAAGTCCGTCTTATTGGTCGTGACCGCGTTGATGAACTGGACCCGTTCCTCTTCGCCATGGGGCGAGTCAAACAAATATTCCTGGTACTCTTCGAGGGTGCCGATCTGCAACTGGCGCAGACGCCGTTGCAGGCGGCTTTGCAGCATCGGCATCTTGGCATCCGACATTTTGATGCCCAGCTCCTGGGTAATAAACTGGCAGAATCGCGCAAAACTTTTGGCTGAGAGGTCCAGGGGGGACAGGCCATTTTCGACGTGAGCGCTCATGTCCCGGCGGCTCAATAGCGTTGAAATTCGGCGTCGTGTTTATCTCCGTTGCCGTGGTTCTCGCCCAAAACAATGGCTTTTCCCGCCTGGTCTGCCTTGCCCGGCGCATGGAAATCCGCGGGCGGCAGTTTGGGCGCCAAATTGACAGAGGCTTTTGTTTTCGTTTCCGATTTCGGCGCTTTGTTCAGCTTGCCGTTCCCGGCGTTCGTTTTAAAGAAACTGATCGTTTCCTGGAGCTGTTCGGACTGGCTGGAGAGCTCTTCCGCCGTCGAAGCCATTTCCTCGGAAGCGGACGCGTTCTGCTGAATGACTTGGTCAAGCTGCTGGATCGCTTTGTTGACCTGGTTGGCGCCGGTATTTTGTTCGGCGCAGGAAGCATTGATTTCCTGGACCAGCTCGGCCGTCTTGTGAATATCCGGAACAAGTTTGATCAGCATATCGCCCGCGTTTTTGGCGACGTTGACACCCTCCTCCGTCAGGCGGCTGATTTCAGCCGCGGCGGTTTGGCTGCGCTCCGCGAGCTTGCGCACTTCACTAGCCACCACGGCGAATCCCTTGCCATGCTCTCCCGCGCGGGCCGCTTCGACCGCGGCATTGAGTGCCAACAGGTCGGTTTTTCGCGCAATTTCCTCAATAATATTGATTTTCTCCGCGATTTCTTTCATTGCGGCCACAGTCTTCGCCACGGCCTCGCCGCTGGTATTGGCGTCAGTGGCGGATTTGGCCGCGATTTTATCGGTCTGTTTGGCATTGTCGGCGCTCTGTTGGATGCTGGAAGCCATTTCCTCCATCGACGACGTGCATTCTTCAGCGGAGGCGGACTGTTCGGACGTGCCCTGGGAAAGCTGTTGAGCGGTTCCGCTCAGCTCCTGGCTGCCACGGGCGACCAGGTCCGACGCTTCCGTCACCTGGGCGACGACCTTGCGGAGATTGTCCAGCATTTGGGAGAGTGACTTGCCCAAAGTGTCCTGGTCGGAAAGCATCTTGGCCTCGACAGTGAGATCACCATTGGAGATTTTGTCGGCGAGCGTCGCGCGTTCCCTCATGCTGCCCAGCATCTGCTGCAGCGATTTGCCCAGTGTGTCCTTGTCAGAGAGCAATTTCACCTCGCTGGTCAGGTCGCCAATGGCGATGCGGTTGGCAATTTGCGCGGTGTCAGAGAGGTTGGCAGTCATGGCGTTGAGGGCGCGGCTGAGCTGGGCGACTTCATCCTCAGATTCAGTCTGCAATTTTGCCGACAGGTCGCCCTGCGCCACTTGTTGCACGAGGTGCGCCGCCTTGGCCAAGGGACGCGTGATCAGGCGGGTGATAAAAAAGGACACGGCCATGCCGAGGAGAAGCGCGCCAATCACTCCGAGAGTGTTGACAAACGAGGCGGAACCAAGCGTTGCGGCGGACGCCGAGGCTGTGGCTTCGGTGTCCTTTCTGGCGCTGTGCATCAAGCTCACGCAAGCCTCCTGAAAAGCAACCGCCGCCGCGGTGCGGACCTGCAGCAGTTGGTCAATGCGCTCTTGCTCGGAAATCTGTTGCCGGATTTCTTCCGCGTATGGCTTGACGGAGTCTTTGATGGCCGCCCACAGCTTCTGTCCATCGAGGTCGCGAAGTCTGGGCGGTTGGGCCTCTAAAAGAGTCTGCATTTTGGCCAGGCAATCCGTCGCCGTGACCAGGCGTTTCGGATCGCGCGCCGCCTGCGCCGCGAGGCTGGCCTCGACGCTGGCATGAAACAAGTCCTCCGCCTGAACGAGGGTCCGGATGGCTGCCTGGTCTTCCGCCAATTGACCGGCGTTGCCGGCGCTCTTCATGTCGTTTTCCACCGCGGCGGACTGGAAAGCGAGAAAGCCGCTCAACGCGTGCTCCAGATCGTCCGCGCGCTGCCGCGCGGCGTCGCGATGACCGTTGAGCGTCGCCATTTCCTGCTGGGTTTCTTCAAACAAGCTGGCGTAGGCATCACATTTGGCCGTCGCGTCTTTGAAGCTGTCCTTGATTTTGGGAAGTTGCGTCGCGCGATCGGCCAGCGCTTGGAGGTCCTGCAACGCGTCGCGGATTTTCTTGGTCGCGGCCCGGGCGCTCTCCAAATAGACTTTGTCGCCAGTGAACCCAAAGGACCGGGCGGCGAGCATGAGATCGTTCAGCGGCTCATAAATCTGCTGGCTGTCACCCCACTCGGCGACGTACTCGCCCGACAGGTTTTGGGCCGCTTTCGCTGCCTGCCGCATGCGCAGGATGGCGTAACCGCCGGTGACGGTCAGGATGAGGAGAAGGGCCGCGAAACCGAGGCCGATTTTTTTTCCAATGGTGAATTTCATGATGTTTCCTTTTTTAAACGTTGAATCTGACGGGGGGTTATAGAGCGGCGATCGGCGCCGCGGGAGAGGCACTTTCAATAAGGGCTGCCGCGTCGGAGGCGAAAACTTCCGCAATATCGAGTATAATAATGAACTCGTCGCCGCGGCGGCCCATGCCTTCGATCAGTTCCGACCGCCAGCGCATGGCGATGCGCGGTGGCGGGAGAATCTGGCCGGCATCCAATTCGATGACCTCATGGACGCTGTCGGCAATGCCACCCACGACGGTAGATTCGCCATCCAGCTCCAGTTCCATGACGACGATCCGGCTTTGCAGGGTGTCCGGCGCGGCGGGCAAACCAAATTTGAGGCGAAAATCCACCACGGGCGTTGCTTTGCCGCGGACGTTGACAATCCCGCGCATGTAGTCGGGAGCTGTCGGGACTTTGGTGATGAGGGACAGTTCCAAAACTTCGCGCACGTGCGCGACGTTGATGGCGAAGGATTCGTCGCCCAGTTTGAAGGTGATATATTGGGCTGTTTCGGCAGTGGGTGTATTCGTAGGTTCGTTCATAGGATGAATCCGCCCAGCATGAGGGCGAGGACAATGCCGAATCCGATTGAGAGGCGAGCTCCGATTTTCATATAAATTGGCTGCTTTCGGCTGTTCAGTTTGGTGCAGAGGCGTGGGCGATCATGGGTTGAGGCGCCCGATGGCCCGGGGACTCAGGGTTGGTTTCGATCGGGCCGGCCTGGCCAGCCCGCCTCGCCTGTTCATTGGCAAATCGAATTAATCCAGCGAGGTCTAAAATTAAGGCGACCCGCCCGTCCCCCATGATCGTCGCGCCCGAGACCAGTTCCACATTGCGGTTGAACTTGCCCAGGGATTGGATGACGGTCTGATGGTTGCCCAACACACGATCCACGACCATGCCGACCCGGTCATCCCCCTGGCGGGCGATGACGATCTTTTCGACATCGGGCTCCAGACCGTTGATCGCAAAAGCCTCCCGGAGCCGAATGTAGGGCACCAGATCGCCGCGGACGGCGACGACGTTACGGCCATTCTTGCTGCCGCGCTCGGCGCGGTGAAGCTCCACGTTCTCCGTCACAACCGACATCGGGACGATGAACTGATCGCGGCCAATCTCGACCAGCAGGCCATCAATAATGGCCAGGGTCAGCGGCAGAGTGAGCGTCAGCGTGGCGCCCCGCCCGGCCTCACTGGTAATGGCGACGCGGCCGCGCAAGGCGTCGATCTGGCGCTTGACGACGTCCATCCCCACGCCGCGGCCGGAAACATTGGTGACTTTTTTTGCGGTGGAAAAGCCGGGGAGAAAAATCAGGTCCAGAATTTCCCGCTGGGAAAGATTTGATTCGGGCGCGATGAGTTTTTTCTCCACGGCTTTGGCTCGAACGGCGTCGGTGTCGATGCCGCGACCATCGTCGGTGATGGCAATGACCACATTCGAGCCGACATGAGTGGCGGTGAGGCGAACCACGCCGCGCCGCGGTTTGCCAAGATGAACGCGATCGTCCGGCAATTCGATGCCATGGTCGATGCAATTGCGAATGACATGGACCAGCGGGTCGCCCAACTGGTCGAGAACCGTTTTGTCGAGCTCCGTTTCCGCGCCTTCGGCGACGAGGTCAATTTCCTTGCCCAATTCCGCCGACAAGTCATGCACGAGACGCTTAAACCGGCTAAAAGTGGAGCCAATCGGCATCATGCGAATGCCGAGGACGTTGTCCCGCAATTCATCCACGAGACGGGCCAGTTCTTCCGCCGGGCCGTTCAGGTTGGGGACATTCGCGGTGGCCGCAACTTGCATGAGGCGTGACTGGTTCATCACGAATTCCCCCACGAGGTTGACCAGGCGATCCAATCGTTCGGCGGGCACACGCACTGTGGCTTCTTGCGAGGTGGGCTTGCGGAGCGGTGGCGAGGAGGCGCCAGAGGGAGGCGCGGCCGGTTTTTTCTCAGGCATCGCACTCCTTCCTCGCGGCAGATCCCTTTCGCCGGAAGGCAGATCCGCCTTTGCGCCGGCAGGCGGAACTGGCTTAATTGAAATCTCGCTGCCGTCTTCGACAAAGATGAACACGTCCTTGACCGCATTGAGACCTTTGTCCGTCGTGAGGGTGATGTCCCAGCTAAAATAACATTGGTCCGGTTGAAGTTGCTCCAGGGGTGGAATGGCGCTGGGACTCGCCACCGCGACGCATTCACCCAGGCAGCGGAGTTCATCGAGCAGCGCCAGCGGGCTGCCTCCAGCAACCATGAGCGCTGGATTTGGACGGAAGTGTATTTGAAACGTCTGCGGCGTCCCGGCGGTTGCGACTGGAGGAGCGCCCTTCTCGGGGTCCTTGGCGGCCTCTTTCACCGCGGCAGCGGGCGTGGCCGGAGGCAAGAGCGCGTTCAAGGCAGCCGTTAGTTTGTCCCCGGATTCGGCCGGCACCGAAGCTCCGGTGCGCTCGGCATTTAAGAGCGAGTCGATATGGTCCTTCGATAAAAGGATTAATTTGATGAGCTCTTCGGTCAGCGCCAGGCGCCGGTCGCGAACCAGGTCCAGCACGGTTTCGACGTGATGGGTGAAAGCAGCGATCCGATCAAAGCCGAACATTGCCCCCGAGCCTTTGATGGTATGAAAGGCGCGAAAAAGTTGATTGACGGCGTCGTCGGTCTGGCTGTCGCCGCCATTCACGCCGAGCGCGGTTTCCTCAATGCGTTCGAGAAGGTCGTCCGCCTCTTGAAGGAAGGTCTGGGCCGCGTTCTGTGTGTTCATGGCAGGGATGGCGTGAGATCGATTAAGGGAGGAATTTCTTGGTGACCATAACCAGTTGCTCGCCGCGAAATGGTTTAACAATCCAGCCGCTGGCCCCGGCACTGCGCCCCGCCTGCTTTTTGCCGTCAGTCGATTCAGTGGTGAGCATGACTATCGGAACGTATTTGTATTGCGGCAACGCTCGCACCTGCCGGATGAGCTCAATGCCATCCATATTCGGCATGTTGAGGTCCGTGATGAGCATTTGCACCGGCGTCCCGGTCAGTTTGGCCAATGCGTCCCGGCCGTCCACGGCTTCCACCACGTCGTAACCGGCATTTCGGAGGGTAAATGAAATCAGTTGGCGCATGCTGACGGAATCGTCAGCGGTCATGATGGTTCGGCTCATAAAATCAAATTCCTATTGGCTCAAAAAAGTCGGGGGCGAGTCCGAGGCGGGAGGAGCATTCGCGGACTGCTGGGGATAGCTCGGCTTTAAAGGACTTGCCAGCCTGCTCGGCACTTTTGCGGGCAGCGCAGAGAAGCTGCAACCCGGCCGCGTCGCATCCTTCCAGCGCGGCCAGGTCAAGGCGCATCGATTTTAGAACGCCAAAATGCTCGAGCAGCGCCGCGCGGGCGGCTTCCGTCGCGTAAATGTCGAGCCGGCCGGAGAGCTTCAGGACTCCGGCGCTTTCTGTAATTGTGAAAATTGGATTCGTGCCGTCCATTGTCAAAAGAGATCCACGTTGTCACCGAGCGCGGGCTCGGTCGCGGTTGTTTGTGGCGTGGCTTCCACCGCCCCAGCGGCTTCGGAGACCTGAGAGGAAACTGTGCCGTTTGCTTTGGCCTCGTTTACCACCGGAATGTCAAAATCTTCAAAGCCGCCGCTTTCAAGCCCATCTGAGCCTGGACTGACCTTCGCATGATGAAGGTCGTTGGCCCGATGGTGGACGTCGCGTTCGCTCTGCATGGTGTAACGATTGTGCATTCCCGCAAGCCAGTCCGTGGCAGGGGCAGGGGACTGGATTGCCCAGCCTTGCAGCTCGCTTCGAATGGAGGCCAGTTCCCGAATTTGTTCGGCAGCCGCCGCTGAGAGTTCCGAAAGGAAGTCGAGCGGGTTGTTGCTGCTGGCCAGGATGGCGCGTTGCCCCTCGGCCAGTGCCGCGGCCGACGACGAAACTTCGTTGCAACCGTCGCAGGCCGATTCAATGCGCTTCATCCTGCGTTTTAAGTCGGCGCCTGAGTCCGCATTCTTGTCCGCCTTACTCGAGTCTCCATCATTCTGTCCCGTCGCACCCAGGATTTTGGCCAGCGTCGCGACCACTTCAGCCGATGCGCGCTCGGCATCCTGATAGAGCCAATCCACGCGCATGGAAAGCACGGATAAGGTGCCGCCTTGTTCGCCCAGGCGCGTCGCTTTCACGATCGCGTTGAGGGCCTGCAGATGAATCTCCCGATTGATCGCCTTCAACTCTTCGACATGCTTGGCCAGCGTGGCGGATGCTTCGGCCGCCCGGGAGGCGTTCGTTCGCGCATTCCGCAAAACCTCCCCGCATTGCGTATGCAGGCCCGCAAGCCGTTTCACTTCCAACTTGAAGCCCTCCAGAGAACCGGCGGAGCCGCGGCTCCCCACGGCCTGATTCTGCAACTGGTCCCACACCGCCGTCAGTTGCGTCGTCTCGTCCGCCAGACGCTGGAACGAGTCACCCAGCTTTCCCCGCGCGCCCTCAATCTCGCGGTGAATTAATTCCAGGTGCCCCGTTTGAATCGCCAGGACCTGTTCCGTCAGCGCGGCCTGAATGCCGAAGTCGTGGTCCGACGCGGCGGCCTCTAATTGTTCAGCGGTTTGTTGCAAGGCGGCGGCAATGTGTTCGGATTTCTGCCGGATGATGTCTCCAAACTGGAGCTGGTAAACCGCCTCGTCCGCCAAGCGCGCGATGCACCGGGTGCGCTCAGAGGCTTGCCGCAGGGCGGAAAGAGAAGAATCAAACAAAGTCTGCGCATCCGCCGCCGCCGCCGCCGCTGTCAATTCCAGAGATTGACCCAGGTCGCGCAGCGTTCCAAGGTCCGTTGACATTTCGCGCAATTCGCGGTCTTGCAGGCTCCGCGTCTCACGAAGATGACGGCTGATGCTGTCTGCCACCTCGGCGATCTTGCCGGCCAGAACGCGCAGTTCCTCCACGAACGACTCAAAGGTGCTGTGGCATTCAGCGCTGCGGGCGCTTTCGACCGCGAAATAAAGGACAGACGAGCGGACGAATACGCCGATCCGCTCAATCACCTGAATCTGTCCCTGCAAGCGCCCCAACTCCGCAACCACGTTGCGCAAAGAGTCCAGTTCTTGGGCCGTCAGCTCCATTCCGGCGTGTAACTCGCGCGCGGAACTGGCCGCCATGCCTTTGGCCCCATCGGCTTGGTTCTCACCCAGCGCGCCACCCAGGTCAGCCAGGTGTTGGCTGATCACCTCTGCCATCTTCGTTCCGTTGGCGTGCAGCTTGCCTAAATCGCCCGTGAGCTCCGCGAAGCCTGACTCCGTGCGCTGGTAGCTTTCTGTGAAGGAAGGGCCGAAGCTCAAGAGACGCCGTTTAATATCGCTACGGTCAGACCTAACGCCGCCCGCGGTTTCCCTCATCATTGCGCGAGTTAGCCTGTCGAACCAGTGACGGACGGCAGCCCGATGAGACGCCGCGGCCAAAGACATGGCGGCCCACACCGTCCGCCGCGCGGCAGGTATCTCGTCACACGGCCTTGCGCGAAATCCGGGTCTTTCGTCACATGCCGCCACGCCTCTCGGTTGCATGGAGAGTTTATCGGGGAAAACGGGCGGGGCTTGATGACGGAAAAACACCACCGACGTTCACGGAAAACCAAACAGCGATTCTCAAGAGAAACGTAAAAGGTTCGGCAAACCTTGATTTGCCACATCAAGAAAACCCGCGGGGCTAACAGGATTCGGGGATGGAAGAAGAGCAATTGCCGGAGACAATCATTGTTTGTGCAAAGCAACCTCCCAAAGATTTTATCCTGTAAATCCTGTCCGTCCCTCCCTGGTTGCGCCTTGCCGCGCCAAGTGGTCCGCGGTTCAAAGTTTTTTCGTCGCTGTTCAGGTGGGGACTCTCGAGGCGTCCCTATCGTCACGGCGCGGAAACGCACTGCCCGACAGCGCTAGCCGTTAATATACCAGAAAACCCAGGCCATCATGCCGCTGACGGCCGCGCCGACACAGACGCAAAAAATCATATTTCGCCGGAATTGTCTGCGGGCTCCCCGGCGGCTGCCGGGGAGCAAGTAATAGCGGTTGGTTTCTGCTCTCCCTTTCACGGCGCAAATTTCGCGCGCGGACGGTTTTCTGTCCAGATAAAACAAGCTGGACGCAACGCTTCACGCCGGGCGTCGGCAATAAATGGTAAATCTTTGACAAGAAATGGAGAACCGTCCGGCGGCCGCGTTGCCCGGCGGGTCCTGCCATGGCCATTCAAGACCCTGATCAACCGACCGCTTATCTGTCTTGTAATCTTCCGGCAACCATACGAGTGTGAGGTCGAGTCCAATTCTTTGCGTTTCTTTGCTTTGAAATGAACGCCCGCAAAAAGCCATCCGCGCCCGCATCGCCTCCTTCATCCAAGCCGGCGAAACGGCTCTCGCTGTGGATCGCCTTGGCGCTGGCGGTGGCGACCTTGGCGATTTTTCTGCCGGTGAAAGGATTCAAGTTCGTCAATTATGACGATCCTGAGTTCGGCACCGCCAATCCCCACGTCCAAGCGGGCCTGACGGCGGAGAGTTTCCGATGGGCCTGGCACAGCGAGGTGGGGCAAAACTGGCATCCCCTCACGATGATGACGCACATGCTGGATTGCCAGTTGTTCGGGGTCCAGCCTTGGTGGCCGCACCTGGTCAACGTGTTGCTGCACACCGCAAACGCCCTTCTTCTCTTCGCCCTGCTTGCGCGCATGACGGGCGCGGTCTGGCGCGGCGCCGCCGTCGCTGCGCTTTTTGCCTGGCATCCGTTGCACGTCGAGTCGGTCGCCTGGATCGCGGAACGCAAAGACGTGTTGAGCACGTTCTTCTGGTTTTTGACGATCTGGGCCTACCTTCGCTACGCCGAGGAGCTCAAAGTCCACCGTTCAAAGTTTCGAGTTTTTTACGCGTTAAGCCTGTTGGTTTTCGCGCTCGGGCTGATGTCCAAACCGATGCTCGTCACGGTGCCATTTTCGCTCTTGCTCTTGGATTATTGGCCGCTGGGGCGGATGAAATCTGGCGCGCAGGCCGTCCGATTGGTGGTGGAGAAAATACCGTTCTTCCTGGGCAGCGCCGCGCTCAGCGTGGTGACCTATCGAATCCAGGAACAAGGCGGCGCGGTGCTGCCGATGCAGGCCTTCCCGCTCGGATCGCGCCTGGCCAACGCCCTTGCTTCGTATGCGCGTTATATCGAAATGATGTTCTGGCCGCGCCATCTCGCCGGGCTTTACCTTCGGTCGGACCAATGGCCGTGGTGGGGGCCCGCCTTGGCGGGCTTGTTGCTGCTGGCGGTATCCGCGCTCGCCGTGGCCCAATCGCGCCGGCGCCCCTATTTGGCAGTGGGCTGGTTTTGGTACGTCGGGACCCTCGTCCCGGTCATCGGCTTGGTGCAGGTGGGCATGCAATCCATGGCCGACCATTACACTTACGTGCCGCTCATCGGGCTCTTCATCATCTTGGTGTGGGGCGGCGGGGAATGGGCGGCGGCATGGCACTGGATGCGTTTCGCGCCCGCGGCGATGGCCGCCGCCTTGGCATCGTGCGCGGTTTTAACCGTGCATCAGGAGTTTTACTGGAAGGACAGCGAAACCCTTTTCAAACGCATGATTGATTCCACGCCGGACAATTACATCGCCCATTATGATCTGGGCAACCTTTACTACCGCCAGGGCAGAACCGATGAAGCCATTTCCAATTTGGCGGCCGCCATCGCAGAGCAACCCAATTATGCCGAAGCGCATAACAACCTGGGCTCTATTTTCCTGGAGCAAAAACGTTACGACGAGGCGCTTCAGCATTACCGCGCCGCCGCGCGCGTTCATCCCGCGTGCCTCTATTATCTCAATCTCGCCAATGCCTTGGCGGACTCGGCCAGCGCTCATCACGACACCAATGAATTCGCCGAGGCGGTGCAAACCTACCGACAAGCCTTGCGGTTAAACCCTGCTTCCAGCGACGCGCACCATAATCTCGGATTGACCTGGCAGGCCCAGGGCCGCGCGCTCGAGGCGGAGGCGGAGTTCGAGGAAGAGCTGAAACTTCGACCCGCCGATGCCAAAACCGAGTTTGAACTGGCCCTTATTTTGACAGGACTGGGAAAAAAGGATAAGGCGGCGGAGCACTGTCGCCAGGCCCTGCGGCTCCAGCCGGACTTCCCCGAGGCGCAGGCTGCCTTGCGCCAATTGGAAAGCGCCCCGGATGCGAGCGCGCCTCGCAAAGAAAACGCGGCAAAGTAGATCATTTATCTGACCCCAATAGACATTGTTGACAAAGCAAAGTAGTCAGAAAAATGGGGTCAGAAAAATGGAAAGAAAATCGAATTTATCGCCCGCTTTCAGCCCATTCCAGGCCACGTTTCACGGCCCGACAAGCCGGTAGAATCTGGCCGGACTGGATGATGCAACCGGGTCGCGGAAATCGATCGAGCCGCCGGGCAACGTTGAAAGGCTGGTTAGTGGCGTCCAGTTGAGAAGATCGCTGCTGGCCTGAAGTCCAAAGAGCGCCGCGTTAGTCAAGGGGAATGGCTGGCCGTTGGGGGCGTTGGCCGTGAGCAGGAAACTGCCATCCGGTTGGGCGATTAGGGTCGTCAGGAGCACCGGAACTCGGACCGGTGACGGCACAACTGTCACTGCCACCACTGAACTGGTAGCCCAATTGAAGCCGTAGCTGACCCCGGCCTGGTACTTTCCGGCGTTGGTCAGAGTAGCATTCGTGATAATTAAATCGCCATTGGTCGCGCCAGGAATATCTGTTCCGTTGAGTTGCCATTGCCATTGATAGGAAACCGACGGCGAGGCTACGACGCGGGCATGAAGGTAAATCGTTCCTCCCGTCTCCGTTGTCTGGTTTCCGGGTTGGACGGTGAAGATGGGAAAGCCCGCGCCTTCGACCACAATCCCCTCCGCTTCATAGTCACTTGCGCCAATAATATACACCTCGGACGGGGACGCGGGGAAGGACAACGACCCCAACGGCCCCCCGCCCGCGACGACGACTGAGCCGTCTGCTTGCAATGCCAGGAACGTTTCGAGGTCGCCCGCGATCGCAACCGTGTTCGTCACGCCGGCAGGCAGCGGGTTGGTGAGCACGCCAGTATTGTTCCAACCGACGACTGAACCGCCAGCCAGCAACGCCAGAGCGCTGGAGTCCTCCTGGCCGCAGGAGATCGCGATGACATTCGTCAACCCAGGAGGCGGAGCCTTTGCCGGGTCCGAGGAGACAACTGTGCCATTCGCCTCCAAAGCAAAGAATCCGGCTCCTGAGGCCAAGGCCACCACATTTGCAAGCCCGCTAAACAGGTTGGTGCTCTTGCCCCAGCTTGCCACCGTGCCGTCGCCGCGCAGCGCCAATTCCTGCCCGTAGCCGGCGCTGATAGCCACCACGTTCGACAGGCCCTTTGGCACGTTGGTCCCCCCATACGGATCATCACCCCAAGCGATCACCGTTCCGTCTCTGGTTAAAGCAAGCGCATCCCCAGTGACGGCGGAAATCGCGATGACACTGGACAAGCCGGCTGGAGGGTTCATTGGCGGGTAGTACTTATTGTTCAACAAGTTCGTCACCTGGCCGTTCGGCAACAAAACGAGAACGAAGGCCGACCCCACGTCAGCAGCCATGACACCAGCAATCTGCAGGGGGGTTGGCGAAGGGGGGAAGAAATTATCAGAGAATACAATTGTCGAAGCCGCGGCCCCTTCCAGAGACCGGTTCAGGCATAGGAAGGCCAAAAGGACGAAAACGAACTTCCGCATTTTCATAACCACAAAAGTGCTCCTTTCCGGTCACCAGAAACTCCGCGTGACAGTGTTGTCAGATGAAATCAAGCATAACCAATGCCGTGAAGACCGCCAGCCCCTTTTGTGACTTGGAACAAGTTGCGGCCCAAATTTTGACGCGTTTGTGATGGGCTTCACGCAGTCCGCCGACGCGTTGCCCCGGCGCAATCCGCGTGAAAAGGGACGCGCGGCTCGTTTCCGTGGTGAGGGGAAGATTTGGGCGGAGCGGCCGCTCCGCCCCACCGGAATCGCCGGCGTCTTGTGCTTTCCGCGCGCTCTGGCACATTCGCAGAATGGACGGGAATGAAGCGGAGCTAATTGCCGCCGTGAAGAGAGGCGATTCCGCCAGTTTCGAGCCATTGGTGCAAAAGTATCAGGGGCGCGTTTTCGCCACGGCCCGCCGCTACGCCCGGCGGGAGAGCGAAGTCGAAGACATTGTGCAGGAGGTCTTTATCAAGGCCTTCCAAAAACTTGACACGTTTCGCGGCGACGCGCCTTTTGAACATTGGTTGATGCGCCTGGCGGTGCGAACCTGCTATGATTTCTTGCGCGCCCACCAGCGCCGCCGCGAAACCGTGTTTACTGAATTAACCGAACCCGAAAGCAATTGGCTGGACCAATTCGTCGTCCAACCGGACAGCGCCAGCGATAGCGCCGAGGCCGCGCGACAGTTGGTGGAGAAGATTCTGGAGCGCCTCAGCCCCCCGGCTCGGCTGGTCATTACCCTGCTGGAAATTGAGGAGCGCTCCGTTAAAGAGATTTCGCGGCTCACTGGCTGGCCGGTCCCTTTGGTGAAAGTGCGCGCCTTTCGCGCCCGCGCCGAAATGCGCAAGATCCTCGCCCGAATGGACCGGGAGAAGTACCTGTAACCCTATGTGCGCCTTAGCCGTCTGAACCACTCGGAGTATGAATTTGGAAGACTTACATGCCAAGCTGATCGCGGTCGCGCGGAAAGACCCGCCCGCGGACGGCGTGCCCTACGCCTTTGAAAAGCGGGTTATGAGCCGTCTCACCGCCCACCTCGTGCCGAACGTCTGGGCGTTGTGGGGCCGGCCACTCTGGCGCGCTGCCCTCTCTTGCGTCGCCATTACCCTGGTCTGCGGGCTGTGGACTTTTTCCGCGCGGCATGCGCCGGATTCCGGCTCCGTCACTTTTTCCCAGGATTTTGAAGCGGCGGTCTTTGCGCCGCTCAATGAACATCTTGAGGATGCCTGGTGAGAGCCTGGAAGGTCATTCTCGCGACGGTCGTGATTTTTGCTTGCGGCGTTTTGACGGGCGCGATGGTCTTCAAGGTCAGCCGTCAGGCGGCGCTCGTTCCCGCGAATCCGCCCGTTTTGACAGTCAATCCCAGGAACCCGGCGCCGCCCGGCTGGCAATTGCAGCGGCTGCAGTTCTTCAAAAGAATGCAAAAGCAACTGGATCTGGCGCCCGAGCAGCAGGAGCAAATCGACAAAATCATGCGCGAGAGCCAGGAACGGGTCAAACCGTTGTGGGACCAGATCGGCCCGCAAATGGATGAGGAACTAAAACGGGTCCGCCAGGAGGTCCACGCGGTCCTCAACCCGGAACAGCAAAAGAAGATGAACGAACTCATGCATCGCGGGCGCAAACCTGAATCCGGCCCCGGCAACCCGCGCCCCTCCCGCCCCGCGTTTTCCATGCCCGTCGAAACCAATCACCCGTAGAGGCGCGGTTCAGGCCGGCTTCTCCGCTTCCAAGAAGCCGGAGAGCTGGCGGATGCGGGTGGGGTGGCGCATTTTGCGGAGGGCCTTGGCTTCGATCTGGCGAATGCGTTCACGCGTGACGCGGAATTGTTTGCCTACTTCTTCCAGCGTCCGCGAATAGCCGTCGCCCAGCCCAAAGCGCAGTTCCAGCACTTTGCGTTCGCGCTCCGTCAGGCTGGAGAGCACGTCGCCCAACTTATCCTTGAGCAAGCTGTAGCTGGTCATCTCCGAAGGGTTTTCCGCCGCCTTATCTTCAATAAAATCCCCAAAATTCGTGTCTTCGCTGTCGCCCACCGGCGACTGCAGCGAGATCGGTTGCTGCGCCATTTTCAGGACCGCGCGCACGCGATCGACCGGCATCTGCATTTCATCCGCCATTTCCTCAGGCGACGGCTCGCGTCCAAAATCCTGGATCAATTGCTTCTGCACCCGCATGAGCTTGTTGATCGTCTCGATCATGTGGACGGGGATGCGGATGGTGCGGGCCTGGTCGGCAATGGAACGGGTAATGGCCTGGCGAATCCACCAGGTGGCGTAAGTGGAGAATTTATAGCCGCGGCGGTATTCGAATTTTTCCACCGCCTTCATCAATCCGAGGTTGCCTTCCTGGATCAGGTCCAAAAAGGACAAGCCGCGATTGGTATATTTCTTGGCAATGGAAATGACGAGGCGAAGGTTGGCTTCGACCATTTCGGTCTTGGCCTGGATGGCTTTGCGCGCGAAATGCTGCAATTGGAGATAGCAGCGCAGATACGCGTCGCAGGGCATGCGCACAAATTCCTCCAGCGCCTTTATTTTGCGCTGCTCGGACTGGATGATCGGCTGGCCTTGCCCGTTGGCCTCGTGGCCCTGCAACTCCTGGATGGTGCGCAGGCTCAATTGCATTTTGTCGTGGATGTTGTCCGCCACCAGGGCCATCTCTTCGATCACCTTTTGTTTGTAGAAAAACTTGCTGAAGGTGCGCTGCAGCCGCTCATCGAGCTTCTTAAAACTTCGCTCCATCTTGGCATGGGCCGCGGTGGGCTCCGCGGGGTGCGCCTGCAACTGGCCATACATGTCGTCCACTTCCTGGTCGAGCGCCCGGACGTTTTTGATCAGCCAGCGCAATTCCCGCAGATGGTTCTCGCGCCCCTCCACTTTCTTATCGACAATGACCCGGTCGAAGCGCTCCTTGGGCGGCTCGGAAATGAGCTTTTCCGCCAGGGCGATGTGCTCCTTGCCGGCGAAGCCGAAGCCGTAGATGATTCGCTTGACTTCGTTTTCCGCGTCTTCGATGCGCTTGGAGATCTCCACTTCCTGCTCGCGCGTGAGGAGGGGGACCTGCCCCATTTGCTTGAGGTACATCCGCACCGGATCATCCAGGATGTCCAGCCGCACTTTGTCTTCGTCTTCCTCCGGTTCGGGCTGTTTGACCCGGTCCACTTCGGCCTGGTCAACGATCTCCACCTCCAGATTGCGCAATTTGCTGTAGAGGTCATCCAATTCATCCGGCGAGATCACGCCATCGGGCAAAGCGTCGTTGATGTCGTTGTAAGTTAAATAGCCTTGTTCCTGGGCCAGGCGGACGAGCTCCTTGACCTTTTCCGTCAAATCGACGGGGGCGACTTTGACGGAAACGGTGGCAACGGCCAGGACGGCATTAATGGTGACTCGGGTTTCTGGGACTTGTGGCATGGTCGCGTTGGCGACAGTCTTGCGCCGCGGGTGGGGACGCGTCGCAGCAGTCTTTTGTGCGCTCCGCCGGAAGGAGTGGCTCGAGGTGTGGGCCGGTCGGTCGCGTTTTTCCTCTCCAGTTTTTTTCTTTGAGCTACTCACGTTGCAAAAATGGGCATTAGTATGGGTTCCGCCGTCTAAATTCGTCAAGGTTCAACGCCACTTTTTTACGGTTAAAATTCCATCTTTTCCCGCCAGTTGGCACAAGGAATGCCCTTCATTACAAGGCCAGCACCAGCTTTTTGATCTCGCTCAACCGCGCGGCGGCTCCGGTCTTCTTCAAGCGCGGAAATCTTCCTCCCGCCATTATATAATCATGGCCACGCGTTAACTTCAACTTGCCTTCTTGTGTTTCGATCATGGTGATCGCGCGGGCGGCGGCGGTCAATTTTAAATCCGCCACTTGCAACGCCAGGTCAACGGCGGGCGGCGGCGGGCCAAACCGGTCGCGCATCTCTCCTTTTAATTCGCGCAATGCCCCGGCGCTGGCGGCCTGCGCCAACTTGCGGCAGATTTCGATGCGCTGTTGCGCCTCCGGGATGTAGCTGGCCGGAATCCCCGCCGCGGATTTGCGTGGCGGCCGCTTGGTTTCCGCCTTCGCCGCCTCGGCCGGTTCCGAAAACTCCGTCGCCACCTCTCGCGGCACATGAACCTCAAGCTTCGGCTCCCGCGGGACCGGCGCGGGACGGGGCGGCGCGGCGGCGGCTTCCTCCGCCGTCATGGCCAGAAAATCCAGCCGCAACTGCGTTTCGATCAGCGGCCGGACTGCTTCGCCTTTCAACCGGCTGACACTTTGCTTAAGCAGTTGGCAGTACAGTTCAAAGCCCACCGCCGTGATATGGCCGCTCTGCTCGGCCCCCAGCAGGTTGCCGGCCCCGCGAATTTCCAAGTCGCGCATCGCGATTTTGAAACCGCTGCCCAGGCTGGAATATTGCTTGATGGCGCTGAGCCGTTTGCGGGCATCGGTCAGCAGCCCGGCGTGCCGCGGCAAAAGCAAATAGGCGTAGGCTTGATGTTTGTAGCGGCCGACACGCCCGCGCAATTGATACAAGTCGCCCAAGCCAAAGCGATCAGCCCGGTCAATGATGATGGTGTTGGCATTGGGGATATCCAGGCCGCTTTCGATAATCGTCGTCGAGAGCAACACATCGGTTTCGCCGTTGACGAAGGTCGTCATCACCTCCTCCAACTGGTCGCTGTGCATTTGGCCATGGCCGACGGCAATGCGCGCTTGCGGCACCAGCGCCCGCAAGCGTTGCGCCACCCCTTCAATGTCATAGACGCGGTTATGCAGGAAAAAAACCTGGCCGCCGCGATTGAGTTCGCGCTGGATCGCTTCCCGGATGAGCCGTTCGTCGTACTGGGTCACGATGGTTTCGACCGGCAGACGGTCTTGCGGGGGCGTTTCAATCGTACTCATGTCGCGCGCTCCCGCCAGCGCCAGGTAAAGCGTGCGCGGAATGGGCGTGGCCGTGAGGGTGAGCACATCGACCGTGGCGCGCAGCCTTTTGAAATTCTCCTTGTGCAGCACGCCGAACCGCTGCTCCTCGTCAATCATCACCAATCCGAGGTCTTTAAAAACCATGTCCTTCTGCAAAAGGCGGTGGGTGCCAATGACAATATCGACCGACCCTGCCGCCAAGTCGTGGACGACGAGGGACTGATCGCGCCGGCTGCGAAAGCGCGAGAGCAGCTCGATCCGCACCGGATATTCCGCCATGCGTTCGCTGAAGGTGTTGAAATGCTGCTGCGCCAGGACGGTGGTCGGGACGAGCACGGCCACTTGTTTGCCCGACAGCGCCGCCTTGAAAGCGGCGCGGATCGCCACTTCGGTCTTGCCGTAGCCCACGTCGCCGCAAATCAGGCGGTCCATCGGCTTGGCCGCTTCCATGTCCTTTTTTGTTTCCGTAATCGCGCGGGCCTGGTCCGGAGTTTCCTCATAAAGGAAACTGTTCTCAAATTCCATCTGCCAGCCAACATCGCCGGGAAACGCGTGGCCCTCCTGCGTCGCGCGCACCGCTTGGATGGAGAGCATGTCCGCGGCCATGTCGCGCACCGCTGCTTCGGCCTGGGCTTTGGCCTTGGCCCAGCGCGTGCCCCCCAGCGTGTTGAGCGGCGGGCGCCCCTTGCCCGCGCCGACATATTTTCCCACCAAATGCGCCTCGCTGATCGGCACATAAAGTTTCGGCGCGGCCTCGCCGTCGCGCGAGGGCGCAAACTCAATCACCAGGCATTCTTCACCCGGCGGAATCACTTCCGCCTGCTCACTGGAGGGCTGCCGGCCCGGCGCGGCGGGCATTTCGCGCAAGCCAAGGTATCGCCCAATGCCGTGCTGCAAATGCACCACGTAATCCCCTTCCGCCAATTCGGAAAAATTGATGTCCAGCAACGACCGGCTCGAAGCCGCGTGCGGCGATTTCAGCCGGCGCGGGCGCTGCACTTTGTAACGTCCAAAAATCTCCGCGTCCGTGACCACGACCAATTTGGCCGGTTCAAAAAGAAAACCGCGCGAGAGCGCGCCCAGCCGGATGCGCAAAGCCCCTGGATTCCCCAGGCCGTATTCCCACCAGATTTCCTCGAAGCGTTGCCGTTCCCCATCGTTGTTGCAGAAAAGGCGCACCTCGTAACCCTGGCGCGACCAGCGATGCAGTTGCTGGAAAAACTCCTTGCGTTGCGCCGAAACAATCGCCGGCTCCGGCCGTTGCCCGCCAATGGGACGGAAGATTTCCAGGCTCTGAAACCTTAGCGCCTCCGGGTTCTCCACCTTCTGGCCCGCGACGACCACGTCCTCCACCAGCAAACTTTCCATTTGACTGACGGAGACCGGCGCCATCCGCCGTTGCGCCATTTCCTCCTGGAACCGCGCCCAGGAAATCAGGAAAGCGTCGTCCGCCGGGACCTGGTTTTGGTAGCGAAAGGCTTGCGCCTCCAGGAGTTCCGGCTCGCACAACAAGAAAATCGTATTGTCAGGAAGGTATTGCAGGAGGCTGGCGCTCGCGTCCGGCTGGTCCTTCTTCAGCAAACCCAGTTCGCCGCCCGGCGGAATAATGATGGACGGAATTTCTTCCCGCGACACTTGGGTGAGGGGATCGAAATAGCGCAGCGATTCCAATTGGTCTCCAAAAAACTCCAGCCGCACCGGCCACGGGCTGGTCAACGGCCAGAAATCCACGATGCCGCCGCGCATGGAGACATGCCCCTTCTCTGTCACTTGCACCTCCGCCTCATAAGCCTGGTCCTCCAGCCATTCGATCAGGCTCAAGGGATCCCAGGTTTCCCCGCGGCGCAACGGCCGCAGGCGCCCTTTGAGATCGTCGCGCCGCAACGTCTTTTGCAGCAGCGCCGTCACGCTTGCCACGATGAGGGGTGCTGGACCCGTCCCCGGCTCGGTTAGCGCGACCAGCGCCGCCAGCCTTTCGCTCACCACATCCGCGTGCGGCAACCGTCCCTCATGCGGCAGAATCTCCCACGCCGGAAAAAACAAGGGCGGAGGGGCCGTCTCCTTTGCATGGCAGGCCGCCATCCAGGTTTCCGTGTCTTGTTGAAAAATCTCCTGCGTGCGCAACCCCTCGGTCACAGCCACCACCGGACGCGCTGGAAAGAGCCGCGACAATAAGGCCGCGATATACGGTTGTGCTCCTGGGCTGACGCCGTCAAAAAACAACGGTTCTCCCGCCTCCACGCGCCGGCAGAGCGCCTGCGCGGCGGGAGTCGTTGCCACGACAGAAAAAGGATCCGCGGCCGTCATTCCTGAGCCCATTGGGCCAGCTAAAGCCAAAATCACCCCTTTGGCCCCAGCCGTCAAGGCTTAGCCTCGGTCATAGCAGGCCAGGAGGAAGCCACAGATTTGCACAGACGAACACAGATTTCTCTGAGAACACTGCTTCCGCGACAACTCTTTCCGATCTGTGCCGATCTGTGTCCATCTGTGGCTGCTAAACTAATTGGGCCGCTGGCGCGGTGGCGGCCAACGCCGCTTCATAGACCGCTTGCAGGGGCGCATTGTGCTCTTCGGCCCGCTTGCGGCAGGACTCGTATTCCGGCGCGCGTTGCACGACTTTGCCGTCCAACCAGCCGATTTTGACCGTGACGACGCCGTAGGGGGTGCGCGCTTCCTGGAATTCCCGGCGGAGCTTGCGACGCTCCGTCAGCCAGCGGCGCAAGCCAAACGCGCTCGTCTGGCGCAAAATCATTTCGCTGAACCGGTCCGCCTCTGCCGGCGCGCACAGGACACTCAGCCGCGCGCCGGGCCGGTTCTTTTTCATTTGCACGGGCGTGTAAGAAACATCCAGCGCCCCGGCCGCCATCGCTTTGTCAATGAAATTACCCAAGACTTCCGGAGTCGAATCGTCTATATTCGTTTCCAGGACGGCTACCGTATCGATTTCCCAATCGTGCGCGGCGGCGGCCGACGTTTCGCCAAGGATGGCGCGCAAAATATTAGGACGCGTATGATTCTCCCGCCCGCCCACGCCGCAGCCGATGCGTGACGGGACCAATCCCTGCATCGGCCCGAAACTTTCGGCCAGCTCCGCCAGCAGCGCGGCGCCGGTCGGAGTAATCAATTCATGCGGTTCCTCGCATTGCGAGATCGGCACGCCGCGCGCCGCCAGGACTTCCAGCGTCGCGGGCGCGGGGATGGGAAATCGCCCATGCGCGCAGTCAATCCACCCTGTCCCATCAATCGCCGGGCCGGCCAGGACGCGGGGTTTTCCCAGGATCTCCAGGGCCGCGCAACCTCCCACAATATCCACCATGGAATCCACCGCGCCCACTTCGTGAAAATGCACCTCCGCCGCGGGGCGCCCGTGAATTTTCCCTTCCGCCACCGCCAGCCGGTAAAAAACAGCGATTGATTTAGTCTTGACCCATTCCGAAAGCCCGCTGGCCGCGATCAATGTGGCAATGTCCTGGTAGGTCCGGCCATGCTCATGTTTGTGTTCATGGCCGTGATGTTCGTGGCCATGCTGGTGATGATCATGGCCATGCTCATGCTCATGGTGGCGGTCGTCCTCGTGATCATGTTCATGGTCGGATTCCAGATGCACGTCGAACTTGACCCCGTCGATTTCCTGGCGCTTGACGCGGGAGGCGTGCAAATGATAGCCGCTTAAGGAGAGCTTTCGCAGTTCCGCCGTGAGCGCATCGAGGCCCACACCAAGGTCCAGCATCGCGCCCACGAACATGTCCCCGCTCATGCCACTGAAGGTGTCCAGATAGAGAGTTTTCATTGAAACACTGCGCTAAGGTTCGCCGGCGCACAGGGCGTTGATTTGACTGGCGGCATAGCCGGCGCCGAACCCATTGTCGATGTTCACCACCGTCACGCCGCTGCTGCAACTGTTGAGCATGCCCAGGAGCGGAGTCAGGCCGGCAAAGTTGGCCCCGTAACCGACACTGGTCGGCACGGCGATGAGCGGGCGGCTGATCAATCCGGAAACCACGCTGGGCAACGCGCCTTCCATCCCGGCCACGACAATGACCACGTGGGCGCGGCGAATCAAATCCAGTTTATTGAGCAGGCGATGCAAACCAGCCACCCCGACGTCATAAATCCGCTCGACGAGGTTGCCCATGACGTCCGCCGTCACGGCCGCCTCCTCCGCCACAGGCAAATCGCTCGTGCCGGCGCAAACCACCGCCACCGCGCCGGGGCGTTTGGGCAGCGGTGTGGTCTCCAGGGTGATGCAACGGGCTATTTCGTGATGCCGGGCGGACTTGAATGTTTGTTTGACCGCCTTGGCCTGGTCCTCGTTCAGGCGGGTGATGAGCACGCGCTCCTCGCGCTCGGCGATCTTTGCCGCAATCTGCACGACTTGATCGCTCGTTTTGCCGCTGGCGTAAATCACTTCCGGGAAGCCCTTGCGCAAAGCGCGATGCGCATCGACTTGGGCAAAACCAAGGTCCGCCACGGGCGGGGCCTGGAAGGCGGCCAGGGCGTCCCCCACGCTGACTTCGCCAGCGCGAAACTTCTCCAACAGCTCAATGGCTTGGGTGGTTGTCACGTCCGGGCAAAATACACCAAGCCTCTCCCGCGTCACGCGCGAAAATGAGAAATTACCGGCGGACGGCGCGCATCTCTTTTGGAACGTCGCTCTCCTCCTTAGCTCCGCCAGGAGCGGGATATTTGTAGATCAACAGCCTCCCACGAGAAACAAGCTCCGTAGGGGCGGCATCTGCCGCGCGGCGGCGCGGAATAGAGCGCTGCTAAAAAGATGCGTCTCCCGGGGCCGACGGCAACGCTTGTAAGGTTTTGCCCTGCAAATAAATCCATAGTTCCCCTTGCAGACACACGCGCGGAACTTTTCTAAGCTTCTCAGCGCAGTAGAGTTAGTTTTCATGGGGCGCCCCGGGTGGGGCGCCCGTTCTTTTTCCGCCCTGAAAATGTGCTTGCCGTTGGCGTGGGATTGCGTAAATTGCGCCAGCTTTGGCGTCCTGCACGCTCGATCAGATTCCGCCGGTGGAATCTGGTCGGTTGCGCCAGAAGCAAGAAGCAAAATGACAACCAGAATCAAAATATTCTTTACTTCCGTTCTGTCGATCATCGCGTTGGGAACTTTCTCCGTCCGCGCCCAAATACCGCCTGCGGCGTTGGACGATGCTTCAACCAACCTGGCCGCCGCCGCCGCCAGCGTCAACGCGGCCTCGACCAACCTGGCTGCCGCCTTAGCCAAGCGGGGTAACGCCCAGGCCGCGATCGCCTCGGCCACCACCAACCTGGCTGCAGCCCTGGCCACGCTGGCAAAAGTTTCCAAAAACCTGGCCGCCGCTTCCAACAACCCCTCCATTGCCGCGGCCAGCGCGGCCACGGCCTCGACCAATTTGGCGCGCGCTTCCACCAATCTCTCGATGGCCTCGGCTAATTTGGCCGCCGCCGCCACTACCCTGGCTCCCGGACCACACAAGCCGCCACCCCGCAACCCTACCAACCTCTGGCAAGGTTCAGTCTCCGTGGGTTTGACGCTGGCCCGCGGCAATACCGATACCACCCTCTTCTCTGCCACGGGCACGGCGAAAAAGAGATGGACGGGAAACGATCTGACCTTGGGAATCGAGGGTTTGTACGGTGAATCCAAGAATCCCGGGCAAACGAAATCCACTGAGACCGCCGAATCTCTTCACCTCTATGGCCAGGACAATGTTAATTTCACGGACCGCCTTTTCGGTTATGGCCGCGTCGATGGCTTGCATGACGGCATTTCTGATATCCAATATCGTTTCACGCTGGCTCCCGGCGCGGGGTACTATTTCATCAAGAATAAGATCCGTGACTTAAGTCTGGAAGCTGGGCCGGGTTACATTTTTGAGAGACTCGACGATGACACTCAGAGTTTTGTCACCTTGCGCGTCGCGGAGAAGTTTCATTATGCCTTTTCGCCGCGCGCCCGCTTATGGGAAACGCTCGAATTTCTGCCCCAAGTGGACAACTTTAACAACTACATTGCCAACGGGGAATTGGGGGTTGAGGCCGGCTTGAATAAAAGCGAAAAGCTGCTGCTGCGCACCGTGCTGCAGGACAGCTACGACAGCATTCCGGCGGCAGGCCGCCTCAGGAACGATATAAAACTCATCACTTCCGTGGCCTACAAGTTTTAGCAGCCATTCAATGCCAAAAACCGGGACCTCCATGCATCGCTGGCGCTTCTTTCGAGCGGGCGACTTTAATCAAGTCAAGCTGGAGACGGGGGCGGACCTGCTCAATCTGGACCAATTGGACCAGAAACTGTGGGTCGCGCTCGCCTGCCCCATCACAGGCCTGGAGTTCGATGGAAAAACAGCCGCCTTGATCGACACGGACGGCGATGGCCGGATTCGCGCGCCGGAATTGATTGCCGCCGTGCAATGGGCGGGCTCGCTCTTAAAGAATCCGGATGACCTCATCGCCGCCGTTCATCCGTTGCCTCTGGCGGCGATTAACGACGCCACCGCTGAAGGCAAACAGACCCTGGCCGCGGCCAAACAAATCCTCGCTAATCTCGGTCGCAAAGATGCCGCCGTCATCTCGGTCGCCGAAGCCTCTGATGGCAACAAGATTTTCTCGGGCACTCGCTTCAATGGGGACGGCGTTATTAGCCTGGATTCGGCGGATGATCCCGCGATTAAAGCGGTCATCAACAGCATTCTGGAATGCGCCGGCGCGGTCACGGACCGTTCAGGCCAGCCGGGAATCGACCAGGCCAAGGCCGACACATTTTTCGCTCAATGCGCCGCTTTTGACGGTTGGATGCGGGCCGCCGAAAAAGACCCCGCCGTCCTCCCGCTGGGCGCGGAGACTGCCGCGGCCGCGACCGCTGTCAACGCAATTAAGGGCAAAGTGGACGATTATTTCGGGCGGTGCCGTTTGGCTGCGTTCGACTCTCGCACCATCGCGCTCGTCAACCGCAGGGAAGAAGACTATGCCGCCGTCCTGAACAAGGATGTGAGCATCAACGTCTCCGAGATCTTGGGTTTTCCCCTGGCCCAGGTCGCTCCGGGACGGCCACTGCCGTTGCGCGGCGTGGTCAACCCCGCCTGCGCCGATGCCATTGCCGCCCTGCGAGAAAAGGCGGTCAGCCCGTTGCTGGGCGAAAAGGCGGAACTGACGGAAGCGGATTGGGCCGCCTTGCAAGCGCGGTTCGTCCCTTTTGCCGCCTGGAACGCCGCCAAAGCCGGCGCGAGTGTGGAAAGTCTTGGCATCGCCCGTGTCCGCGAAATTCTTGCCGGACAAGAGCGGGCAAAGATCGACGCGCTGATTGCCCAGGACAAGGCGCTGGAATACGAGGCCGCCGCCATTGCCAGCGTCGAAAAGCTCGCTCGTTTTGTCCGGGACCTCAACGTCCTCTGCCACAACTTCGTCAACTTCAGGGACCTTTATGGCGGCGATGTCCCGGCCATATTCCAGGCCGGCGTGCTTTATTTGGACCAGCGCTCCTGCCATTTGTGCCTCACGGTGGAAGATGCCGCCAAACACGCCGCCATGTCTGGGCTGGCGGGGGCGTTTCTCGCTTACCTGGATTGTGTCCGCAAGGGCAGCGGACAAAAGTTGAGCATTGTCGCCATCTTCTCCCAAGGCGACGACGAGAATTTGATGGTGGGCCGGAACGGAGTTTTTTACGACCGCAAAGGCCGCGATTACGACGCGACCATTACCAAAATCCTGGCCAACCCGGTCAGCATGGCGCAGGCCTTCTGGTCGCCTTATAAGCGCGCGGTGCGGCTGATTGAAGAGCAGGTCAGCAAACGCGCCGCCACTGCCGATGCCGCTTCACCGACGGAAATCGGCAAGACCGTAACGACCGGCGCGGCACAAGCCAAACGGGCCATCGACTTGAGCGTCATCGCGCTGATCAGCGTGGCGGTGGGGGCGATTGGCACCGCCCTTGGCACCTTTCTGGCCTACCTTAAGGGCATCCCGCCATGGGAGCTGCCTCTGATTGCGATCGGCGGCATTTTGCTCATTTCCGGGCCCGCCGTGGTTCTGGCTTACATTAAACTCCGCAAGCGGAACCTTGGCCCCATCCTGGACGCCAACGGCTGGGCGATCAACACCAAGGCCCGCATTAATGTTCCTTTCGGCGCCCGCCTGACTGACATCGCCCAACTCCCGCCCGGCGCCACCGTTGATTTTCACGATCGCTATGCTCAGCGATGGTCGGTCCTGCCAAAACTGCTGGCACTGCTGTTTTTGCTTTGGTGGCTCTACGCCTTTATGTTTGATGTCGGCTTGCTCTACCGGCTCACCTCCTCTTGGGATACTCCCTTAGGGAATCCGCCCGCCTCATTCAAATTCAAACCCTTGCTGCCGCCACTGACATCCACCAACAGCGTGAAGTAGCCCACCTGTCGGAATCGTTTACGCTTTGCGTTTTTGGCCGGTTCTTATTGTGAAAAGTTCGATCTGCCGGGAAATAAGTGTCGAATGATCTTACACTTTACCTCGCTTTTCGGTTTGCTGAGAATTGCTTGGTTATCCGTCATAAGAAAATGCAGTGACTTTATTATCAACAGGTTGTGACTTTCGGCGGATTGGGCGCTAAACAGTCTCAACCGCGGTTCGACAATAAGAATTCAAGCTCCCGGTGACGGTTGGCCGCAAGGCCGTCCTTGCCGGGAGTTTTTCTTTCTCCTGGTTTGAGAGCGGAAGAGCGAAAAAGCAGCGTGTCCTTCTTGCCCCCTTCTACGTCAATTTGCTAGGCTCCGCACTATGCCAGAGCGGGACAGCCGGACTTACGAGGTGACTTTTTGCAGCCGTGTTGCGGGCTGGGCCAACGAGTTGTTTCATCAGCGCCCGGAATGGCCGTTCCGTCGCGCGGAAATTGAGGAATCAAAAACCATCAATCGAAAGCGTTCTGATCTCCGCATCTACGGCGAGGCGGCAAAGCTGCTTCTTGCCGGAGAAGTGAAGATGCCGGGCACGGAGCAAGGCCGCAGCCCGTATCACCCTAATTTGATTAGTGACGCTTCCTCCAAGGCTGACAATGCCGGGGCGGAGTTTTTTTTTACCTGGAATGTAAACCAGTTCGTGCTCTTCGACCGCAAGAAGTGGCATCTCCCGATTTTTGAGCGGCGGGTTAAGGATTACCTGCTGGGCCTAAATCTGGAAAAACCAGAAGACGTTGACCGTGCGGAAGTGGAAACTCGCATCAAGGGGTTTCTCGCCGAGTTTTTCGGCGAATTTGCGGCGATTGTTTCCGGCCAGCAGCCGGAGTGGGGAATGCGGCTTGACGAATGGTTCATTCGGGCCTTTGAAAGCCACATTGCCTGGCCGGTAAAACTCACGGCGGAATTCCTCTTCGCCAGGGCCAGCGCTGATAAAACCTTTGACCATAAATTGCAGGACTGGCTGGGAATGGAGCAAAGCTGGCAGTTTACCCGCAACGACCCCGCGCAGTGGCGGGAAACTCTCGATCGTGCCGCCCGGACACTTTGTTACGTTTTCGCCAACCGCTTGATTTTTTACGAATCCGTCCGCGCCAAATTCACGGAATTGCCAGGGCTGGCCATTCCCAAAACCATCGAGTCCGCCGAGGCGCTTTACGCGCATTTCCAAAAGGCCTTTCAAAAGGCGGTGGACGCCACAGGCGATTACGAAACGCTCTTTTATCCGTCGGAGAAGGACTGGGCTGGGCCGTTCACTTTTGGCCACGACGATTCGGCGGAAGCGTGGCGGTCCGTTCTCCAAAATCTGGAGCCGTTCAACTTCAAACTGATCCCGACGGACATTTTGGGTGGCATCTTCCGCCGCATCATTGACCCCGCGGAGCGGCACAAATTCGGGCAACACTACACTAACGAAGACCTCGTCGATGTCGTCAACGCCTTTTGCATCCGCGGCGCCGAGGACAACGTGTTGGATCCGACTTGCGGCTCAGGGAGTTTCCTGGTTCGCGCCTACCACCGAAAAGCCTGGCTCAAGCAAGACGGGCGGCGGACGCACTCCGGCGTCACGCATCAGGACCGCCTCTCTCAAATCTACGGCGTGGACATTTCCGTTTTTGCCGCTCACCTCTCCACTCTGAACCTCGCCGCGCGCGACATCCAAGACGAGGAAAACTATCCACGCATCCGGCGCGGGAATTTCTTTGAAGTGGCCGCCGACGTGGCAAAGCGAAAACCATTTTGCCTTCTCCCGCATGGCTTGCGGGGCGAACGCACGCCCGGCCCCATTCTCTTGCCGCCTCTCCAAGCCATTGTCGGCAATCCCCCTTACGTCCGGCAGGAACTCATTCCTAAACGGGGGCAGAAGGGCGCCAAACCCATGTCCACCAAAGAGGACTTGTTGCAGTTTTGCGTCCAGGCCTGGCCCGGGTTGAACCTCGGCGGGCGCAGCGATTTCCATTGCTATTTCTGGCCCGCGGCCACGCGATTCCTGGTGGAAGGCGGGTGGTTTGGTTTCCTGGTCTCTTCCAGTTGGCTGGACGTGGAATACGGCTTTGCCTTGCAGGAATGGGTTTTGAGCAACTTCCGCATCCATGCGATTTTTGAGAGCAACGCGGAACCGTGGTTTGAAGACGCCCGCGTCAAGACTTGTGCCGTTATCTTGCAACGTTGCGCGGACGCCGCGATGCGTGAGGCGCAACTGGTCCGCTTTGTGCGGTTGGACGCGCCGCTGCACGCGATTCTGGGCGAGCGCCCCGACGACAACGCCCGGCAGGACGCTGCCGAGAAATTCCGTTCCGATATTCTGGCCTGCCGAAAAAATGCGGCCCGCGGCGGCTGGCGGGTGGTCTTGAAACAACAGAAAGACCTTTGGGACGACGGCTTGCGCGCGGGCCGTTTATTTGAAAGGCAAAAACAACGCGACTTGGCCGACGAGGTGAAGCCGGAGGCCGGGACGGTCGAAGACGACGAAACCGAAGCGCCGGAATTTGACGAAAATGGCAACGGCAAGTTGCACGAAATCTCCGCCACGGGTTATGGCGGCGGAAAATGGGGCAAATATCTCCGCGCCCCGAATTTTTATTTTCGCGTGATGGAGCGCTACGGCGGCCGCTTTGTGCCATTGGGGGAGATTGCCGTCGTCCGGCGTGGCATAACCAGCGGCTGCGACGCCTTCTTCATGCCGCGTGACGTGTCCGCCAAGTTTCTGGAGGATTATTCCAAGTTGAATTGGAATGAGGCTCCGATAATCAATCATTGCAGACGAACCGAAGTTGAATCCGGTACGGTAAAACTAATTCAGGCCGGAGACGGCACGGTCCATCCCGTGGAAGCAAGATTTCTTGCCCCCGAGATTCACAGCTTGATGAACGTAAGCCGCCCAATGATGGCGGCCGCCAACCTCGACCGGCTTGTATTACAGGTCTCGCAGCCGATGGGAGAATTAACCGGGACCCATGTTAAGAAGTATCTGCGTTATGGGGAAACAACGACTTTTGCCTCTAAGAAGAGCAGGGCCGTGCCCGTCCCGCAACGGTCAACCTGCGCGGCGCGCAGCCCTTGGTACGATTTGACATACACAAAGCGCGGGGATTTTGTATGGCCTAAATCCCAGCAATACCGGCATGTGGTCGTCCACAACAAGAACCGCCTGATTGTCAACTGTAATCTTTACGATGTCACGGTGGTGGATGACAAGGCTGCGCCGGAAATCCTGGCGGCGGTTCTGAATTCCACGTTGGTGGCCTTAACCAAAGTTTATTTTGGCCGATACGCGGGGACGGAGGGAAATCTCAAAACGGAAGTGGTGGACGTGAATCTGTTGGAAGTCCCCGACCCCCGGGTTGTGGCCAGGGGTGTCGCCAAAAAATTGCGAGATGCCTTCGCCAAGCTCTGCGAGCGGGACACGCGGCCCTTGGTCGAGGAGGAATTCATGGAATGCCATTCCGCCGAGCGCGCCAGGAAACTGGCGGAAAAACCCATCGGCCTGCCGGCGGAATTGCAAACGAAAGACCGCCGCGCGCTCGATCTCGCCGTCTTTGAATTGCTGGGGGTGGCGGATGCGAACGAGCGCGAGACGCTTTGCGATGAGCTTTACCACGAAACCGCCGCGCATTTCCGGCAAATCCGCGTCGGGGAAATCCAGAAACAGGAACAGCGCGCTCGCTCTGAAGGCCGGGAGTTCCGCACCGATGAATTGTCCGTCGATTTATGGGACGCGTTGGCCGAGGCCGAAAAGCAGCCGCTGGCCGAATGGCTGGCTTCGCGGACGAGCGGCGGCAAGACTTTCACGATCCCGGATGGCCAGGCCAGCCTGCCTGACGCCAACGATTTTCTGGACGCCACCACGGTCTTTTTTCGCCAGTCTGCCGCCGGGAAGGCCAAGGCGGCACCGATGCCAACGCCATCTCGCAGCCACGCGGAGATTATTCATACCTTGGCACAGTTAAACCTGCACGGCGCCGTCCGCCTGCCAGAAACTGAAAGCGCCGCGCGCGAGTTAAAGGAGTTACTGGACGCCCGGCTGGCCGCGATCGCGGAGAGGGCCAGCCACCTGGCCCGCAGTCGAAGCAGCGACGAGCACAAAGCCGCAGACTTGGCGGGCCTTCTGCGACACTGGATGATTCACGGCCGGCCGCGGAAGCAGACAGAAGACTAGTTGGCGCCCGACACGGGAGGGGCGATTAAATGTTATCAGGCAAGGTTTGGCAAGGTAGGGCGCGGACTCCGTGCGCGCCGCTCCGGCGGGCAGAGGACTGCCATCTACCACAAAGTTGACCGGCGGTTTTAATCACACGAGATGACCACAGCACACACCAAGCGATGAGAACATCTGATGAAAAGGAATTGAGGCAAGAGAAGCACAAGACGGCTTGCGGCGGGATTTTTGTGCGGAAGGAGTGTTGGAAACTCTCGTATAAAGGGTGGGGATTGGGATTGGGGTTCGTCATCCTCTTGCTCTTGGTGCTGAGGGGGACCGTCTATGGGTTTCTGGCACTCAGCGAGCCCATTCAAAGCGATTGTGTTGTGGTAGAAGGCTGGCTGGCACCCAATTACATGGCCAAAGCCGCGCAATTCATTCAAACCCAGAAGATCCACCGCGTGTTCACGACAGGAAGCAGCGCCGACGATGAATGGGACACATTTCGAGGAGAAACCTACGCGGAACTGGGGAAAACACGCCTGGCCTCGCTGGGGGTGCCTAAGGAAGAGATTATAGCTGTGCCCAGCCACGTCAGCCAGAGAGACCGCACCTACAATTCGGCCCTGGCCCTGAAAGAATGGTGCAGTCAGAACGGGAACACCCTCGCTTCTTTTAACCTGTTGAGCGAAGGACCTCACGCGAGGCGTTCGTATATGTTGTTTCAGCGCGCCTTGGGACCAAAAACAGAAATTGGCATCATTGCCCTGAAATCGGTTGACGATGAGAGGATGAATTGGTGGCAGACCAGTGCCGGGTTTCGAAGCGTGACGGGTGAATGTGTTGCCTATTTATACGCGGCCATCATTTTCCACCCCCCACGCAACAAGTAATCCCGCCGTTGCTGGGAACCGGAGGGACCACGGATGGCACGGATTTCATGGATAGAAACCATTCGTGGCACTCTCCAACGAGCGCTCCGGGCAGGCTTTAGCGCCGCCTACGTCCTGCCTGATGCTTGGTTCGGATGAATTCGTCTGGCCATTGCCGCCCGCGCGGATTACTCTCTGCCTGGCATGGCCAAGCTTGTCTTCGACATTGAAACCTCCGCTTTGCCACTGGAGCAATTCGACGCTGTCCAGCAGGAATACCTCTTTCGTGAGGCGGAGAATCTGCCCGATCCCGGCGCGCGGCTGGCCCGGCGCCAGGAAATCCGCCGCCAATTCAGTCTCTGGCCTTTTACCGGACAGATTGTTTGTATCGCCATGCTCAATGCCGACAGTTCCCGGGGCAAAGTCCTTTTTTTGGCCCAAGACATGGAGTCCGATGGCGCCAAGGCTGGCACGGTTGAGTTTCTGCCTTGTGTCGATGAGGCCGTCCTGCTCATGGAGTTCTGGGAGGTGGCTTTGCATTACGATTCCATTGTCACCTTCAATGGCCGCGCCTTCGACGTGCCGTTTCTCTACATGCGCTCGGCCGTGCTCAAAGTCCCGGTCACGCGCAAGGATTGGCTTGGCTACCGTTTCCAGATCGAGCCGCATTGCGATTTGCTCGAACAACTGACCTTCTATGGCGTCAGCGGGCGCGACGGAGCGGCCCGCCGTTTCAACCTCGATTTTTACTGCAAAGCGTTCGGCATCCCGTCGCCCAAGGGTCATGGCATCACCGGCATGGATGTGACGCGCCTGTCCGCCGAAGGCCGCGGCCGCGAGATCGCCAGCTACTGCTGGGGCGATGTCCAGGCCACCGTTGAACTTTATCGGGTTTGGCGGGAACGCCTCGCCTCTATAAAATGACCTCCGCTTATGGCATTGCACAATAAAGGATACGGGCCGGTCGGGTGCCTCGCCAAGCCGCCGGTCGATCTGCTCCTCTGCTTTGCCGTTAAAGAGGAGATGAAGTTTTTCCGGGACCCGCCCGGCGGGATTCCGATGCGCGTCAAAAAGGGCGTTGGTGCTGCGCGAAAAGACGCCGCCAACCCCACCCGTGATCATCCCCGCGACACCGGCGTCACCCAGGTCTGGGTCACGGGTATTGGACGCAAGAATGCCGCCGTCAACATCCGCGAAGCCATGTCCAAGGTGCGGCCCGAGCGGGTCATCACCGCCGGCTTCGCGGGCGGTCTCAATCCCGCCCTGAAGGTCGCCACCGTCATCTACGAAGAAGATGCGGGCGCCGGTTTCGGCCCGGAATTGGAGAAGCTCGGCGCTCTTCCGGCCAGGTTTTATTGCCATCGCCGCGTCGCCACCACGGCGGCCGAGAAGCGCATGCTCTGGCAGCAATCCGGGGCCGACGCTGTCGAAATGGAGTCCTCCGTCATCCGCACGATTTGCCGCGAATTCGGGGTGCCCAGCGCCACCGTCCGGGTGATTTCCGACGACGCTTCCCACGATCTGCCGTTGGATTTCAACGCCCTCATGACTTCGGAAGACCGCCTCGATTACCTCAAGCTTTTGTGGACCATCCTCCGCCGTCCCAGCCGCATTTTCCGGCTGATGGAGTTTCAGCAGCAGACCCTGGCGGCGGCCCGCCGGCTCGGTGGAGTGCTTGAGGACTTACTTCGTGCCGAGCGGCGTCGAACGGACCTGTGAAGCGCCCGTTCCCTGGGCCGATTTTGCTTGCTCGTCGCTGTAACTGATCAGAAACGCTCCCAGCGCGATGAGCGCCACCCCCGCCCAGCGCGTGGCGGTCACTTTTTCGCCCAGAACAAAATGGGCCGAGAGGGCCGCGACAATGAAACCGAGAGAAGTCAGCGGCCAGACAAAACTCATGTCCTTGACCTTGAGCATGTAAAGGAGCGCCCCAAAGAAAACCGCCTCCAAGGCGATCCCGCCCACGATGTTTTTATTCGACGCTCCGTTCCGGATCGCGCGCGCGATTTCGCTCACGGTCATGACCTTCGCCCCCTCAATTTCTTTCAGGCCCTTGGCCAGATAAGTCACTCCCACCGTTTCAATAATGGAGGCCACAATTAGTATGAGAAGTATTTTCGCCATGATTACAAGTCCTGGTAGCGGATCAATTGGATGGCCTGCGCCCGCGCCAGTTTCCGAATGGCGGGATCGACCAAGGCATCAAACTCATTTTTAAACTGATCAAGCGACGGATGCGAGTAAAGTTCCAAATCTCCAGACGGCAGCCGTCGCAGCAGCTTTTCCATATACTTAGCGTCCACCCGCCCGTTTTGCAACAGTCCAAAGACCCAGGCCGTGTGCCGCACGCCCTGGCGCTCCAGGCGGGGGCGCGCCCAATTTGAGAGCAGCCCAAAGATGACGGCGTGGCTGATCCGGTAGCCCCATTCCCCGGCAGCCAGCCGCGCGCTCGCCAAGAACGAGTCCCGTGTCAGACGCATTCCCTGGATTTTCCACCTTTCGGAGTTTTCCATGAGAATCTGGAAAATGACCGGATGCAAATGGATGTTCAGATGGCCGTTGACGTGGTCCAGCTTCAAGCCGGTGGCGTGAAATTTCGCGAATTGCTCCTCCATTTCCGCCTTCAACTCGCTCCGGCATTTCGCCTGGAAAAAATACCGCCAACCCGCCGCCGCCGCGTTTTCGGAAAATCGTCCGTCCACGCCGGCCAGATGCGCTATTCTCTCCGGCGGCAACGCCGCCCGTCCGCGGACCAGGGTGAGATGCAATCCCACGCCGAGTCTCGGATTCTCGCGCGCCAGCCGGACCGCTTCGCCGGCTGCCGTTTCGTTGACCATCAGGCTGGCGCTGGTCAAAATGCCGTCGCGATGCGCCCGGACCACCGCCTCATTAATCGAGGACGATCGCCCAAAATCATCCGCATTGACAATTAATCGGCGCGCGGCGGTTTTTCCCTTCATGCGCTCAGGGCTTTCGCGGCAGCCGGCCGATCCACCAACCGTTGGCGGCGCGATGCCACTCCAACTCAGGAATATTTCCCCCGCGCGTCAGCCCCGTTGTTGGCAGCCACGATTCGGTGATAATGAGCCGGTCTTGCGCCCGCATTTTTTCCACCCACGGATCGTAACCGCGCAAATCGCCGTAATTCCAGGCCACCTTGCGCGCCACCGCCAGGTCTTCCGGGAGCATGAGCGCGGATTCAAAACCCATGGCATAGCGCCAGGGCGCGGTGGGGTTCTTGAAGAACAGATCGTTAAAGACCGACACATCCACGCTGTAAATGATCCCGCCGCTCTCCGGCAGCCAGCCTGCCAGCGAGGGGTCGTCCTGCGCCAGGTATTGCTTGGCCAGGTTGCCGGTCCAACGCCCATCCCGGTCACTGCTGATGCCGAGGAAGACCGCCAGGGCGAGCGCCAGTGTGACCGAGAGCCGATTCCAGGAATCGAACGGCATGAACGTTTGCAGTTGCTTCTCCAACTCCAGGGCCAGCCAAATGACCAGCGCCGGCAAACCCCAATCCCACCAAAACCGCCCGACTTTCAGCCCGAGCACCCAGCCCAGAACTCCCATCACGAAGACCGGCTCAAGCAGGTTCCGCGCTTTCCAATCCGCCGAACGCGCCCGCCAAAGGAGCATCGCCATCACCCCCAGGACGAACGCGGCGTCGCCTTTCGAGGGCTGCAATTCCGGCACAAGCTGGCGGGTCAAGACCCGCCCTCCAAAAACTCCCAGCAGATGCCGCACGCATTGGTCCAGAAAAAGCCACGGATGCCCCGTTAAGGACGCCCCCAAAACACTGCCCGCCGCCCACAAAACGCCAAACCAAAACGCCTGCCGCCAGCGCCCCGCCAAAAACAGGCCCGCCGCCGGAAGGATCAATTGATAAAAAGAGCCATGCACCCACGCCGCCGCCGCGATGAAAAGGACCGTCGCCACGATTTCCCAGGGACCAGGCGTTTTCTTCCCCACCCGCGACCACACCAGGAGCAATGCCATATACGCGGCGATCGTGAATAGGTAGGGCCGCCCAAAACTGAGCCGGCCAATGAAGTCAGGACAGAACACCGCTGCCGCCAGCAAAGCTCCCAGCCACGCTTCCGGCCAACGCAGCCAGGCCAAGCCGGCGACGCTAAACAAAAGCATCAGCCCTGCCACCGGCAGCACCACCAGCGTCTCAACATCGCAATTCAGCAGGCGGTGAACCGCGCCCAGGATGGCATGCCAGCCCGGATGCGGATCCATGGCGAAATCCGGGCGCATCACCAGAATCTCCGACCACGGCTTGCCTGACACCGCTTTGGCCGCGTGACGCAATGCGTCATCCTGCGGCAGATAGCCCAGGCCGATGATGCGTCCCGCCACGCACAAAAGGGCAACGCAGACAACCATCCAAGCTGCCAGAGGAACGTAGCGTTTAAGCTTGGTCATCCCCGGTTTTATAGCGCTTGAGGGACAGATGTAAAGGCATCGGTCGCACCGGGGGGACAAAGACTTTCGGTCATCCCTGGATTCCAGCCGCCCGGCCAAAGGATGAAGAGGGCCGGGTAGAGAAAAGAATCTTGTCCCGCACTTTGATCGCTCCCGCAGGCAATTCCGGGATTGCATTAGGTAAGGAAATGTTAGAGTGTAACAGAATTAGCACTAAGTTTAAAAAGATGGCGCTCCAGAGAGGGTGTCATTTCATCCTATGAACAACCGAATTCCTGTCGTCAGCACCTTGGCCTTTTTCCTTTTGCGAAACCTGACCGCGCTGGGCGTGGAGGCCAGGCCCTGCGCCGTTGATTTTTGTTACTCTCCGCCGGAATGGCAGACGGCTATTTGCCTGCCGGACGACCCCCAGAAATCGCTCGTCGATAAAAGCGGCGAATTGCTTTACCACTACAATGAGGGCGGTCGCGAGTTTGCGACCCATCTTAACATCGAGGTCGTGAGCAACGCGGTCTGGCGGTCGCAGGAATTGGACTCGCCCCGCGTCCCCATTGTCCGAACGCATCTGGCGGCGGACGGCCTTGAAATCCTTGAAGAGACTTTCGCGGCGACAGGTCTGGCGCGGCCCACCGCGCCCACGCCGCCGGAAACAACCAACACCGGTCCGGCGCGCAATGACCTGATGCTCGTGCATGTTACCAACACGGGCCGCGAACCGCGCGCGTTGCGGCCCGCGCTCATTGTCGATACGACATTTCCATGCACCTTTGACCGCGAGAAGCAGCGCGCGCAGGTCAATCACTTCGAAACCATAACGGCGTCGTTGCGCATGACTGCCGTGGAAGAAAAGGCGTCGCGCCGCACCATCCAGCTTGACGAATTGACGGTCCCCGCGGGGCAGACAGCGCATTTCTTTGTCCTCTACAGCGGCGGCGGTTCGATTGTTATCGACCCGGTCTCGGTCGAACAGGCTTTGGCGTGCCGGGAACGCGCGGTGGCGTATTGGCAGGCTTTGCCTTTGCCTTACAACCGCGTGCAAGTGCCCGATGCCGGCATTCAGGCGCTGGTGGATTCCTCCATTCGCAATATATGGCAGGCGCGAGAAATTAAAAAAGGGTTGCCGGCCTTCCAGGTCGGCCCGACTTGTTACCGGGGATTGTGGATCGTCGATGGCGCTTTTCTCCTGGAAGCAGCCGCCATGCTGGGCGAGAGCAAGGACGCGCGCAATGGCGTCGCCTACGAATTGACTTACCAGCAGCCGGACGGACGCATCCAGGTCATGCCCAGTTACTGGAAGGAAAATGGCATTGTGCTGTGGACCTGCGTGCGGCACGCGCAATTGACCCAGGACAAAGAGTGGCTGGAGACGATGTGGCCCCGGCTCGAGCGCATCGCCAGAGCTATCCAAACGCTGCGCCAGCAAACGACCAATACTTCGGCCGTGAACTACGGCTTGCTCCCCGCCGGCTTTCCGGACGGAGGCATCGGCGGGTCCATCGATGAATACACCAATCCATATTGGAACCTGGCCGGGTTGCATGCCTTTATTCAAGGCGCGCGCTGGCTGGGCAAAGGCGAGGCGGCGGACGCCTGGCAGCGGGAATATGATGATTTCCTGGCCGCCTTTGAGCGCTGCGCCCACCGTGACATGAAAACGGACCCGCACGGCAACGCCTATTTGCCGATTCGCATGGATGGACAGGATCTGCCGCAGCGGGCGCAATGGGCCTTCTGTCACGCGGTTTATCCGGGACAGATTTTTTCCAAGGACGATTCGCTGGTCAGCAGCACCTTGGCGATGCTCAAGGCGACCGAGCGCGAAGGCATGGTCTATGGCACGGGATGGAATGCGACCGGCATTTGGAATTATTTCGCCTCCTTTTATGGACATGCCTGGCTGTGGCAGGGCAACGGGCGGAAAGCGGCGCAAGTGTTGACAGCCTACGCCAATCACGCCGCGCCGACGCTCGTCTGGCGCGAGGAGCAATCGTTGCGCGGTGAGAAATTCACGAAGGTCGGGGACATGCCGCATAATTGGGCCAGCGCGGAGTTTATTCGCCTGACCATTCATCTGCTGGCGTTGGATCGGGGAGATGAAATGCATTTGCTCGAAGGATTGCCGCCCGCGTGGCTGGGCCCGGGAATGGTCACGCGCCTCAACGGGGTGGCGACGCCCTTCGGCCCGCTGGAGATGTCACTGCAAGTGGACCAGGCGGGCAAATCGGCCACGCTGTCCGTCCATTCGTTGGCTCCCAATTGCAGCGCGATTTTCGCGCATTTGCCCGGCGCCCGCCTCGAGCGCATTTCGCCGGAAAAAGGGGGGACTATAACTTTTCCGGTCCTGGCCGCCGTCAAAACCGCGGACCGACAGGAGCAAAGCGTCGAGGAGCAAACCCCTAAGTGATGCGGCCGATTCTTGTCCAAAATCTGGTGGGGCTGAGCTGCTGCTCAGCCCTAATATCAGTGCGGCGGAGCACCGCCAGCACCGCCGCCCACCGAAAATTACAATTGACAATATTTCAATGTTTTCATGAATCCTTTGCACCTTTTGCTGTGGCTAAACGAGTCACAGCACCCGCTTGAGCAGGGGAATCCGCCGCAGGAGCAGGCTGCTTGCCAGATAGGTCGCCGCGACGGCAAGAATGGTCGCGCATAGAAACTTGACCGGCTTGGGCGCGCTCAAGCCGCGCATCGCCAGCGTGATGGCGATCAGCACGGGCGGATGGAAGAAATAAACGGCAAAAGAATTGTCGCTCAACCATCGCGCCACAGGCCCTTGCGAATTGAAGCGGTCGCGAAAAATCACCAACCAGCCCAAGCATTGACCGACGCAAAAGAACGACTCCCAAAAGCACAAGGCGGCGCTTTGCCAGGTGAATCCGCCGGCAAGCTTTGCCTCGGTCCGGGTCACGAGAATCGCCGCAATCAGCCCAAACCAGGCGAACAGGCCAACCGTCCACGCCAGGCCAAACCAATGCAGTCCGAACTCGGACGGAATGCGGGCCAGCCAGTTGCGGCGCCACGCCAAAATGCCCACGGCGAAGAGAAGAATGTATTGGCTGAAATAGCAGAGCTGGAAATTCATCACGCTCGTGCCCGTCGGCTGAACCGTCCGCACCAAAAATGTGCAAAGTCCCATGACGACAATGAGGCCGATAACCTGTCCATGTGCGGGAAGAGGGGCCGGCGAATCAGTTTTTGGCCGACTTTGGCTTGTCCCTCTCAGCAAGCCGTACCCAATGCTGAAGAGCAGCAACGCGAGAGCAAACCACATCGGCCCTGAACTGCCCAAAAAGCGGCCCCGGCTAATGTACGGTCCGTAGGCGGCGGTGAGGGAAGGAAGCTCTGGATGGCCGAAGTTTCGCAGGAGCCAATAGACAATGAAAGGATGGATCATCAGCATGTAAAGAAGAGTGGGAACGCCCAGGCGAATGGCGCGGTCCCGCACAAACCGCCCCAGTCCTTTCCGGTCAAAAGCTCCCGGCACGAAGTAGCCCGCTATCAGGAAAAGCAGTCCCATGAAAAACGCTTGCAAACAGGTTTGGTAAGTGGCGAAGCAGATGATCAGGCCAATACCCGGTTTGGATTCTTCCATGAAGTACCAGCTTCCCATGCGGCAGTAAGTCACGGCCGCGTGCATGCTCACAACCAGGACAATCATCACCCAGCGCAGATTGTCCACGAAAGCCAGCCGTTGCGGGCCGGCCAAATTTGTCACCTGGCCATCGTGTCCCGCGGGCGTGTATTTAGTTTCGGCCTTCATGGCAGCGCCCTGTGCGCCGGGCAGCGGCGCCGAGTTGCTTAACGGCCTTATGACTAACCGAAACCAGGAAGCTGGGCAAGAGCCGTTGCGGGAATCCTACCCCCTGCGCTTCGGGCGGCGCGGCGGGAACTTCCAGCCAAAAGCGGCTGATGCGCCTCTCGTTTAATACCAATCCGGGAGCTTTCCGTTGTCGAGCAGGTGCTTCGCGCTCTGCCGCAAACCGGTTTCTCTTTTGTTCTCCGCTCGGAGTGCTTGTAGATCAGGCAAGCTTTTCGGGTAGCCAATAAACTTTCGGAATAGCTCTTCATCCGTTTGAGCGACTGACCAAAGGATGGCAATCCATTCGCGGCGAACTTGAGTTGCGTCTTCACTATCGAGGCGGAGCACGCGGATAATCCAAATGCCAATCTCACTTCCGTTGCGCGCCTCGATGCAGCCGGTCCGTTCGCCGGCTGTGCAAACAAGGAGATGTTTCCCCAAACCTACTTTGCACGGATCGGGCAGTCTTCGTTTGCCTTTCACAAGGTTCAACCGCGCTTCAAGAAGGATCAGGTTGTCATACTCGCAAACGAGGTCATGGCGTTCCTTTTGAGGAATCAGGTGGTCAATATGGAATCTCGTTTGCGGCCAAGTTTCACGTAGGAGCGAGAAGACGCAGCGATAAGAAAACTCGTCGCGCAGCCAATCGCGATAACTTTCGTAATCAGTGTAACCAGTTGGGCCGTGCTTTCGCTGATGCGGATCCTCAGGATAAATGAAAACCCGCTCGACAAGGGCTAGCCGGTCGCGCTCGCATCTCAGGTCGAAGGCTTCCATTTTCCTTTGGCTTTGAGTTCTGCAACGAGGCCGCCCAGTTCTTCGAGCGGATACGGGGCTTTCAATCTAACGAGGAGGTCAGCGAGATGCTGCAGGTGCTCCAATTCAATTTGCTCATCCGGCTTGAGGCCTGCTCGCGACAATTCCCTCTCGATCAAATCGCATCGGCGCTCATTGGTTTCATCCCAATCGTATTGGATGGCCACGAAGTCCTTAAGCGTCATCGCATCTTTGAAATGGTCTGGAAAGTAACCTGTGAACGGCACAGCTACCGGTCGTTTCCAGCCTTGGAACTGGCTGAGCAACGGCCGCTGCACCCAAGCAGGAAGGTCGTAGCTATCGAGCACGGCAGCGTCGAGGCGAATGAGGGCTTCGTCGATTTCGCCCTCAGAAGACTTCTGCACAAAATTGCGCGGCGTCAGGAGAGATTGGAGCCTCTTTGCATGCCTATGAAGGAAACTGGAAGCAGATAGATGCTCCACCATCGGGATCGGCAGAGCCAGAAGTGTGGAAATGTGATTGTCCACACCTAAATCCCGTTCGAAGCTAAACGCGCAAGCGAATGGAGACGACAAGACTGCGGACAAAGCGAATTCGGAAATTCCCGTCGAAGGCCAAATCGCAAAAAACTGTTTGGTGAAAGCCAATCCGTCTGCATCGGCCCAAGCAGCAAGCCGCCATGGTGATTTGCGCTCAAAGCGCGCCGCGTTGCACACGACCTTGCGCTCTTTCCATGCCAATTTCCACGCCTTGTCGCGAGGACTCTGGTGCTGCGGCAGTAACGAAAGAAACCGGAGAGTATTAATTCGATACTGTGACAAATTCCCACGCATTTTTTCTGCGCCCTGATAAAAGCCACGACGTTCGGTATTTGAGGCGGTGTCCGTCCGAGGTTCATTTCGCGATTTGCCATCCCGCCGAGGAATCCAGTTGATGCCCTTATGAATCTCCACGATCGAACTCAGCGTCGCCCAACTGGACAGCCTTTCGAATACCGATCCCTTAGGGTCCGTGCATAAATAAACGCTTCAACTAATGGATGGAATGGTGTAGGCTTCCTTCATGGAAGCATCTGCGCAGGCGATTGAGCAGCGCTATGAGGCCCTTTCAGTTATTATTATTCGTCTTCTCGATCGTCTCTTTGGGAGTCGTCTATGAACTTTCGC
>JBKQWF010000172.1:0-40580 GCA_052139695.1 Limisphaerales bacterium
ATGAAATCTGGCCGGGACACGAGGGAGCTTCTCAAACTGCGCGGCGAGGCTGGGCGGATGCGAGACGAATTGCGCGGATTACCCGCCGTCCGCGTCACCTTGCTCAAACAGAAGCTTGAAGAAATGCCGAAGAAGAAAATCCCGGAGCTGGCCCTTCTCACGGAAAAGGATTGGGAGGACGTCGCCTGGAATGCTGATTTGGATAGCGACGATGGCGTTCGCGTCGCCTTGCGCGATGCGCGGAGCAAGGCCGTGGAGACTTTTCTTAACCTGACAAGGCCAGCTCTCAAAGAGTTTCTCGCGGCAAATAATGACATACTGCCCTCCAATCTTTTGCCGTTGAAGCCCTATTACGGTCCGCAGGTTACGGAGGATATGCTGCAACGGTATGCGTTCATACAAACCGGCAAATTGAGCACCAATTTGTCAGAGTCCGTAGTGAAAGAGACGGCGCGCTCTGTGGATGATGATTATGACTCAGTCCATGAAATGAGCATGTCTGGCGGTGGCGGCAATGTTTGGAACAAGGTTCGTGATGCCATTGCCGACGCCACTTGGGCATTTGTCCGTGATAACAACGGTCAATTGCCGGGCGACCCTTCCCAACTTTCTTCCTATCTCAAAAGACCAATTGATGCCGCCATCGTGCAAAAGTATTTTGGTCAAATTACGAATGACATGGCCGTTAATCATCTTCCGTCAACCGAAATAACGACGCTCGCTCCAGCAATGAAAGCCTATGCCGCCGCCAACAATGGACAAATGCCTCAAAACCCTTCTGACTTGTCACCTTATCTTTCGACGCCCGAACAGCAAGCCGCGCTTCGCCAAGTGTATGGGAATGCCTTCCCTGTGAAGTGAGAACGTCATTTGTGCCTCCATCCCTTGTTCTGTCCATTATTCAGTTCGATCACATGAGTTATGCCTGGATCGGAATCGGTGCGACGGAACCGGACAGCGAGGTAAAATCGGTCCGCGGCATCTGTCTCGCAACGCAGACCGACCCGCGAATAGTGGCGGCTGGCGAAAGCGAGCAGATGTTCCACTAATTGCCGGCCGATTCCTCTTCTTCTCTCTTCGCGGCGCACATAGAAGCGGCGCAAACGACCCTGACGCTCAGATTCACGATTGAGGCCACCTATCGCCAGCAGCCGTTCTCCTTCAAAAACGGCAAAGAACGCTTCACCTTCTTTCGAAAAGGTATTCGCTCCCGAAGTCCATTCCTCCCTGGCACGTCTGACGAAACGGAAGCCTTCCTGCTCGCTTTCCGCAAGGAGCATTTCGATGGCCGCCGCCGGCCACTCACGGATTTGGACGATGGAGAGCATCGCCTTTCGTGAAGAGAGTCTGTTCCGTGGCGCGTCAAGAAACCGGATGGCGTTCATGGGCCTGAGTGCGAGTCAGAGGTTGTCCGCCAAGTCGGAGTCCTTTGCGCAAACGATGCAGCGCTTTGGCCCGGGCCTCCGCTTCTGACCGCATCGAACCAAGAACGTGGTCCAGTCCGGCCACGACCAGGGCCTTCAGAGTGGTCCGATGCTCGGCGGCGACAAGTTTGCCTCGATGCAAGATTTCGTCCGGCAAATCAATCGTTGTTTTCACAAGCAATAAATACAGCCGTATGGCCGTACGTCAAACTGCCCAATCGCGCGCGCCACGCTCAAGCCTGTTGGTCAAAGCAGGGCGCGTCACCCCGTGCGCGCCGCCCGGCGGGCGAGGGATTAACTGTGAGCCACCGAGGGACACAGATGAAACACAGATAAACCAATGACATACACCTTCGAGATGGTTAAGGACGCAATCAACGCGCTCCGCGATAGGCATATTCGGAATGAGTTGGCGGCGATTGGATTGCTCCTCGCGGGGCCGACACTGCCGGAAGAGTTGCTGGTGAGGTTGCTGGCGCGGAAGATGGAGAAGACGTTGCGGGGGCCGTTGGAGGCGAAGGGAAATAGTTAGGGCGGAGCGGCAGCTCCGCCCCACCGAACGGCTCGGCGAGGCGTCCCTACCTGTAAATCGTTTGGCGATGAGCTGCCCAAGGCGCCCACGGAAGAGAAGACGACTGAGGAAGCCACGGAACACAAGGGAACGAAACCAAGAGAGTCGAAAAACCTATGCCTATCCGCTTGATTGACAAACGGTCCGCCGGCGAGACGCCGACGGGGGCGACCGAGACGGTCGCGCTCCCCGGAACGCAGAAATTGTCAGTTAACCGGATAGGCATTGAAAAATCCTCGCCGAGATGCGCCAAGGTGGGACGAATCAAAAACTGAACAGGAGGGAACAGATACAAAATCTCTGGCGAGCTTTGCGACGGTGGCGCAGAATCGCCTCATGACAAACGCCCGCGTGCCCAAAGAACGCATCGACGCGCAGCCTTTCGCACCATCCCGTGCCGCTCAAACGCCCCCGTTCGCCGAAACTCATCTCATGAAACGGCGGCGCTTCCTCAAATTGTCCGCTCTGACCGCGTCCGGCCTGGCGTTGTGGCGCCGCCCGGTCATGGCCGGTCCGTTCACCCGCGATAACTTCGACCATCTCGTGCCGGCCGACAAAAAGCTTTCGCCCGAATGGGTGAAATCCCTGTTCGCGCGCGGCACGCCCGAGGTCTTGCGCGGCAACGAACTGAAGTTCGTCGGCATGCCCATCGGGGGGATCGGCGCCGGGCAGCTTTATCTGGGCGGCGATGGCCGCCTGTGGCATTGGGACATTTTTAATCAATCCTTCGGCACAGGCTCGGAGCATTACGCCAAGCCGCTCACGCCCTCTGCGCCCATCGCGCAAAGCTTTTCGCTGACCATCGCTGGGCAAACCCACACCCTGGATCGCGGCGGCTTTTCCGAGGTTTCCTTCCGCGGGGAATATCCGATGGGCATCGTTGAATACGCCGATCCCGGCGTGCCGCTCGTCGTCAAGCTCGAGGCTTTTTCGCCCTTCATCCCGTTGCAAACGGACGATTCCAGTTTGCCCGCCACCATTCTGCAATTCACCGTCCGCAACCCTTCCGGCGCGGCGGTCGAGGCGGCGCTGGGGGGCGAATTGGAAAATGGAGTATGTTTGACAAATCGCTGGCAGGAGGGCATTTTGCGCAACCGCGTTCTTCGGGAGGATGGCTTGACCATGCTGCTTTGTTCGGCGGAAAAAGCACCGTCCGCTCCGGCGCAACGGGCGGACCTGGTTTTTGAAGATTGGAACAAGGACACTTACGAAGGCTGGCAAGTGGAAGGGGCCGCCTTTGGCAACGGCCCGATTCGAAAGTCTGCTATTCCCTCCTATCAAGGGGACGTTGGCGGCGATACTTCCCGCGTCGTCAATTCCCATGCTTCCGCCCCCGGCGCTTCCGTTGAGGAAAAGGACAACGCCGTCGGCAAACTGACCAGCCGCGAGTTTACGATTGAACGAAAGTTCATCAGTTTCTGGATTGGCGGCGGCCGGGCGAGAAACGGCTCGCATCTCGGCCTGACTCTATTTGTAGAGAACAAGCCGATGCTCTCCGCCTCCGGGCAGGATAACAACCAGATGAGGCTGGAGCATTTTGATGTCCGTCCCCTTGCCGGCAAAACGGCACATTTCGAGATCAACGACGACGCCACTGGCGGCTGGGGCAATACCGGCGTGGGCAAGCTCGTTTTCACCGACCAGATTGCGAACCTCGGCCCGTTGCGGGAGCTTTCCGACTTCGGCACGATGGCCCTTGCCCTGCGCGGCGCCAATGCCGACCAGGATAGCGGTGACGCGACCGCGCCTTTCACGGACAAGCTCGTGGGCTCGCTGACTCGGAAGCTCAAGCTTGCCCCCGGCGAAACAGCGACCGTAACATTTGTATTGGCCTGGCATTTCCCCAACCTCTCGCTTCACGCCCCCTTGCAAAAGGCCGGCCGCCACTATGCAAACAAATTCTCTTCCGCGCAGGCGGTCGCGCAGTATGTCTGCGACCATTTCGACCGCCTGGCCGGCGAAACCCGGTCATGGCGCGATACGTGGTACGATTCCACCTTGCCCTATTGGTTTCTGGACCGGACGTTTCTCAACACGTCCATTCTCGCCACCTCAACCTGCTTCCGTTTTGCCAACGAGCGTTTCTATGGGTGGGAAGGCGTCGGCTGTTGCGAGGGAACTTGCGGCCACGTCTATAATTACGCCCATGCCACGGCCCGCCTCTTCCCGGAACTGGAACGGCGCACCCGCGAACAGGTGGATTTCGGCCTGGCCCTGCAGCCGGATGGCGCCATCCATTTTCGCGGCGAGTTCAACAACATTCCCGCCGTGGACGCGCAGTCGGGCACGATAATGCGGGCGCTCCGCGAACACCAGATGTCGTCCAACGATGCTTTCCTCCAGCGCGCCTGGCCGAACATCAAGCGCGCCACGCAATGGCTCATTGCCAAGGACGCCAACGGCGACGGCATCATCGAAAGCAATCAACATAATACGTTGGACACGGATTGGTTTGGGCCCGTGGCCTGGTTGAGCGGCATGTACAACGCCTCCCTGATCGCCGCCGCGCAAATGGCGGACGAAATTGGAGACGCCCCGTTCGCGGAACAATGCCGCGCCATTGCCGCCATCGGTCGCAAGAATCTGGTCGAACAACTTTTCGACGGCGAATATTTCTTCAACAAAGTGGACCCCAAACATCCCGACGCGATCAACTCCGGCACGGGATGCGAGATCGACCAGGTCTTTGGGCAAAGCTGGGCTTTTCAGATCGGCCTGCCGCGAGTCCTTCCGCAAAAGGAAACGTTGTCCGCGCTCAAGTCACTTTGGCGCTATAATTTTACGCCGGACGTCGGGCCTTATCGTGAAGCCTACAAATCCGGCCGCTGGTACGCGATGGCGGGCGAAGCCGGATTGCTCATGTGTACCTTCCCCCGAAGTGATTGGGACTACGCGCAGGCAAAGGGAAAAAATGGATTGGAATGGGCCGCCGGCTATTTCAACGAATGCATGAACGGATTCGAGTATCAGGTGGCGGGCCACATGATTTGGGAAGGTCTCACGCTGGAAGGGCTTGCCGTCACCCGCGCGGTCCATGATCGTTATGGCGCCTGGCGGCGCAATCCCTGGAACGAAGTGGAATGCGGCGATCATTACGCTCGCAGCATGGCCAGTTATGGCGTCTTCCTCGCCGCCTGCGGATTTGAATATCACGGACCGAAAAAGCACATTGGTTTCGCCCCGAAGATTTCGCCGCAGGATTTTAAATCCGCCTTCACTTCCGCGGAAGGGTGGGGAACGTTTTCGCAAAAATCCGACCAGGGAAATCTGCGAGCGCAAATCACCCTCCGTTCCGGCAAGCTGAGTTTGAGAACCATCGCCCTGGAATTCGCGGGACCGAATGCCGCTCGCGTGACCTTGGGCCAAAATGTTGTGCCCGCGAGCGTAAGCCGTGAGGACCGCCGGGTCCTCATCACGCTCCCGGACCCGGTGGAGATTTCCGCTGAGCAGACGCTGGAGATTGTTTTGAGTTGATCAAGACTCCTTGAATTTCGGGGCGACTGAGATGCTGATATTGCCTTAAATTAAGCCGTATCTCGCAGATGCGTTGGGGAGCGCGGGCGTCCCGCCGAAGGCATCAGCGCCGCCAGAGATTCACCAAAATGTGAGCGGTTTTGACGCCTGCGCCAGTCGGCGGGACGCCGACTGGAAGCGACCGAGACGGTCGCGGTCCCCAACATTAACCGCAACGTCCCGGTTAAGGCACTACCGAGATGCTTGCCGCGTGGCGGATTGAAAATTGGAAATCGAAAATTTTCAATTTGCAATTTTCAATCCTGACTCAAGCCGAATATGGCGGCGCGGTCCGTCGCCTCGCCCCGCTAGAAAAGCCGCTCGAGCGAGGATTGTTCGCGGACTCGCGACCAATAGCTCTCCACGCCGACAGGCCGGCGCAGACGCAACGGGTCTTTTCCCAGCATCCGCAACACCAATCCCAGCGGAACGACAATAATAAAGAAAAAGAGCGTCAGCACCGCGCGACCAGCGAATTGGCTGAGGCCAAATCCCACTTTCGTCGTAAAGCGATAATAACCTCGAAAACAGCGGGGCTGCAACGCCGCCGCTACTGCTAACAAAGCCAGGCAGCACAACAAAATGCCCCAAATCTTCGTGGAAATAATTCCACGCCAGCGCAACAAGCTGCTGAAAATCGCCAAGCCCAAGGCACCCATCCACATCGCCTTGCGCCACTCTTTCGGATCTTCTTTCAGTTTTAGTTTCATGCCTGGGGGGATCTTCCTAAAAGAGCTACAATTCAACTCTTTCAGAGTTGATGATACCATTGGGCCCTGCTCCCAGGGTAGCTCGTTCCTCGCAACCCTGGGCTAAATGATACATTCCCTCTGGGAATGGCTTCTGAATCGGCCAAAAAAATGTCCAAACTCCAGGGGCGGGCCGTCCTCCGCCCGCCAGAACGGCGCGCACGGAGTGACGCGCCCTACCTTGCCCAACACTTTTAATCGCGCCATTCATGCTTAATCCGCTTGCGGCGCGACGCGGCGGTCCGCCGCGCGGGCGGGTTGGGCGGAGCGTTCGAGCAGGAAATTCCCCATCGCCAGGTAGTCCATTTCGGTGTGGACGAAGCAGCGGTAGGCGTCTTCCGGCGAGCAAACAATCGGCTCGCCTCTCACGTTGAAGGAAGTGTTGACAAGAACCGCGCATTGCGTGGCCTGTTCGAAGCGGCAGAGCAATTCGTAAAGCAGGGCGTTGTCCTGCCGCGCCACGGTCTGGATGCGCGCCGAGTAATCCACATGCGTCACCGCCGGCAGGGTCGAGCGCGCCTGCTTGAGCAAGTCCAGCCCCTTCACGCCCGCCGGCACGGGCAGGCGCAACTCCTCCCGCACGGGCGCGACCAGCAACATATAAGGCGATTCTTCAGTCAAATCGAAATACTCCGCGACCCGCTCGCGTCGCACGATGGGGGCAAAAGGCCGGAAGGATTCGCGGAATTTCACCTTCAGATTCATCACCGACTGCATCCGAGGGGAACGGGCGTCGCCCAGGATGGAACGATTGCCCAAAGCGCGCGGGCCAAACTCCATCCGGCCCTGGAACCAGCCAATCACTTTCCCTTCTTGCAAGAGTTTGACCGTGGCATCGAGCAAATCGCTCGTGGCCAAGCGTTGGTATTTAGCGCCGTGGTTCCGCAACGTCGCTTCGATTTCCTCATCCGAATATTCCGGGCCAAGCAAGGCCCCGCTCATGGCGTCGGCCTTGGGGGAAGCACCTTTGTTCTCGTTTCCTCCCGCGTGCCAGGCGGCCAGCGCGGCGCCCAACGCCCCTCCCGCGTCGCTCGCCGCCGGCTGAATCCAAAGGCGCTCAAAAACCCGGTCGCGCAGCAACCGGCCATTCGCCACGCAATTGAGCGCCAGCCCGCCCGCCATGCAGAGATACTTTTCGCCGGTCAATTCCCGCGCGTGCCGGGCCAGGCGCAACACCACTTCCTCCGTCACAACTTGAATGGAACGCGCCACGTCCATGTGGCGCTGCTGGATCGTCTCTTCCGCGCGCCGCGGCGGGCCGCCCAACAACTGGTGAAAGCGCCCATTGGTCATGGTTGTCCCGCGGAGGAAATTGAAGTAATCCAGATTCAGCCAAAAAGAACCGTCCGCTTTCAGGTCCAATAATTCCCGCAGAATCGCCTCCGCATAAAGGGGTTCCCCATAAGGAGCAAGGCCCATCAATTTGTATTCGCCGGAATTGATGCGGAACCCGCAGTAATCGGTAAAGGCGGAATAGAGCATTCCCAGCGAGTGCGGAAAACGCAGCTCTTTGAGCAGCTCAATGGTATCGCCGCGTCCCCGGCCAATCGTCGTCGTGGCCCATTCTCCCACGGCGTCAATTGTCAAAATGGCCGCCTCGGCAAAGGGCGAGGGATAAAACGCGCTGGCGGCGTGGGCCTGGTGATGCGCTGTAAACAAAATCGGACACTCCGCGCGCAAACCCGGCAGCTCTTCACGAATGGTTTTGCGCAAATCCAATTTCCCGCCGAGCCAATTAGAAACCACTTCCGGAAAGGTCCGCCAGCCGCCGGGCGCCACCGCCAAATAGGTTTCCAGCAAGCGGGTGAATTTTAAGACCGGCTTATCATAGAAGACAACGCAGTCCAGGTCCGCCGCCTGCAAGCCTCCCGCGCGCAGGCAAAACGCAATGGCCTGCCGGGGGAAATCCGGCTCATTCTTGATCCGGGTGAATCTCTCCTCCTGCGCCGCGGCCACGATCTGGCCATCGCGCAGCAGAGCGGCGGCGGCGTCATGGTAATAAGCGGAGATTCCCAGGACCTGGCGCGGTGGCGGCATCGTTCACATGAAGGGATAGAGCGCCCAGGCGATTCCCGACGTTGCTGTAAAGATGAGAATAGCCCCCAGCACGAGCAGGAGGACGATCAATGGGATCAGCCACCACTTCTTCTCTTGACGGCAAAACCTCAAGAACTCTTTAAACAATGCCCACATGCTTGCGTTTATCTTAGGGCTTGATCTCCAGTTTGGAAGTCCAAAGTCCTGCGCCCGTCATGGAGGGTGAGGCTCGCCGAGGCGTCCGTGGTCGCCTCGGCGAGGCGCCCCTGCCTTCACGGACGCCCTGCTTGAGAAAAACCGCATTGCCCTCGCGCCCCCGCTCGCTCAATATCCGGGCATGTTCGCCCGTCTTTTTTCCGCCGGCAACCATACCTCGCGGAGTGCGGAAGCAAAACCGCTTGCGGCCGTCGCCCTCACGCTGAAAAGACGCGCTCAACCTCAGTCCCCCGCAAGTTCCCCTATGAAACACCACATCCCTTCGAGATTCTTGAGCGGCTCCCTCGCCGCGTTGGCACTGCTCTGCAACCTCGCGCTCCGCGCGGAAGATTATTCCAAGCTCCCGGCGCGAACCTCCCCGGCCTGGGTGCGGGACGGCGTCCTTTACGAAATCTTTCCCCGCGATTTTTCCGCCGCCGGCAACCTCGAGGGCGTCACCGCTGGCTTGGACCAATTGCGGGACCTGGGGGTGACGATTCTTTGGACGATGCCCATTCATCCCATCGGCGAGAAGTTCCGCAAGGGCGAGTTTGGCAGCCCTTACTCCATCAAGGATTATTACGCGGTTGACTCGCACTATGGCACGGTGGCGGATTTCAAGCGGCTGGTGGCGGAAGCGCATCGCCGGCACATGCGGGTGATTATGGATTTGGTCGCCAACCACACGGCCTGGGACAGCGTCCTCATGGCCCACCCCGAGTTCTACAAGCAAAACGCCGAGGGCAAGGTCATTTCCCCCGTCCCGGAATGGAGCGATGTGGCGGGCTTGAATTATAAAAACCCGGACCTCCGCCAATACATGGTCAAGATGATGAAGTATTGGATACAAACCTGCGACATCGACGGCTTCCGTTGTGACGTCGCCTCCATGGTGCCAACCGACTTCTGGGAAGCCGCCCGCGCTGAACTCGAAAGCGTCAAGCCCGACATCATGATGCTGGCTGAAGCGAGCAAACCCGATCTCCTGGTGAAAGCGTTTGACGCCGATTATTCCTGGCCGCTGATGGGCGCGCTCAATGATGTCCTGCTCAAAGGAGCGCCCGCCTCCAATCTCCGCGCTTCCTGGGAAGACAGCCAAACCCAGTTCCCGCGCGCGACGCTGCACATGCGGATGTCGGATGATCACGACGAAGCGCGCGCCATCTCCCGCTTTGGTTTGCACGGCGCGCTGGCGGCTTCGGCGTTTATGTTCACGATCGACGGCGTGCCCATGCTCTACAACGGCATGGAAGCAGGCGACGCCACGGAATCGGGCGACCCGGCGCTGTTCGACAAGCTGCCGATTCTCTGGACCCCCAAAGACCGTCCGCCCTATCGCGTTATTTATCGCGACTTGATTCGCTTGCGTGAGGAATCTGCCGCCTTCCGCGACAGCAGCGTCCTCTGGTTGGACAATTCCAGTGAAGACAGCCTCGTGACGTTTCAGCGCGCGGATGAAACGAACCAATTCGTGGTGGTGATTAATCTTTCCAATCGTCCTGTCAATGGAAAAGTAGAACTCCCTCATGCCGAGGATTTCAAACCCGTGGCAATCGCCGGAATGCCGGCCCTTCCTGAGCACGATTTTCCGGCCATGCATCTGGGGAGTTTTGATTGGCGCATTTATCAACGCAACCTGCCCTGAACCGCGCCCGCGCCGACAAAGTTATGAACACAGTTGAAATCGCCCCGGCCAAGGCCCGGTTGAGTTTTTGGCAAATCTGGAACATGAGCTTTGGCTTTCTCGGCATTCAATTTGGCTGGGGACTGCAGATGGCCAACATGAGCCCGATTTACAGCTACCTGGGCGCGCGCGACGAACAATTGGCCAGGTTATGGCTGGCCGCGCCGCTGACCGGCCTGCTGGTTCAACCCATCATCGGAGCCATGAGTGATCGCACCTGGGGCAGATTTGGCCGCCGCCGGCCTTACTTCCTGGTGGGCGCTGTCCTGAGCTCGCTCGCCTTGCTTCTCATGCCCAACTCCGGCCCGTTGGCCGAATGGCTGCTGCCCCATCTGCCGAAGTTCTACATGGCGGCGGGCCTTCTCTGGGTGCTCGACGCCTCCATCAACGTCAGCATGGAACCTTTCCGCGCTTTTGTCGGCGACAAATTACCCGAAGCGCAACGCGCCACCGGATTCGCCATGCAAAGCGTTTTTATCGGGGTGGGCGCGGTCGTGGCCGACATGCTGCCTTACATTTTGAAAAACTGGTTCCATGTCACCAGCGACACGAGCAGCGCCAATGCCATCCCACCCAACGTCAAGATCTCGTTTTACCTCGGCGCGGTGGCCTTTCTGGGTGCGGTGCTCTGGACTGTCTGCACCAGCACGGAATATCCACCGGATGATTTGGAAGCTTTTCGCGGCAGGAAAGCGTCTCAGGCCGGTTTGCTCCACCTCCTGGGGGAAATTCGCGCGGCGCTGGTCGAAATGCCCAGGACGATGAAGCAGTTGGCCTTGGTTCAGTTTTTCACCTGGATGGGCCTTTTTTGCATGTGGCTGCACTTTTCCAATGCCGTGCCAGTGGTCTTTGGCAGCAACGATCCCCATTCCGACGTTTTCAAACGCGGCGTGGAATGGGCGGGTGTTTGCTATGCGGTCAAGGACGCGGTAACATTTGTCGCGGCCTTTGCGCTTATGGCAGCTTCACACAATTTCGCGCGCCGGCGCCTGCACGGCGTTTGTCTGGCATTGGGGGCCATCGGCCTGCTGGCGGTGGGCTTCATTCATGGCGAACAGGAAAGGGGATTATTGCTCATGGCTCTCGCGCTGGGCGGCGTCGCTTGGGCCTCGATTCTCTCCATGCCCTACGCCATTTTGTCGGGAGCCCTCCCGCCGGAACGAATGGGGGTTTACATGGGAATTTTTAATTTCTTCATCGTCCTGCCGGAAATCATCGCCGCCCTGACGTTTGGCCCCATCGTCAAGAGCTGGCTCGGCGGCAACCTCGTCTATGCCGTCATGGCTGGCGGTCTTTTCCTGCTGCTCGCCGCCGCGCTGGCGCAGTTCGTGGAGGAAAAGCCCGCCCCCGCCGCGCCGCCGTTATGAAATTGACCGTTCGATTGCGTTACGCCACCCGCTTTGGCCAATCGCTCTTCCTCCGCGGCGATCATGAACGGCTGGGCGGCGGCCAGACCGAGCATGCCTTGCCGTTGCGCTATCTTAGCGCGGAATTCTGGGAACTAACGCTCGATCTTCCGGACCACGACTTGCCCAAAGACCCGGTCCATTACTTTTTCATCTTGCGCGACGCGGATGGCTCCGTCCTGGAAGACTTCGGACGCGACCGAAAACTCGACCTGGCCGCTTTGGGCGGGAGCCACATTGTGGTGATCGATTCATGGAACGATCTTGGCACGGTGGAAAATGTCTTTTTCACGGAGCCCTTTCGCAACGTTTTGCTCCGTCACAAAGAAGAACCTGCCATCGTTCCTTCGCCCACGCGAGTCACTCATTGGTTCCGTGTGAAAGCGCCGTTGTTGCCGGAGGGACAAACCGTCTGTCTCCTGGGCGGCGCCGCCAGCCTCGGCGCCTGGAACCAATCCCAGCCCATCCTCCTCCAGCGCGATTCCGCCCATGGCCGCTTCAGTGTTTCTTTGGACCTCTCCGGCGCGGCGTTGCCTGTCGATTATAAATACGGCATTTACGACTTGAATAAAAAAGCTTTCCTCCGCTTTGAGGGCGGCGCTAATCGGACGCTCGCGACGGGCCTCCCCGACGGTGGGAAAATGGTGGTGAACGATGGCTTTGCCCGCTGGCCATCGCCCCCCTGGCGCGGCGCGGGTGTGGCCATTCCTGTCTTCAGCCTTCGTAGCGAGAAGAGCTTTGGCGTCGGGGAATTTTCAGACTTGCCGCAGCTGGCGGATTGGGCGCGGCGCGCCGGCCTTAAGCTGATCCAAATCCTGCCTGTCAACGACACGTCCTCCACGCACACCTGGCAGGATTCTTATCCTTACGCCAGCATCTCGGCGTTTGCTTTGCATCCCCTTTATCTGAACCTGGACCGTTTGGCGGGCGCCAAGGACCAGCCCTTGCCGCAAAGTCTCGCCGCGCAACGCCGGCAACTCAACGCCCTGCCCACGGTGGATTATGAAGCGGTCATGAAGGCCAAGTTGGGCTTCCTCCGCCAGATTTTTCCAGCGCGTCGCCAGGCGGCCCTGGCCAGCAAGGAATACCAGGACTTCCGCGCCCAAAACCAACATTGGCTCGATCCTTACGCGGCCTTCTGTTTCTTGCGCGACAAGTTTGGAACGGCCGATTTCAACCAATGGCCGGAACATCGTCTTTACAGCGCGGAGAAAATCCAATTGCTCGCCGCCCGGGATGCCGCCGCCCGCGATGAAATGGCCTTTTACTGTTTCCTCCAGTATCATTTGCATCTCCAACTCCAGGAAGCCGCCAATGATCTCCATGCCCAAGGGCTGATTTTAAAGGGCGACATTGCCATTGGGGTCTCTCCTCACAGCGCGGATATTTGGCAGCAACCCGAGTTATTTCATACCGACATGCAGGCCGGCGCGCCGCCCGATCCTTTCGCCGCCAAAGGCCAGAATTGGGGCTTCCCCACCTACAACTGGCCTCGTATGACACAGGATGGCTTCGCCTGGTGGAAGCACCGCTTCGCGCAGATGGGCCATTATTTCGATGCCTTTCGCATTGACCATATCCTGGGTTTCTTTCGCATTTGGAGTATTCCGCGCGATGCCGTTGAAGGCATTCTTGGTTACTTCGTTCCCGCGCTTCCGGTACGAAAGGCTGAATTCGCTCCACGCGGAATCGCTTTTGATCACGAACGATTTACGAAGCCATTCATTAACGACGCCGTCTTGATGGAAATCTTTGGCGACCGCGCCGGCAGCGTCAAAGAGCAATTCCTGCAAACCGCCTCGCCTGGCAACTATTCGCTGCTTCCCCAATTTGCCACCCAACGCGCCGTGGAGGAATATTTCGCCTCTCCGCAAAACAACGGTCTGGACCCCCGACTAAAGGAAGGGCTGTTTGACTTAATCAGCAACGTCCTGCTGATTGAACCGCCCGGCGGCAACGGCGAGGATTTTCATTTTCGCCTGGGCCTGGAACGGACTCCGTCCTTCCGCCAGCTTGATCCGCCGATCCAGGAGCGCCTGCTGGATTTGTCGGTGGACTATTTCTACAGGCGTCAAGAGGATTTCTGGCGGCGGGAGGCCCTGCAAAAGCTGCCCGCCCTCAAACGCGTCACCAATATGCTCATTTGCGGCGAAGATTTGGGGATGGTCCCGGCCTGCGTTGCCCCCGTCATGAAACAACTGGGACTCTTGAGCCTGGAGATCCAGCGCATGCCCAAAGCCCTGAGACAAAACTTTTCCCGGCCGGCAAACGCTCCCTACCTGAGCGTCGTCACGCCGTCCACCCATGACATGAGCACCCTTCGCGGTTGGTGGGTGGAAGACAAGGCCTTGACGCAACTATTCTTTAATGAGGAATTGCGACACCCCGGCCCCGCTCCCGCCGAATGCGAACCGTGGGTCAGCCAGGAAATTATCCGCCAGCACCTCGATTCCCCGGCGCTCTGGAGCATTTTTCAATTGCAGGACCTCCTGGGCCTGGACGGCTCCCTCCGCCGTTCCGACGTGGACTCCGAACGCATCAACATCCCCGCCATGCCACGCTATTTCTGGCGCTACCGCATGCATCTGACGTTGGAAGCGCTGTCGCAGGCGGACACCTTTACCCAGCAATTGGAAAAGCTCGTCCGACAGAGCGGACGGTAATTTGCTTAGCCGTAGCCAAGCAGTTGGTTTGGGGATCGCGGTCTCGACCGCCGCCTTCGGCGCCTCGCCGAAGGCATTAGCGCCGCGAGAGGGGTCACCAAATTAGGGAGGTCTTGACTCCTGCGCCAGTCGGCGGGACGCCGACTGGAAGCGACCGGGACGGTCGCGCTCCCCCCCCTTCGATTGCATCGTTTGGGTTTAGGGCTTTTCCTCTTCCTGTATCCGGCGAATCCAAATATTCCGAAACCGGACCGGGTCGCCGTGTTCCTGCAATTCCACCGGTCCTGTTGCCGGAAGTTCTGTTGTATATTTGCCCAGAATCCGGTGTCCCGTTGGGCCTAAAAGCGGCTGGTGATAATGAATCAAGATGCCGTTCTGGAATACGGTAATCATGGCGGGACGGGCCAACTGATGGCTTTCATTCCAGCGCGCCGGTTCAAAAACGATGTCGAAACTCTGCCATTCGCCCGGTTTTTTGCAGGCGTTCACCAGGCAGGGCGACTGCCCATAAAGCGCGCCGCACTGGCCATCGGCATAAATGGTCGTCGCCTCGTTGTCGAAAATCTGCAATTCGTACAGGCCCTGCAAAAACACTCCGCTGTTCCCGTCACCCGGCGCGTCCTTGCCCGGCTCGGCAAACTCCACGTGTAATTGACAATCGCCAAAGGACTCCTTGGTATGAATGTCCCCGCTATGCACTTTGGCGTCCATGATGCCGTCGTGGATGGTCCATGGCGGCGGCGCGCCGTTGACGCCCTCCCACTGCGACAAATCCTTCCCGTCAAAGAGCACAATCGCATCCGCCGGCGCTGGCGCGCCCTGGCTGAATCTCTCTCCGGGCGTGACCAAAGCCGGTTTGGGCCGATTCGGATCATGCACGTGCCATTTGCCCGAAGGCAGCATGGGCGTATCCGTGTAACCGAGCAGTGATTCCGCCAAGACCTGGATGGCCATTCCGACAAAACCGGCAGTGACGACGAGGAGAGAAAAGAAGAGAGTTTTGCGCATAACGCGAAGCTTCAAACAATCTCCCCAGATTGCAAGGCCGAATCCATCCCAGAACGAATTAGAAACCGCTGGCGATCGGGGCTTCCGCGATCGATTGCAGGTCATCCGGGCATTTGGCGGCGTCGATGACCTTGGCGCGAGAAAGGACCTCGGCCGGAGTGAAAACATCCAGCAATGAAATCTTGAGCGGGCCGTTGGCGCCCTGCAACGTAATGTGGTCCCATTGGGCGGAAATGACGGACGGAGCAAATTTCTGGATGCAGCGGCCCCGAACATAGGCCCGCGTGGTGCGCGGCGGCTCGGAGATGGCGCGGCGGACGGCCATTTCGTCCGGCGCGCCCAGGATCGATCCGGCTTGCTCCAAGCCAAAATAAAGCCCCTGCTCACGATCCAAACGATGGTATTCCAGGTCAAGGCTTTGCAGCCAGGGATCATTGGGGCCGAGGTTTTGGCTGGATTGAAAATCGCGAATCAGCCCCAGCTTCGCCACCCAATCCAAGCGGTTGCGGCAGAGCATCGGATCGACTTCCAAGTCCAACAGCACCTGGTTCCAATCCGCCGCGATGCTCGCCTTGGCCGGGTCGCTTAAATCGCACAAGTCCATCACGGCCTGCCAGTAAACGCGCTGCAAGGCCAGGGCGTTGGAGGCCTTTTTGTCCTGCAAAGCGACTTCCCAGCGGAATTTTGGATCGCGTGAAATGGCCGTCAACGCGTGCAAAGGGTCCGCCAGAACCGGGTAGGGCCGCTTGGGATGGCGGGCCAGGGCTTCCAGCACCAAGGCGGTCGTGCCGATTTTCAGCCGCGTGGCAAATGGCGACATATTGGCGTCTCCCAGAATGACATGAAAGCGGCGGAAGAGATAAGGATTAGCGTGCGGCTCATCCCTCGTATTGACGATAGGCCGCCGCTGCATCGTATCGACGCTCTGCAATTCACTGAAGAAGTCGCTCCGCTGCGACACTTGAAATCCCGGCGCGACAAAGCGGTCTTCCTCCTCGATGGCAAATTTTCCGGCGCCGGCGACGATTTGCCGCGTGACCAGAAATGTTTGCACACCCTGGGCAAGCCGTTCCCATGGGAGGGAACGCGGCAGCAAGTAATTCTCATGACAGCCGTAACTGTGCCCGCGGAAATCGGTGTTGTTCTTGTAAAGACGAACCGGTTCGCCCCGTTCCTCAGAAAGCTTCTGCGCGCACCGCATCAAAATGCGTTCGCCGGCCCGGTCATGGGCCAGCAATTCAGCGACCGCGCTGCATTCGGGGGTGCAGTACTCGGGATGGGCGTGGTCGTTGTAAAAGCGCGCGCCATTGCCCAGAACCAGGTCGCTCTTGATCTCGACGAAGCTCAGTTCCCGCTCCGCGTCGCGGACCAGATAGGAGGATTCATCTTCATCTTGTCGAAGTTCCTCAACGTGGAAGCCCCGCATGTCGGCATGAGGGTCTTCACAATCATAATCCCACCGCATTAAAACGCCCGACTTCGTTGCGGTCCGCACCAACGCCATCGACTCGGCAACCACGTCAAGGTCTTCTTCCTGCCCGCGAGCAATGCCGATTTCCGTCTCAGTGCCAAACTGGATAATCATTTTCTCACGGTCTTCGCGCACAAAGGGGGTGGCCATGCTCGGTCACCTTAAACAATGCCGGTTCCCAAAGCATCCTTCTTGCGCGGGCGAACCGGGGCAAGCTTGATGACATTTTCCGGATCGAAATCCGTCAGTTTGAGCCAATCCTCCGTAATGTCGGTCGGCGGGAACAGGTCGTTCTCGACATATTCCTGCCGCAAGGCTTGCGCCAAATCCGCCGGGTCCAATGTCGTCTCGCTTTTCGTTTCGATAGAGCGTTTGATGGCCAAACTCTTGGCCCGTTCAACGATCGCCGCGATAATCGCTCCACTGGCCAGATCGCCGCGATAAAGAAAATCGCGCTTGCCGCTGCGGAAGGTGATTTCCAAGAACTGGTTCTCCACCGACTTGCCGTAGTGCAAATTGGTAATGGCGTTGGCCATCACGTCCTTTGGCTCCGCCAGGGGGAGCGTGTCCTTGAGGTAGATTTCGTAAATGGCCCGGGCGCCTTCCTGCGTCGGCCGGTTGACCTTGATCTTCCGGTCGATCCGCCCCGGCCGCAGAATGGCCGGATCGATCAAATCGGCGCGATTGGACGCGAGGATGACCACCACATTTTGCAGCGGTTCCAACCCGTCCATTTCCGAACAAAACATCGGCACCAGCGTGCTCAGGATCGAACTGTATCGTCCCGCCCGCCGCGTGCCTAAAATCGATTCCGCCTCGTCGATAAATAAAAAGGCCAGCGAACCTTCCGCCGCCCTCTCGCGGCATTGGGAAAAGAGATCGCGCACTTGCCGCTCCGACTCGCCCACCCACATGTTCAGAATCTCCGGCCCTTTGACGTGCAAAAAGAACTCCGGACGGTCCACGCCCGTTTCGGCGCGAATCTGCTGGCGCAGGTTGTAGGCCGTCGCCTTGCCGAGCAGCGTTTTGCCGCATCCCGGCGGCCCGTGCAAAAGAAAGCCCTTCGGCACGGTATGCTCGAAGCGTTTAAACAATTCCCGATGTAAAAAGGGCAATTCGATCGTGTCGCGTATCGCCTGCACCGCTTCCGCCTGGCCGCCGATGGAACTCCAAGGCAATGAGGTCACGGTCTCCAACGACCTTTCAATGCGGCGACCCACGCCGATGACCTCCAGCGCCGCGCGCTGATTGGCGTCCAACCGCACTTCCATGCCCGGCTTAAGCTTCTCCTTGGCGAGCAAGGACGAGCGGAGCAAAACGGCGTTGAGCAAACCGGCTTCCTGACCGGTGCGCAGCCGCCCGCCGGAGAGCAATTCATCAACGCGGACAATGGGGCCGTTGCGGTCAAAGCCCAAACCTTGCACGATGGCAAAAGCCTCGTTCAGCAAAACTCTCTGGCCAACCTGTAAACTGGCCAGTGGCACTTGCGGATCAAGGCGGCAGACGTAATCGGTGCCGCTGACGCAGACATGGCCTTTATCCGGTTCGACTGCCATGAGGAAGGTGCCGACGCGGAACGCGGGCGAGCGCAGTTTCTCGATCACGGCGTCCAGTTTCTCAATGGTCTGGCGCGCCTGATCGTTCATCTCCTCGATTTCAACGATACGGTCGCGGAGGGAAACCATATCCATGATCGCGCTGTGGCGGGGAGGAAGTTTGCCGACAATCATATCGGTCAACTGTAAAAGCGAAAGCGCGTCGAGTTGCTCGCGATCGAGCAGTTCGTTCTCCAAGTGCGGCAACCCGGGACCGCCGCCGGCGTGGGGTTTGGATGAAGTAGCGCCTCCGGTCAAAGGCTTCTTCTTGGACTCTGCCATGCACTAAAGTAGGCCCACCTTTGACTTTTGCAACTGACGGCGGAAAAAAATGGAAAAATATTTTGCGGAAAGTGTGAGACGAGACCCGCGTCATGCGGTGGCGACGCCCGCGCCGAGGCGGGCGGAAAGCCCCTAATGTGCTGTTACAGAAATGCTTTTACAATAAACCCCCTCTCCCTGCCCTCTCCCCGCAACGCGGGGAGAGGGTGGCCGCAGGCTGGGAGAGGAGATTGTGCAAAGGTTTCATTTGAAACACGACACTATATCCGCGCATAAATGATTCGGCACGACAACGGGAGTTTTCGGGAGGGGCGAGCGCCGCGAGCCCCACTATAACAGGGCGTCGCGAGGAAACACGACATGTCGAATTGTGGATGCGCGGGTCCCGAGCGTCGCGTCGTATCCGGTTTTCCCGCTTGACGCATTTGCCGCCGCGGCATTGAATTCCCCATGCTTTTCCTGAGAAATGACCGTGCCCAATGCCGCCAATTTGGCAACGATGACTGGATTTTGGTGTTGGAGGCGGCGAGGGATTAATTTGGCCGTTTCGCGCAAAACATCTTTCAACTTTTAACTTTTCTATTATTTTTTTCCCGCCATGTCACAAGAACCACTCCTGAAGCTGGACTTGCCTGGATTCAAAAAAGTCAAATCCGGCAAGGTCCGGGAAGTTTTCGATCTGGGCGAACATCTGTTGTTCGTCGCCACCGACCGCATTTCCGCCTTTGACTTCGTCATGCCCAACGGCATCCCGCGCAAGGGAGAGGTGTTGACACAGATTTCCTATTTCTGGTTCGACCGCACCGCGGGGACCGTTCCCAACCATCTCGTCTCCCGGCCTGGCGATTCGCTGCCGGCCGAGCTGGAGAAGAATTCCGCTCTTCTCAGCCGGCGCAGCATGGTGGTCAAAAAGACCCAGCCCCTGGCCATTGAATGCGTCGTGCGCGGTTATCTTTCCGGCTCCGGTTGGAAGGATTACCAAAAGACCGGCGCGGTCTGCGGCATCAAGCTTCCGCCTGGTTTGCGCGATTCCTCGCGCCTGCCTGAACCGGTGTTTACGCCCGCCACGAAAGCCGAGACCGGTCACGACGAGAATATTTCCTTCGAGCAGGCCTGCCAGATTACCGGAAAGGAGATTGCGCGGCAGGCACGCGACTTGAGCCTCAAGATTTATGCCGCCGCCGCGGATTACGCCCAAAAGCGGGGGATTATTATCGCGGACACCAAATTTGAATTCGGCCTGCTGGACGGCAGATTGATTTTGATTGACGAAGTTCTGACGCCGGATTCGTCCCGCTTTTGGCCGGCGGACCAATACGAGCCGGGCAGGCCCCAGCCCAGTTTCGACAAGCAATTTGTCCGCGATTACCTGGAGACGTTGTCCTGGAACAAGCAACCCCCTGCTCCGCCGCTGCCGCCGGAGGTCATCGCCCATACCACCGCCAAGTATTTGGAGGCTTTCCAGCGTTTAACGGGCCGGCCGCTCTGAGGCCATGCGCAACCTGGTCGATGATTTCCTTGTCTATTTGCGACATGAACGCGGCCAGGCTCTGCAAACCGAAAAAACCTACGCGGCGTTGCTCCTGAACTTTGTCGCCTGGGCGGAGCAGCAGGGATTAACAGATTGGCGGGAGGTCAAACTCTCCCATCTCATGAGCTTTCTCGACGAGGAGCGGCAGCGTGCTCTAAAAACGGAACCAAAAGAGTCCGTCCGCAGACTTAGTTCCGAGAGCCTCTATCTGCAAATCGCCGCTCTGCGGGCATTTTACAATTTCGCCGAGGCGGAAAAATTTCTGCCGCGCAACATCGCTGAAAATCTTTCCATGCCGCGACGCTGGAAACGGCTGCCAAAGTCCCTCTCGCACGCGGAAATCGAGGCCCTCCTCAAACCGGAAGAACCGGAGACACCGGCGAACCTTTGTGATCAGGCTGTGCTGGAATTGGCTTACGCTTCCGGTTTGCGTCTGGCGGAACTGCGCGGGCTTCGCCTGGAACAATTGCATCTGGAGGCTGGATTCATTAACGTCATCGGCAAGGGCAACAAAGAACGCGTGGTTCCGCTGGGGCGCAAGGCGGTGGCCGCGGTGTGCCGATATGAGGAGGCGGCGCGGCCCAAGTTGGTCAAACCCAGGTCCACGGCCCATCTTTTTCTGACTTGCCGTGGAAGTCCGTTTGCGGCCAACACCTTGTGGCAGCGGATCAAACGGCGCGCGCGGCGGGCCGGCCTCAGCCGCAACATCACTCCGCACATGTTGCGCCATAGCTTTGCCAGCCACCTGCTGGAAAATGGAGCGGACTTGCGCGTCATCCAGGAATTGCTCGGCCATTCCAGCATTAGCACGACGGAAGTTTATACTCACATCACCGTCAACCGGCTGCGTGATATTCACCGCGCCTTCCACCCGCGCAACAGAAGCAAATAGAGCCGCGAATAGAGGAAACAGAATTCCTGCATGGGTTAGAGGGAAGCAAAGATTTTCTCCAGGAAAATGCGGTTGGCGCGCGCGTCTTGCGTAACTTCCTCGAACGTTTTCCCGCCGGCACATTCCACAAAGGTCGGGCCGTTGAAGCCGGCTTTCTTTAATTCCGAATAAACCGCCGCAAAATCGACTTTGCCCGTCCCAAACTGGATCATCACGTCACCCTTGGGTTGGGCGCAATCCTTGGCGCAAAAGCCCGTGACATAACCGGCAATCGGTTTTAATTCCTCCACCGGATCCTTGCCTGTATAATAAATAATATTGCCGGCATCGTACCAAATCTTGAAATTGGGCCGATGGACTTCCTTGAGGCAGCGCAGGATTTCCTCGGACGCGCCGCTTCCGCCGCCGTGGGGTTTGAGCACCAGTTTGATTTTGCGTTCCTGGGCGTAATCGGCCGCGTCCGCCATCATCTTGTAATAATTCTCGTAGTCCTCCTCACGGTCCGCCCCAAAGGTCAGCAGCCATTCCAGGTTGAGAAATTGGGCGTGGTCAATTTGCCGCCGCACCTGTTGTATCGCCTCCGGCAGGGCCAGGGAGAAATCCACCCGGAGCGATCCCATCGTCGCCGTCAAGCCGGCGGAGGCGATGCGCTTTTTCAGGCCCGCCAGATAAACGTCGCTGGCCGCGGCGCCCACGAACGGTTCTCCCGGCATAAGTGTCAATAATCCCGCGACTGAATATCCCGCCTCGCGAATTCCTTTCAGCGCCGCTTCCAGGCCCCAATTGGCCGGCTGCGGCGCGGTTGTGGGCTGCGGCTGCTGGCCGAATTTCTGCATCCAGGGCCGGTTGAAACAACCAATCGGCCACGAAACTTGCGCCGCGGAAGCTTTCCCCAAATTCATTGCCGCCATCGCCGCCGCGGCCGCGCCAGTTTTGACAAAGGTTCGCCGGGAAAAATGGGATGCACTCATGATGCCCCGATCATATCGCCAACCTCTCGCCACATGCAACCGCCGCGTTTTGGGAGGCAATGTTGGTGGGGCGGAGCTGCCGCTCCGCCCAAATCTCGGCCTTGCCTGCGAGTTTCATGCACGCTGCCGCGAAGAAAATGGTCCTATCCTCCATAACTCAGTGAATACCGTCCAAGTGGGGTGTCATGTCTCCACGCCCATGCAACCATGCAACCAAACTCTCGACATAATAGGGCACCATTCCAATAATTGCACGCAACCAGCGGGATTTAGCGATCCTCTGCGCAAATTGAAGGTGCGATGCTTGTTGGGGCGACCCGGCGAAGTTGCGGAAATGCTGGGAAACGAAAACAAACCACGGATTTCGCGGATGTCACGGATAATTAAGAAGCGGAGATGGGCCGATGGGCCCTGGGCTATTCTTTCTGGTCTTATCCGTGATCATCCGGGAAATCCGTGGTCCAATTCCATTCCTATTCCGGCGGTCCGTTGACAACGCGTTTCCAAGCCAGCTTGGATTCTTTGAAATTCAAGAGCAAGGCCACCTCTAAACCCGTGATGTTGAGATAGCCGAGCATCTGCGCCGTGTGCGTCTCGTTGAAGGCCACGACGACTTTGGGGTCCGCAATGACTTTGCCGTCCACAATGAGGTCAGGCACGAGCTTGCCGATGAAATGTGTTCGATAATGAACCGGGTATTCGCGTTGTTGTTCAACGCTGTGGCCGCGGGCTGCCAGTTCAATAATGAGCGCATTCTCGTAGAGTTTTTCGTCCAAACCGGGTTTGAGTTCGTTTAAGACGGACATGGCCGCACCAATAATTTGCCCTGTGAGTTCCTCATGCTTCATTGGGAATGAAAATCAAACCACGGATTTCGCGGATGTCACGGATAATTAAGAAAGGGGGTGGTTCCACTTGTTCCAATTCCGCTGCCGCGGGTCGTCATCCGCGCCGATTGACACGCAAGCCGGCCACGGGCAGATTGTCTTGATGAGGCTTCCGACGATGACACGGGCCGGGATGACAGCGCCCTTTAGGCAATTCGCAGTTCATTAACCGCATGGACCGCGGGCTTTCCCTTTTTTCCACCCTCCGCTCGTGGGCTGAATTCATCAAGATTTCCCACACGGTCTTTGCGCTGCCGTTTGCCCTGGCCTCCATGGCAGTGGCGGCGCGCGATCAACATGGCTGGCCAGGCTGGAGGCTCCTGCTGCTCATCCTCGCGGCCATGGTCTGCGCCCGGACCTGCGCCATGGCCTTCAATCGCATCGCGGACCGTCACTTTGACCAAGCCAATCCGCGCACGGCCTCGCGCCATTTGCCGGCGGGCCGCATTTCACTGGCCAGCGCGTGGACGTTGTGCGCCCTGGGCGCGGGCGGGTTGGTGGCCGTGAGTTATTTCATCAATCCGCTCTGTTTCCGGCTCTCCCCGGCGGCCTTGTTTATCGTCTGTTTTTATTCGTTGACAAAGCGGTTTACCGATTTCACCCACGTTTTTTTGGGCTTGGCGCTGGCCCTGGCGCCCGTCGGGGCCTGGCTGGCGGTAAAGGGCGATTTCAGCCTCTTCCCGTCCGAGCACAGTTGGAGGAATATCCTTCAATACAGCGCCCTGCTGCCGTTGCTGCTGGCGGCGGCAGTGGTGTTTTGGCTGATTGGTTTTGACATTATTTACGCCTTGCAAGACTACGACTTTGACCGCCGGCACGGGTTGCATTCGCTGGTCGTGCGCTGGGGTGTTAACAACGCGCTTTCGGCATCGTTTCTGGCCCACATGTTGATGTGGGGAATCCTGGCGGCGTTTGGCTTGCTGGCGGGATTCCGTTTTGCCTATTACGTGGGGCTGGTCTTTATTCTCGGCTGCCTGGTTTTGGAACATTGGCTGGCGCGGCGGCGCAGTCTCAACTGGATTAGCCACGCCTTTTTTCGCCTCAACGCCGTCATCAGCATTGTCTTTCTGGTTGTGACCCTCACGGAAATTGTGTTTCCATTCATGCGGTTTGCCAGATGAACGCCTTGTTGGCCCAGAGCGAATTGCAAGACCTTTACGAAAAGGTCGTGGCAGGGACGCGCCTGGACGAGCAGGACGCGTTGCGCCTGTTTGAGACCAAGGACCTCAATGCCCTGGGGGCGATGGCCAACCTGGTGTGCGAGCGCAAGAACGGCGCGCGCGCCAGCTACATCCTCAACCGCTACATCAATTATTCCAATTACTGCATCTTAAGCTGCCAATTCTGCGCTTTTGCCCGCAAGAAGCGCGACGCCGACGGCATGCAATTCACGGTGGAGGAAATCGTGGAGAAAGCGCGCCAGGCGCTGGCCGTGGGCGTGACCGAACTGCACATCGTCGGCGGGTTGCATCCCTCTTTGCCCTTTAGTTACTACACGGACATGCTGCGGGCCTTGCGCGCGCTGGATGCGCGACTGCAATTGAAATGCTTCACCGCGATCGAGATTCTGCACCTCGCCTGGCTGGGGCGCAAATCCGTGCGCGAGACCCTTCTCGAATTGCGCGCCGCTGGATTGGACTCGCTGACCGGCGGCGGGGCGGAAATCTTCCGCAAAGAAATCCGCTCGCAAATTGCCAAAGGCAAGGAATCGGCCGACGAATACCTGGACGTTCACCGCACCTGGCATCAACTGGGCGGACGCAGCACCTGCACCATGCTTTACGGGCACGTCGAATCGCTGGCCGACCGGGTGGATCATCTGCGGCAGTTGCGCGCCTTGCAGGATGAAACGCACGGATTCACCGCTTTTGTGCCGCTGGCTTACCACCCCGAGAACAACGAAATCCCGGTGAAGGTCCCGCCTACCGGCTTTGATTCGTTGCGGACCATCGCGGCCAGCCGCATTTATTTGGATAACTTCGACCACATCACGGCCTATTGGGTGGGACTGAGTTTAAAACTGGCGCAAATCGCCCTGAGCTATGGCGCGGATGATTTGCACGGCACGATTTTGGAGGAGCACATTTTCCACATGGCCGGCGCGCAGACCCCGCAGTCTCATTCCGAAACGGAAATGATCAAAGCCATCCGCGAAACCGGCCGCGTTCCTGTCCAGCGCGACACCTTTTATCGACCGGTAAAAATTTGGGACAGCGAGCCCTCATCCGCGCCAGGCGAATCCGGCGCGTCGAATGTCCTGGAAAACAATCTGGCCTCCGCGTGAGCCGCCATGCCGCTTCCCGAAGGCCTTGACAAAAAGCACGCGGCAGTGATTATATCTGCAACGGATGTATCCGTGCAAATGACGCGATGAAGACTGCGAATTTTGATGTCCAAAACCTGCTGCCGCTGACTCCGGCGGTTTTCCATGTCTTGCTGGCCCTTTCGGATGGCGAACGCCACGGCTATGCCATCATGCGCGAGGTGGCGGAATCGACCAACCGCCGCATCAACATGGGCCCCGGCACCCTCTACGGCACGATCAAGCGTCTGCTGGAAGCAGGGTTAATTGAGGAATCGAACCAAAGGCCGGGCGCGGACGAGGATGATAAGCGGCGCCGTTACTATCGCCTGACCGGCTTAGGGCAAGAGGTCGTCGAGGCGGAGGCGCGGCGCTACCAGGAAGTGGCGCGATTGGCGCGGCGAAAAGGATTGGCCGGCAAAACTGTCAGGAGCGCCCTCGCGGGAGGCATTTGATCATGGCCGAAAAATTTGACAGCAAACTGGTCACGGTTTCCGTGGAAATTTATGCGCGCCTCTTAACGGCTTATCCGCCCGCGTTCCGCCGGCAATTTGGCGCGGAAATGAAACAGCTCTTTCTCGACCAAAGCCACGACGCCGCCAAGAATGGGAACGGGGCCCTGGCTGCTCTCTGGACAAGGGTGCTATTCGATTTGGCTAAGACATCCTTCGCTGAGTGTTTGGCGTCCTTTAATGAGAGTCCATGGCGACGGGCCGCCGCGCTGGCGCTGGGCGTTGTGTCCTTGTGCTGCCTCTTGTGCGCCTCGCAAGATGACTCAAGGCCAATCGCATTTGAGCAGACGCGGATGGTAAACTTGATTGAGATCGGGGTGGTGAAAAGCCCTGACCGCAAACTAGCCGATATAGCCAAGCGGTTTGCTGATTCCAAAACGGGCTTGCAGACTGACCGATTACACCGCGTGGTTTCTCCACAGGGGACAGTTTTTTTCGTGGTCGATCCGTTTGGGGAGGGGAGGATCTCCAACTCAAGAAGGGCGACGATAACCGCACTGGCATGGGCCGGTGAATCGATCTTTCTCGTGTGGGTCGCGGGCTCCTTTCTTTTGCGGAATCAAACTGCCGTCGGCAGACAAACTTCTTGAAAAACAGGGAATCTCAATTGCAGGAACCGCTTGCTCCTTTTCGCGTGGGATCGGTGCCGTATCTCAACGCCGTGCCGCTGACCCGCGGGTTGGAGGAACAGATTCTTTTTGCCCCGCCTTCGGAACTGGCGCGGCTTTTGCGGCGGGATGAATTGGACGCCGCCCTCGTCAGCATCACGGAAGTGCTGCTGAATGATCGGTATGACGTTTTGGATGGCGTGGCTGTGGCGTCGCTGGGCGAAGTGCAGAGCGTTTTTCTGGCGCATCGCCAGCCGCTGCGGAAGATGCGGGAAATTTATTGCGACACGGCTTCACTGGCCAGCTTCAACCTGTTGAAGGTGCTTTTGGCGGAAAACGGTTTGCAGCCGGAGCTGCGCCCGTTTTCCGATTATGCCAGCGCGACCACGCTCGACAATGTGCTGTTGATTGGCGATCCGGCGCTGCATTTCCTGCGGGCCGCGCCGCCGCACGAAATCTGGGATTTGGGCGCGGCTTGGTTCGACTTGACAGAGTTGCCGTTTGTCTATGCGGTCTGGGCCCTGCGGCGAATTGAAAACCAGCGGTTGCGCCGCCGCCTGCGCGAGGCCAAAAACTTCGGATTGGAGACGCTGGATCACATTATCAGCAGCCGGACGGATTTTGACCTACCGTTCCGCAAGGACTACTTGAGCCGGCGGATTCATTTTCACCTGGCCGCAGAGGAGCGGCGGGGCATCGCCCGCTTTATTGAACTGCTGCGCCGGCATGGCCTCGGACCGGTGTATGAACCGCGCTTTGTCGCGTAACAGACGACATGGAAACGGTGACCCTAGCCCGCAACGCCATGGCGACGCGGTTTGAACTGGTGTTGCATGGCGAGAATTCCGCCCGGCTGCGCGCGGCGGGCGAGGAAGCCCTGGCGGAAGTGGACCGGCTGGAGGCGCGCTTGAGCCTTTACCGTCCATCGAGCGAAATTGCCAGAGTCAATACCAATGCCGCGCGGCAACCCGTGCGGGTCAGCCCGCCGGTCTTCGGGTTGCTGCGGCAGGCCCAGCAATTGCACCGCGAAACCGGAGGAGTATTTGACATCGCCATTGCGCCGCTGGTGCGCTGCTGGGGTTTTATGGACGCCGCGACGCGCGTGCCAGATGCGACCGAAATCGCCGCGGCGCGGTCTTGCTCCGGCTTTCGTCACGTTTTGCTGAATGAGGCGGATTTCACCGTGCGCTTCGACCAGGAGGGAGTGATGCTCGACCTGGGCGCCATCGGCAAAGGCTTCGCCATCGATCGCGCGGCGGAGATTCTGCGTGAGGACGGAGTGACGAGCGCCTTGCTCCACGGCGGCACGAGCACGGTTTATGGCCTCGGCGCTCCGCCTGAGGGCGAAGCCTGGAAGGTGGCCATTACCGAAGCGCCGGATGCGCCGCCGATTCACGCCGCCATTCTCTTGCGCGACAACGCGCTCTCGGTTTCCGCGGTTTGGGCGAGGTCCTTCGCAGCCGGCGGCAAGCGATACGGCCACGTCATCGATCCACGCGCCGGCCTTCCTGTCCATAAGTCCGTGCTTTCCGCTATCGGGCTTCCATCCGCGACGGAAACGGACGCTCTTTCGACCGCGTTATTGGTTGCTGGGCTGGAAGGCTACGAAGCCATCGCCCAATTGCGCCCCGGGATGCGCGTGCTCGTGATTGCCGGCGCGGAGCAAAACTTTCGCAGAGCGAGCCAGGGGATCGCCCTCTCCGCGTGGTAGCTTGACAAAAGATTTGCCTACCGCTGTTCAAGGCGGTAGAGCATCAGCCGATTGGTTTCTTCGCTCTTATTTAGGTCAAAATAGAAGAAGGAATTGCTCAGAGTGTAGTTAGACAATGAATACCAGTGATTGGCGGGCGCGAGGTTCGTCGCGAATTGGATTTCGTAATTGGCCTCCCGCATCCCGAAGAAGACAAATCGATAAATCCCATCACCCAAGGCGGGCGAAACGTCAATAATCGGAGGCGACGCATTGAAGGAGTACGCCCGGTAGAATAGAACGTCCGCGGATTGGTTGAGATTGGAAAGATCGGCCATAACGTTGGTCAAAGGGACTCGGAGCAGGTTGAACCAGTTGGCCTTGCCGTCAAGGACGGTCGAAGACTGGATTTGATAGCTGTTGCCGGGCAACCCGTAGAGCAGAAGATTGCGCGCGCTGTTAGTCCATTGCGCCTCCAACAGTGGTTCGGGACCGAGAATGATCACCCGTCCGCGGCCAGCAAAGGCCGCCGCCACCGGCACATCGTTCGCCTTGGTTGCCAGCAACGCCTCGAGCGACAAGGGCGCAAAGGCCGAGGAGCCGGCACTGGCGCCAAAGGCGAGGGAAGCTAACAGGGACGAACCAGAAAACACCTGGCCCGGCTTTGCGCTCACGGTAAAAACGGTTTGGGTCGCGTTAAGATTCTTGGCTTTTGCCACTTCGACGGCGCTGTTGCTGGGGTTGATCGCCCAGTTCCCTAAACGATTCGTCGGAAAGTCCAGGGTGAACGAGAGATTGGTGACTCCCGCGCTGGCAAACAGATTGACCGGCACGCTGCTGGTCGATCCCGAAAAGACAATGGATGAACCCAGTTGCAACTCCACGCAGTCGCCAACCATGATGGCAAACGAGAGGGAGTTGCTCAAGGCCGCGCTCGATTCTTCCACCGCCCAAATGGTGATCAGGTTGCTCGAGCTGCCTTGCGCGCACGATGGCGTCCAGGTCAAAACGTTCGTGGTCAGCGCCAGCCCGGCGGGGGCGCCCGCGCCGAGCTGAAGATTCACGGCATAGCCGGACGGATCTGTAACGGAAAAACTCAACTGCAACTCTTGGCCAGGAACGGCGGTGGCATTCGTGGTTGGAGAGATGACGGGCAGCAAGGCGTTGATGGAATTCTGCCAGCTCACCGAAACGGCGCCGGAGCCTGTATTGCCCGCGACGTCGCGGACACCGGACAAATTGCAAATTAACTGATAGTTGCCCGGGGCTGCCGTGCGGGACGCCAGTCCACCAATCTGATAGACATTGCTCGAGATCATCGTGAGCGATGGTGGGAAAACATTCGTCGCATTGAAGACCAAACTCACATTGGCAGGATGGATTGAGTTCGTGTCGATGGGCTTATCGAACGTGATGTTGAGGTTGGTGATGGGGGATAAGCGCAGGTTTGGAACGACGGCGTCGAGCGTGGCATAAAGCGGCGTTTGGTCCACAACGACGTCAACAAGGTTGTTGCTCGAGACATTGGCCGCCGGGTCCACGGCATACACCTGCAAAAGATGATTTCCCTGCGACAAATTGAGTTGGGCACTAAAATTTGTTCCCACTGCAGTCACAGCGCCCAAGTCCTGGCCCGTCGTTTGATCGATGATTCGGACGGTCAGACCGTTTGAGGCGACAGTGCCTGACAGAGTGATGAGGTTTGACGCGGTGATTCCCGGGTAAATGCCGGTGAGCGGCGAAAGAATAAGGTTCGCCGGAGCCGGCGGCTGATGAGTGCTCATGATCCAGGTGACGCTCGCCGAGGCTGTTCCAGGATTGCCGGCCAAATCCTTTATCTTTGTCGCGTCCACCGTTAACGCATAGGCGCCATCGTATCCTGAGACCCAGTTGAAGTTTTGAATTTGAAAGTTAGTGGGGCTTTGCCGCGCGACCGTTACGGCGCTGGTGATCAAGTTCGGCCCGCCGTTGCGAGTCAGAGTGAGGGCATTATCATCAAACGTGTTTGGATCAATCGGCTCGGAAAACGTGACGTTTTGCGATTGCACAACGATATTTCGAGGGCTTTGCGGAGCCGGCATGGATGTGACGGCGGGCCCGGTTGTGATCACTATCCAAGACGTGCCAGCGGACCCGGTGCCGGCGTTGCCGCCTGAATCCAGGACAGCGGCCGCATTGATCGTCAAAACGTATGTTCCCGGCGCGCCTGTCACCGCCGCCAAACCACTGATTTGGAACGAAGATGAGTTCACTGGCGTGACGACGATGCCACTGCCGCTCAAGTTCGCGCCGCCGTTAAGGGTCAAACTGATGGCGCGGTAATCGAAGCTCGAAGCGGTGACCGCTTTGTCAAAAGCAACCGTGATTGAATCCACGGGAGCGTTTCTCGGATTGGGAGAGATTGCCTGAATACTTTGAACGACTAAAGGCGCGTTGCCTTCCGCCCAAGAGGTGGAAACCACAGGATTGCCGGCAAGGCTGTTCCCGCCGAGGTCTTGAATCTGGGTCCCATTGACAGTCAATTGATAATTGCCGGAGTTACCGGTGAGCGGCGCCAGCCCGTTGATGCTGTAGGTCGCGTCGGAAACCGGCGTAATTGTCAGGCTGTTGCTGACCAGGTTTGGCCCCCCGTCGCGTGTCAGAGTGATAGTGCTCGAACCAAACGTGCTGAGGTCGATCGGTTCCGAGAAGGTGATTTGCAGCGATGAAATCGAGCCGCTCTGAATAAACGGGGTGACCGTTTGCAGTCCGACAATAGTCGGAGGAATTGTGTTGGTCGTGTGGTAGTAGAGAGTATAAGAACCTGTTCCGTTATAGTCGAGCAAGTGAATCAGGTTCATATGCACCGCGCCGGTTTGGGTGGCGGGGAAGCTCAGCGGCGTTGTCCACACGTTGTAAGGCACTTTCATGTCCAAGCCGTCGGATCGAATCGCGCGATAGAGCCGGTAGCCTGGTCCAGGATCGGGGGCTTCCAGATAGTTCCAGCCTGCGGACATGGAGGCGCGCAAAACCGCCTGCATCTGCTTTGGGCCTATCGACCCATCTGTGGTCGCCCCGGTAATAATTGTCACCGAATTGGTCGTTCCGTCGCTCAGATAGACGGTATCGGGCAGGTTGGCCGGATCGGGAATGTCGTTCACCAAAAAGTCCGGCACCGCGTCATCCCCCGGCCTGACGGACATGAAGGTGTGAATCAGTTCATGGATATTGAGGTTGTCGATGAGAGAGGTCTGAAGGCTGCCCAACTGACTCATGTGTTGGTATGTCGCATTGTAGGAAATGAACTTGCCTGCCAGTGAGCAGAGGAGCTGCCAATCCGCGACCGTTGTGCTTCCGGGGGCCAATTGTCCCAGATTGGCGGTCAGAGATGGGTTCACCGGGTTGGTCCCGACTTGCGTCCCTAGAATCTGGAAGTTAATCAGCAGCCCTTTTGAGTTCTCTACGATTCTCGGCTGTCCCGACGTTATGGTGAAATTGAGCGCGGACCCGGCGCCGACATTCCTTACCATCAGCCCAAGGTCGAAAGGCTGAGGGCTGACCGTTCCGGGTTGATTCGGGTCGTCGCCGATTACGTCGCGCTGCAGAAAGTAATCCAGGTTCAGCACAGGGTCGGGATAGACGTAAATGTCTTGCGGCGCCAGCGGAACCGTGACCGTGTTGGAAGATTGAACGTAAGCGATTGTGCCGCCAACCTGGTAGTGAACGGGGCCCGTAGGCGCGGCGTCATGGGTTGGGGTCAAGGTGTATTGCGCGGTGCCAGAAGCGCCAGGGGCAAGAACGCCGGTGCCATCAACCGCGTTGATTCCTGACAAAGCCGGGGGCTGAATTCCAAAAAGACTGTCGGCGGGGTTTCCGTTTTCGTCCGTTATGCTCAGCACCACCAGCACGTTGCTTAATCCGTTGGCAGGATCGTTATCACTAAGACTCAGAGTTCCTTGAAACGCCGCCCTCGTAATCGCAATTTTCTGGCTCAACTGGATCGTCACATGCGCGCAGACGTCGCCAGAAGTAGTAGTTGGACCATTTGCGTCCTTTTTGGCCCGAGGTTTTCGCATGCTGCCGCCAATACTGCCACCTTGGGTTTCGCCTGGCGTGCAAGCTGAATAGTCCCACTCGACGGGATCTTCAATCGGATCAATGGGCCCTCCTATTTCTCCTCCTCCACCGGTGGTGACGCCGGTAGGAGGTGGAGGCGTAGTCGTGGGCGGCTGTTGTCCCCCAAAAGGCAATGGCGGAAATTCTGGACAAATGCAGTTACCGCTTTTTAACGCGGAAGTAATCGCCCCCTTTGCGTCACCGGTGGCAAGACCGCAGACGACGTTGAGAATCGTGACCAGGCATTGGTCTGAAATGCAGCCTTCAATGCAACTGAGGGCCTGGCAAGCCGACTCCTTATTGACTCCCTTGGAAAGGCCCTTCACCGCATCCAAACAGTCTTTGCTGAGCAAACTGCAATCAGGCGTAACGGCTGTCATCACAATGTCAGCATCAACCAGATGCCAATGCTGATCGGGACCGCACAAATAAGACCACTGGAGTGAAATATTGGGCAGAGGTTTGCACTTGCTGATGCCGTTTTGTCGAAGCTTCGGTGAGTGAGTGCGATGGCGTGCTTCGTATTTTGTCACAAAGTCAGGTTGCGTCGCATTGGTTCGCCAACTAATCAACACCGGAATGACGATGGAACTCATTGCTGGGATCTCGTCCATGTAATCCGTTAAAGGCGTGTAAATGTAATCCGGATCGTCCGTCGGGACATTTAAGCTGATTTGTTCTGCCGCAATTAATCCGTGATTCGACACTTGCACATCCATTTCACTGTCCATTCCCTCGATCATCAGCGGCGTGAGCAGCGGATTATCAATCGTCACCACCGGAATCGGAACCTCGGTTTCATACTGCGCTTGCAGCGTCACTTGATATTGATCCTGCTCTGTCGTAGGCACGACTGCCCAGGTGTAAGTAACCGTCTGCCTGGAAAGGAACGCCGTGGCTTGGGCTAGTTTGCCGGGTTGGATCGTGACGGGCGATTGATATTGGTCATGTTTCGGCGCGGTCACGGTCATTTGATAGCTGCCCTGGTCAAGGTTGGTAAACAAGACCGTGCCCGTCGGGTCGGTGACATTGCTGGCTAGGACAGATCCGGTGATCGGATCCGTCAGCACGACGAGCGCGTTGGTCACTTGCGGCGAACCGGCCACGAAATAAGTGTATTCGTCCTGCGCGGCAATTTGAAGGCCGCCAATGGCGTCTGAGATTGCGCGGAAGGCGAAAGGGATGTTCAAGTTGGCGGTCGAGGCCGCGGCATACAGGCTTCCCTGATACATCTCCAACGGCAGGTTCAGATCCGGAGTCAACGAAAGGAGAAACCGATTGCTTTGTCCCGGCGCCAGAGAGGGAATATTGGTCAGGGAGGCAGCGGACAACCACGAGGCAACTGGCAACTCCAAGGTGATCGGGCCCGATGGCGCGCCGCCGATATTCTTCACATCGAAATCGACCAGCGTCTGCTCTCCAATCAGCATAGAAGACTGCAAAGTGGTTGGATTGCAAACGAGAACAGCGGTTTGCGGCGCGATAGTGAGGCTGAACGGCAGGTAGGCCACCGCTCCCTGGTCGCTGCTAACCTGGATGTAAGCCTGAACGGAAATAGGCGAGGTCAAACTGCCGACGCTCAACGAATAGGACAACGGCACCTCGTCATCACTGCCAATCTGGTTGGTGATGATTAGCTGCATTGTCACACTGGCAGGCAATCCAGACGCTTGAGCGGTAACGCCAGTCAGCGGCAAATCGCTGAGGTTGAGAACCGATGACTGGCCGGCAACATTGGTATTGGGATACAAGTTCAAAGTTTCCCGGGTATCGGCAAAACGCACGCCGTAAATGTCGAATGTGCTCTGCGGGGCGCCGGTGGTTAGGCCAGGATAGTCCGCGGTAAGGCTGTAATGCCCGGCTTCTCCCGGGATCGGTTGAAACAAGTAAGTGAAATTTCCGTTGGAGTCGGTGAATACCGTAAAATCGCGGCGCGTACCCTTGACCAGCACTCCAATATCGACGGGCACCAACGGGACGCGTTGACTGGGAGTGACCGAGCTGTACGCATAACCATGCATCGGAACCGGATTCGGACCGACCGTCGTGCTGATGTCTGCTTGAATAAAGGCTTGGTAGGCCGGTGAATTGGTGATTGGGGTGGTTGAAACGGCGGTATTGTTGAGATAATTCCCCTCGACTACGGCCGAATCGGAGTCGGTAGTCACGACGATGTAATCCGATCCGGGCGCGCTTGGAAGGGTGACCACAACTCGGTTGGTGTAAGATTGGCCCACTTGCAAAGGCGCGGCTTGGTAGGTTTCGGTCAGGAGTTGCGGATTCGCTCCGTTAGCCGATGTGGAGTAGAAAATGGCATCGTGCCACGCATTGGTCGTAGGAGCCAGCCCATTGTTCACCACGGAGTAACTGACAGTCACATTCGATGTTGCGAGTCCAGCAGTTGGCACGGCAACACTGGAAACCGACAGGTCCGGCAGATTAATATCAGTGACGTTCAAAGCCGCGACGCCCGTTGAGTAGCCTGAAGCGGGTGCGGATATATCGACTCGCCTTGGACCCGTTGGGAAGCCCGGGTTGTAACCGCTGACCGTGAACGTGGCGCTGGCGGAACCGATTGGGATACTGACCGAGGAGGGAACAGTTGCGGCATTGGTCAAACTGCTGACGAGTGAAACAGTCAGTGCGTTCGTCGGCAGCGTGTTGCGGGTCACGGTGGCGATAGTCGAACCATTTTCCGGTATCAAGCCGCTGGCAATGGTCACGGACAGCGCGGGTCCGTTATTGTCGGCGACGGTGATGGATGCGCTAGCCGCGCCGGTCCCCACCGGGATTGGGGAATTGGCATCCGACAATTGCGCCGTAACTATCGCGAGGCGGTCTCCGGTCACAAGATTATCCTGCACCGCATTCACCGGGAAAGTTACACTAAGCTGGTTGGATGAAATGACGGCGGAACTGGGAATGTTGATGGCCGGGCTTGTCGTTTGGAGCAGAACGGTAACGGCTTGGGTCGTGACCATGCTGGCGGTGATGGTGCCGTAGGTCGCTGGGTTCGGCGCGCCTTTGGAAATGACCGAATCCGCGAATGTCAAAGTCAACGAAGGCGCGTCGTCGTCAACAATTGTAATGTAAGCGGCCTGGTTCAAATAGCCCGCCGCGGCGGCACTGACGCCCGCTTGGTAGGGGGCTTTCGGCATGTGCGAGTCAATCGTCTGGATATTAAACGAGGCCGACAGGGCGTTGGCGGGGATTGTCACCGTGGCCGGGGCGTAAAGCGCGGTTGGGTCCGTTACAATGGTTACCGTCAGCGGCCCGCTGGGGACGGTATTTCGGGAAACCGAGCAAACAATGGGCGCGGTCGAGCTCACACCCACGGAATTGGTGCTGATGGACACGGTCAACATTGGGACGGAAGCGTCGGTTACGATGACGGTATTGGTGACGCTGGCGTAGCCGGCGGCGCCGGCCACAATGTTCGCCTGCCGTGTTCCTTCGACGATATTGTCATTAACGGCGCTCACGGAGAACGTCGTTGAACTCTGCCCGGCTGGAATGGTCACCTTGGCGGGAACAGCCGCCGCGCCGGGATTATCGCTGGAAAGCGAAAGCGGGAGTGGCCCGGACGAACCGCCATACCGCGTGATCGTGCCAGAAGCCGCAGGATTGGAAGCATTCTTGGCAAAGGAAGTGGGGTTGATGGAAAGCGCCAGGCCAGCGATTACCTCCACCGGAACGGCGGAAACACTGGTGTTATTGGTTCGGTCCAGGACAAATACTTCGTTGAACGGATTGATTTTCACCACAACCCATTGGTTGCCGGAAACGAACGGCGGCAATGTAACACTGTGCGCATTCGTAACTCCCTGGCCCGCCGCCAATCCGTTGTCGTAGATGAACGATGCAATCAACTGAGTGGTGTTCGTTGTGCCATCCGCGGAAAGAAACACTTGCTCCGTCCAGGAATTGGTGGCTGGCGCGCTGCCTTTGTTGGTGTCCACCCAGCTCACGGGGAGCGGTTGGCCAGCATTAATGCTCACCGGCAGCAAAACGTTGGCCACCACCAGGTCCGGATATGAGGCCAAGGTGGAAACGATGGAGAGCGCATCGGCGTTGTTGCTCTTAGCAGTGCCACTAGTGTTATATTCAAAGATGTTGTCGTAACAATCGGCTAAGATGCCGATGCCGAGAGTCCCGACACCCGGCAGCCCGTCCGGCAACGGGATCGAAACATGGCGGGGCACGGAACTTCCCGCGGCGATTGGGCCGGACGCGGTCGCATCGTACGGAACGGACGCGCTGTAAATGATTCCGCCGGTCGTAAGATTTGTTACCATGACTTGATCAGAGAAAGACCCCGAAACCGCGCCTGAACCAGAGTTCATATCAACCCAACTGAGGATAATTGTTGCGCCTGACTTCGGTGAATGCGGACTGGCGCTTAAGTTGACAACCTGTAAGTCGGGATAATTGCCAAGCGTGGCCTGGGCAGCAATCGATGTCGTGTTATTCGTTATGGTCGATTCAAACTGATTACTATAGACGTTCACGGTCACGCTGATTTGCAGGCTGCCGGCCCCATTCGGACCGTCAGGCAATGGCAGCGCAATCGACCGGCTCTGACCTTTTCCTCCGGCGATGTTTCCGCTGACGCTTGGATCATAATAAGACGTAGTGTCCAAAATTGTCTGGCCGGTTGTCTGGTTGCTCACCGTGACGCGATCGAACCAAAGGGTGAACGTCGGTCCGCCACCGCTATTCGTATCCGTCCAGTAAATTGTTGCCGTGCCACCTGACGTTAATTGCGGAGAAACCGAGAGATTGGCCACTTGTAAATCCGGCGCCGCGAGAGTCGAAAACGTGTTGTCACCGGAAACGGTTTCATTCCCGGCCAAGTCCCGAGAGCGAACGCGGTAATGATAAGGAGTGAATGGGCTCAAATTGTAAAGACTCGTGCTATGAGCGGTGACCAACTGATTGTTCAGCCCGGAACTCAGGCCATGAGCCGTGCTCGCGCCATATTCCACCAGCGACGAACACGGTTTGTCTGATTCCCATGTGATAAGCGCGGACAATGCGCTCGGAGCCGCCGCGATATTGCTCAAGGTGGGCGGGGTGGCGTCAACTTCCACCATCGCCACGTTCGTCAACCCAAGAAGACCCCCATAAATGTCTTGCGCGCCTGAAATGAACACTTGATTGGAGCCGTCCATGCTCTGGCTTAAGGTGACTGGCGGCGCATCATAGGTGTCGTTCGGTTGCGTAACTGAAGCCCAGAAACCGCCGGTCTCCGGAATCACCGGATGGCTCGATCCCGGCTCTTCATTTGTCCAGACGATTGTCGGCGTAATATTCGTGTTCATCGTGCGGTCGAACTGGAAAGCGAGGACAAAGTTGGTTGTCGCCGGCACCGGCGAACTATAATTGGCCGTTAGATTGGTTACGACCGGCATCAGGCTCAATTGACGGTAAACGGCAACGTACCGCAGATTCGTCGCGTCCAAGGTCGAGAATGTCCAGGTAAAGCTGGGCTCAGTGGAGACGATGGAATTACTCAGGGTGTAATTCTCGAAGATGTAGAGGTACGGCGCCTTGTCGGCGAAGGCCGGGGCGAGAAGGCTCAGGGTCTGCCCGTTGGTGTAGAGACCAGCACCCGCCACGCTGGCCACTCCAGCGGGCTGCGTCGCGGTGCTGACAAAATGGTTTGTATTCGCTTCGGAGTAATTCGCGACGAAGGCATGATTCGCATGGACCACGGTGGACAGGGTCGGACTGGTCGAGACGATGTTGGCCCCCTCTGTCCACGAAGCAAACGCATAACCATAGCTCGGTTGCGCCGTTAAGACCGCGGTTGATCCGTAAAAATAGTTGCCTGCTCCCGTCACCGTGCCTGCCGCGGGTGGATTGTTTGAAACGGTGATCGTGAACGCCGGCAGCGTGAAGTTGGCCGCCAAGCTGCGATTGCGTTGCGCCGTGAAGGAATAAACAGTGTCCGCGCTTTGCGGAATGCCGTTCTCGGTCCAGTTCACGAAACTATAGGGCAGAGCGTTCGTATTGACCGCCGCGCTGAGCGTGACTGTGCTTCCCTGTGAGTAAGCGCCGGCCCCTGATATTGAACCGCCGGCCGGTGGGTTTGCGGTCACGATAATCGTGTAAGTCAGACCGGCATAGGGCAAAACGACAAAGTTCACAACTTGTTTGGTGCCGTTTACTGCCACGTCTTGTGGCGACACGTCGCTGTAACCGCGAGCCGCCAAGCTTTGCACGGAGACGCTCCAGATGCCATTGGTCACATTCAGGGTATAGTTGCCGTTGGCGTCTGTCGTCGTGGTCGCATAGAGGCTGGTGGCGGCATTAGTGGTGCAGGCGATTACGGGGATGTTGGTCACACCAACGCCGTTGGTGTCCTTGACCGAGCCCGTGATCTGGGAGGCTGTTACTCCAATGGAAATTACCTTCAACGAAACTCCCCCGGTTGCATAATTTATTTGCCAGGACGCGCCGCCCCCGGGCGAAGGCAGGTTAAGGGCGCTAAACGTATTGGCACGCGCGCCACAGGAAATGAGCGAAATCATGTCGCCGAGTTGCGGGGCGTATCCGTTGAGCAGATTCACAGCCAGGATTCCGTCGAGGCTCAAGTTCCCGCTTACGACTAACGAAGCAGGCTGGCTGGCGGCGCTCAGACCAAAATTCAAGGTCGCGCCTGTCTGCTCATAGGTGTTTGCGGGATTGAAATTAACCACCCCGGAAAGAATGCTCAGGAGGCCGGCATTTTGCGTGGGCAACGAAATGGAAGTTGTCCCGGTGGCGACAGACTTGCGCAAAGTACCCAAGTTGTGGAAGTAAGCGTTGGAACTGCCCGAATAGTTATTAAGGTTTTGGTTACATTGGATGCCCCACAAGGCGCCCGCCAGGTTTTCCACGGCTCCGTCGGTTTGCGCCGAACCGTTATTGAGCACGTTAAGGTCTCCAGCGCTCCACGTTACCGTTCCGGCGTTCGTGAGCAGGCTGCCGAGGAACACGGTCCCGCCGATGTTCAGCATGGCGTTGGCGGCGACTGTCAAGGAACTCCCACTGAGCGTCCCTCCGGACCAGTTGAATTGATGATAAACGACCACTGGCGCTGTCAAGTTGATCGCGCCCACGCCAAAATTGATGGTGTCGGATGGCCCGGGAACTCCCGCTGGTGACCAATTGTCCGCGTTAAACCAATCCGAATTGACACCACCGACCCAGGTTCGCGTGATGGCGGCACTGACGGTCAGTTTTACCGCGGCGCTGGTCACCGAGCCATAAGCGTTGGACACAATGACCTGGTAACTGCCGCTCTCTGTCAATTGCGCGTTGCTGATGCTGAGCGCGGAGCCTTGCGATCCGCTGATGTCGCTGTTGTTGGCCAGATTCGTCCCGGCGAATTGCCATTGGTAATTGAGCGGCAAAGCGCCGCCGACGGTAACGCTGAATTGGGCGTTCGATCCCAGCAAAACAAGCTGGCTCGCGGGCTGGCTGATGATGAAGGGCGCATTGGGTTGAGGCGAAGAAGCGGTTTCACGGATATACGCTGTCACGCCGCATTGGCAGCCGGCGCCAAAAATTGCCGGCAGATCCTGGCAAAGCTGCACTTCAGCATTATTCGGGTCCACGCAAGCGGCCGGTTCACCGAGGCATTTGTAGGTGGTTCCTGGTCCGCTGCTTCCTCCCACTCCATAAGCGGGCTGTTCGGCGCTCGCGGTGACCGGGAAATTGCTTTCGCCTGAAGCGCCGGAATAATAGTAAGTTCCATCAAGGCTCTGTCCTGAGTTCCAGTTCCAAACCAGGCTTGTCAGTGGCGTGCGATAATAGAGCGGCGTCCCATTTTTCGCGTAAAGATAGGCGCGGGGGGAATTCGAGTTCGTGTTCAGGGCGCTACCCGCCACTGTCGTGTTTAATTCGGTCCAACCGCCTCCCGCCTCGGACATCAGGCAATTGATCCCGAATGGATTCGAGCCATTTGGATCAATCAAGTAGGTCCCATTCGATGTGTAGCCCAGGTTGAACCATCCCAGGGCCGATTTCGGAAGCCCGAGCGTTAGCCTGAATGCGGTGGCATCGTAATTGGTTTGAAAATTCAACCAACTCGCCAAATTGACGGAAGTGAACGTGCCGCTCAGCGACGAATAAGTGACCAATGGAAACGAATTGCTCACCCCTGGCGCGTAACCAGGACTCACACTCACATTCAGAGCGCCGGCGAGCGACGCGCTGCCAGCCAGTTTCAACTGGCTGAAATTGGTCGAGGTGCTGATCTGTAAACTGACGGCGCCGCCCGCCAGGGAGTAGCTTCCGCCCAAAGCCACGGCGCCGCTCTCTATGTCCAAGGTTCCGGAATTGTCAAAAGCGACGTTGATTGCCGTCACGTTCGTCCCAGGTGACTTGCGCAATAGTCCAGCGTTGTTGAAATAAGCTGTGCCACCATAACCGCTGCTGGCTTGGATGGTCTGGTCATTCTGGATGCTCCAAATCGCTCCCGCCTGATTGACGATGCCGCCAGTGTAGC
>JBKQWF010000173.1:0-43497 GCA_052139695.1 Limisphaerales bacterium
CTCGGTTTGCCGGCCTGCACCAACTCGATCTCCGAACTCATGCGCAGTGAGGTCATTGTCGTGGACGGCGTGGACCTGGGGCGGCAATTGCCGACCATTTGCGGGCGGGTGATTTGCGCCAAACTGCAAGGCGCCAGGCTGATTGTCATCGATTCGCGGCGCCATCGCCTGGCGGAGAACGCCGATATTTTCCTGCAAATCAAGCCGGGGACGGAAGCCTTGCTCTATGGGGCCATGGCCAAAGTCATTGTGGACTGCGGCTTGATGAATTTTCCCTTTATCAAAGCCCGCTGCCGCGATTACGAAGCATTCTTGGATCAGGTGCGGGATTACGACCTGTTGCAGGCCGCGGAAGTCTGCGGCGTGCCGGCGGATTTGATCGAGGAGGCGGCCCTGGCTTACGGTCGGGCGAAAGCAGCGGCGCTGCTTTATTCCTCCGGAATCGAAGCGCGCCACAAAGACACCATTCGCGCCAGCGTCAACCTGGCCTTGCTCACCGGCAATCTGGGCAAGGAAGGTGCCGGCCTCTTTCCACTCACCGAACAGAACAATCTTCAAGGCGTTTGCGACATGGGGATGTTGCCGGATCGTCTGCCCGGCTACCAACCGGTCTGCGGCAGCGCCGCTCGAAGCGCGCTGGAATCGCTCTGGAAAACGAGGCTTCCGGGCATGCCGGGCATCGGGGCGCGCAAGTTGCTGGAAGGCCGCGGGACGGCAAATATCAAAGCGCTCTGGCTGGGGCGTTATGACCCGGTTAGCACCGCCTCCTTCGGCGAGGCGGCCCGTTCGCTCCAGCAACGCGAATTGGTGGTCGTCCAACATTTGTTTTTGACAGACTCGGCGCGCTACGCTCACGTGGTTTTGCCCGCCACGGCTTTCGGCGAGGAACGTGTTTCCTTCACCAGCACGGAGCGGCGCATTCAATTGGCCGAGCGGGTGATCGATCCGCCGCCGGGCCCGATGCCCGCGTGGGAGCAATTGTCCCGTTTGGCGCGCGCTTTGGGGGCGGATTGGAGTTACCGCGACGCCGGAGAAGTCATGGAGGAAATCGGGCAGGCTATCCCGTTTTACAGCGGAGCGAGCTACGACAATCTCGCGCGCGAATACGGCCGGCAATGGCCTTGCACCAAAGACCGTCCTCTGGGCACGAGCCGGCTTTTCTGCGAGGGCGAGTGGGCCCAGGCTTTCCATTTTGTTCCAGTCCCCAAGCCGCCGCCGCCGGCCGAGAGCCTGAGCGGGTTCCCCATGACGCTGGTTTTCGGAAATTCACTCTATTACTGGCACCAGAACGTCCTCATCAAACACAGCGAAACGCTCAAGCGCGAATATCGCCTTCTTCTGCTCGATTACCCGGATGGCTTTGTCGAGATCAATACCGCGGACGCCAAGCAACTCAACATCCGCGATGGCGCAAAAATCCGCTTGACTTCCCAGGGCGGCTGCGCGACCTCGACCGCGCGGGTCACGCCCGAAGTCCGCAGCGGGACCGTCTATGTGCCTTACTTCGTCAGTCAACTCAAAAGCGAACTGCTCCGTGAAACGGAAGGCAACGGGCTTGTTTCCGTGCGCGTGGAAAAGGAGGCGGCATGAAAACCAGGATTGTGGAGAGCGCCAATGTGTTAAAAATCGTGGACCTGCTGCGCGCGGGCGGATACGAGGTGCTGGCGCCGTTTCGCGGGCGCGGACGCGACACTTATTTTGACACGGTGACGGACCTCAACGCGCCGCAAATATGTCTTCACCTTCCGAATCCTTATTACCCTCCAAAACGGTTTGTTTTTCCACCGATTGAGCGGTTGATTCAAGTGAAGGGCAACAGCGGCGGAATGACCATTACGCCGGCCTACGACGAGCAGCGGCGCGCCATTTTCGGCCTGCGTTCCTGCGACGTCGCCGGGATCTGGCATTTGGACCGCTTTTATCTGAATCGCGAATACCGCGATATTTATTACGAAATGCGGCGGCGCAACCTTTTCCTGGTCAATGTCGTTTGCACCGATACGGCCCAGGACATTGGCGAGGAGTGTTTCTGCCTGTGCGCCGACACCGGCCCGGCGGCGCGCGAGCATTTTGATCTGCAACTGATGGATTTGGGCGAGGGCGAATTCATGGCGGTCGCCGGAACTCCCGCCGGAGAAGCGCTTTTTGCCAGCCCCATTTTTCGGAAAGGAAACGCCCGGCATCTGCAGCGCCGGCGCGCCATTCTCAGCGAAGTCCGCCGCCAGTTCAAACCGCAGACCACCTGCTGGTTTTCCGAAGCGGTGCGCCAGATCTCGCAAGGGACCATCCCGGACTCTGTCTGGGAAGAAATCGGCAAACGCTGCCTGGAATGCGGCGGTTGCACTTACGTCTGCCCGGCTTGCACCTGCTTTACGGTGAGCGACCGGCAAATCGGGCCGGATGAAGTCGAGCGGGTGCGGGTCTGGGATTCCTGCGCGCTCAGCGGATTCACGCGCATGGCGGGCGGATTCAATCCCCGCCGGGCCGTCCACGACCGGCGCAATCGTCGCTTCTTCCGCAAGCTGGCGCACTATTTCATTCAACGGGAACTGTCCATGGCCTGTGTCGGGTGCGGGCGCTGCGCGGCCGTTTGTCATGGCGGCGTCGGCATGCCCAGTGTGGTGGAGATGGTTCGCCGCTCCGCCGCCTTGGCGAAGAAAGATGAACCTGTCAAACAATAAAAATATTTACCTGCCGGAAGTCGCGGTGCTGGACCGGGTGGTGGATGACATCCCGGAAGTGAAGACATTTTATTGGCGCTTCGAGAATCCGGCGGCGCAAGCGGAGTTCAAGCGGTTTCGCCCCGGTCAATTCGCGCAGATCTCGCTTTTCGGCGTGGGCGAGTTTCCTGCTTCGCTTCCCCCCAGTCCGACGGAAGAGCAGACCTTTTTCACCATCCGCCAGGTGGGCAGTTGCACCGCGGCGCTGCACCAGCTCAAGGAAGGGGACCATTTCGCGGTGCGCGGGCCTTACGGCAACGGCTTTCCGATGGAAGAGTATTACGGAAAGAACCTGGTCTTTGTCGCCGGGGGCATTGGGTTGATTCCCCTCCGGTCCTGCATCGTCTATGCTTTGGAACATCGCCAGAAATTCCAGCGCATTCAGGTCTTCTACGGCGCCAAAACTCCGGGCGAATTGATGTACGTCGCCAATTTTCGTGAATGGAAGGAAAAGGGCCTGGAATGCTATCTGACAGTGGATCGCGCGGGCCAGGAATGGAACGGAAATGTCGGCGTCGTCGGCAGCCTGTTTAAGATACCGGGCGTCACCATTCCGGTGGACCATACCGTCGCCTTTGTCTGCGGGCCGCCGATCATGTTCCGCTTTGTCATCAAGGACCTGCTGGCCCTCGGATTCCAGGAGCGCAATATCGTTTCGACGCTGGAACGCTACATGAAATGCGGCGTGGGCAAGTGCGGCCATTGCTGCATCGGCGTGGCGTATATCTGCGTGGATGGGCCGGTCTTTACTTACGAACAAATCAAACGGCTGGGAGAGGACATCTGATGGACAACTTCCGGCTCCAACTGACATGTCTGGATGGCGACGTTTGCCTGATGGGTGTTGGTAACGCGGAGTTGGGGGACGACGGCTTGGGAGTGCGATTGGCGGAACGGCTGGCCGGGGATGGCGTGCCCAATGTTGTCGTGGCGGGAACATCGCCCGAATGTTTCCTGGGATGCGGCGCCAATGCGCAAGCCGATCATATCGTGTTTTTGGATGCGGTGGATTTTGGCGGCGCGCCGGGTTCGGTGGTTTTTCTGAACGCGCTGGAAATGGAAAACCGTTTTCCGCAAATCTCCACCCACAAGCTCTCTTTGGGCCTGCTGGCCAAATGCGTCGAGGCCGATGGCCGGACTCATGCCTGGTTATTGGGCGTGCAACCGGAATCGTTGCGGCCTTCTCACCAGCTCTCCCCCACGGTGAAACGCACGGTGGATGTTCTTGAACAATGGATCAGCGATCATTTTGTGACGTCAGCCGGAATATGATAACTCCAGAACAGGCGGTTTTTGCGGCGATCTTGATCTGCGTCGGCGGCGCCGTGGTGACGCTGCTGGCCGCGCCGCGCCGCGCTTTGGCGGGCTGGCTTGCTTTGCTCGCGGCCGCCTCGTCGTCGGCTTTGGTCTTTTTCGCGGTGGGGAGCGTCATCGCGCATGGCCCATCGGCGGAATCGTCCGCTTTTTGGCCGGCGCCCGCCATTAACTTCGCCGTGCGCCTGCACGTCGATGGCTTGACGGCGTTGTTCCTTTTGCTGGCGGCATTCATTGCCACGCCGGCGGCGCTTTACTCGATTTCCTACATGAACCGCTACGAGGGATACAGCGTGGCGCGCTATTACCCTTATTTCCTGCTTTTTCTGGCGGCCATGTACGGCCTGCTGAGCACGACGGACATGATGTGGTTTTTCTTCATCTTCTGGCAAATGATGACCCTGCCGGGCTATGCCTTGATTCGCTTTGAGAATAAGAACCGGGAGTATTGCCGCGCGGGCAACAGGTTCCTCGTCATGATGCAAATCGCCTGCCTCTCCACCATGGTCGGAGCATTCCTCGTCAGCGGCGCGGGCCGCGGCTCCAAGTATGACTTTGACACGGTCAGCGCGGGTCTTCCGGCCCTGCTGGCCGCGCGCCCAGGGTTAATGGCTCTCGCCTTTGCGCTCTTCTTAACCGGTTTTGGCATCAAGATGGGGATGTGGCCCTTTGGCCAATTCTGGCTGCCGGACGCCCATCCCGCCGCGCCGTCGCCCGTCAGCGCGATGCTTTCGGGGGTGATGATCAAAACCGGCGTCTATGGTTTGATTCGCTATTTTCTATGGTTGACACCCGCCGGCGCGCGCGCGGATTTCCCGCTGGCCGCCTGGGGCTGGGTGGCGGCGGCACTGGGCACGATCACGCTCTTCAGCGGGACGATGCAGGCCCTGAGCCAGGAGCAATCAAAACGGCTGCTGGCCTTTCACAGCATTGGCCAGGTCGGCTATATCCTTTTGGGAATCGGCGCTTGCATGGTTTTGCTGCCGGCGGCTCCGCCCGGGTTGGCGGCGCTGGCCCTCTTCGGAGCGCTTTTTCACACGCTTAACCACGGCGTTTTCAAGGCCCTCCTCTTTCTCAACGCCGGCTCGATGCTCCATGCCACGGATACGCAGGATCTCAACAAAATGGGCGGGCTGATGAAGTACATGCCTTTGACAGCGGTGACGGCGCTGGTCGCCTCGCTTTCCATCTCCGGCGTGCCGCTCTTCAACGGATTCGCCAGCAAATGGACTTTGTATGTGGCGATGATCGAAGGCAGCAGCCACGCGGGTTTGCTGGCCATTTGCGCCGCCGTCGCGATCCTGACCAGCGCGTTGACGCTGGCGTCGTTCATCAAATTCTTTGGCGCGAGTTTTCTGTCGCGGAGCAGCGCGCTGGTGAAAGAGAACGCGGCGCGAAAAAAGAGCTTGGAAGTCGGGTTGATCATGCAATTGCCGCAAGTTTTGCTGGCGGCGGTTTGCGTGCTTTTTGGCGTCGCGCCGTTCCTGGCCGCGCGGCTGATTCGCGGAGCGCTTGCCTCCAGCCCGCATGGCTTGGTTGGCGCGCCGCTCTTTGACGCCGAGCGCGCCGTCTTTGTGCCGTGGGTGCTGGTGATTGTGCTCGGCTTCGCCTTTGGTGTGGTTTTCTGGTTTGCAAAACTGGGCAGGGCGACCCGCCGAACCGCCGTGCCGTGGCTGTGCGGCGAAGCCCGCGAAGAAGAATGCAACCGCTACGTCGCCCACAATTTCTACGTGGCCGTTAAACGCTATTTCCGCTGGCTGGGCGGAACAAAAAAATCCTGAATATGCCCGCTCGCGCAAAACTGAGTGCCTTGAAAGAAACCTTTGGGCGGGCCATTCTTCGCGCTGACCTGCCTTCGGAGCAGGTTCTGTTCGTCTATGTGCAACCTGGCGCCATCAAAGCGGTTTGCGCCCATGTTTTTCGGCAGTTGGACGCCCGTTACGTGATCAGCGTGGGGCAGGATGACCGGCCCTTTTCCGGCAATTTTCTCATCAGTCATCATTTCGCGTTTGATCGGGAACATCTTTTTTGTTGCATCCTGGCGGAAGTGCCCGCCGCTGATCCGACCGTCGAGAGCATTTCCGGTGTGGTTCCGGCCGCAAATTGGGCGGAGCGTGAGTTAAGCGAATTGGTCGGGATTAAACTGATCGGCCATCCCTATCCCAAGCGTTTGGTGCTGCCCAACGGCTGGCCGGAAGGCGTTTATCCCTTGCGCAAGGATACGCCCTGGAATTTTGTGCCGGACGCTTTCGATCCAGAAGCCGAATATGAATTTGATCCGCCGCCGGAAGGCTGCACGGTCGTGCCCTTTGGCCCGTTTCATCCGACCTTGGACGAGCCGGCCCATTTTCGACTTTACGTCGAAGGCGAGCAGGTGCGGGGGTGCGAATATCGCGGGTTCATGGTGCATCGCGGCATTGAGAAGCTGGCCGAATCGGTTCTCTCGTATAATGAGATTCCCATCATGGCCGAGCGCATCTGCGGGATTTGCGGCTGCGTCCACAACGTCGCCTACGCGCAAGCGGTGGAAAGCGCCGCCGCGCTGGTGGCGCCGCCGCGGGCGCAATATCTGCGCACGCTGATGCTGGAATTGGAGCGGTTGCACAGCCACCTGCTCTGGGTGGGGCTGGCGGGGCATATCATTGGGTTCGACACCATGTTTATGCATTGCTTCCGCCTGCGCGAGCCGGTCATGTGGGTGGCGGAAAAAATCACCGGCAACCGCAAAACCTATGGTCTCTGCGTCATTGGCGGAGTGCGGCGCGACCTGACCGATGAATTGAAGGCGGAACTGCGCGTCGTGCTCGATCGCCTGGAGGGGGAATGGAAAACGGTCGTGGCCGCTGTTTTGAAGGACCGCAATATCCAGCGTCGCACTCAAGGCGTGGGAGTCGCCGACCGGGCGTTGGTGAAGGAAGCAGGGTTGGTTGGTCCAGTGGCGCGCGCGGCGGGGGTGGACCTGGACTGCCGCCGCGACCATCCGTACGCCGCCTACGACCGGCTGGAATTCAATGTCATCACCGCCACCGATGGAGACGTGTGGTCGCGCTTGGTGGTGCGGGCGACGGAAGTTTTTGAATCGATCAAGATCATTCGCCAATGCCTTGACCGCATGGAAAGCGGCCCGATCGCTTTGGAACTGACGGACGAATTGCCCGCGGGCCGGCTGGGCCTCTCCTCCGTCGAGGCGCCGCGCGGCGAAAGCCATCATTTCGTCATTACGGGTGAGAACAACCGGCCGCGGCGCTGGCGGGTGCGGGCGCCGACGTACCAAAATCTGCAGGGCATCCCGCAAATGATCAAAGACCAGCAGTTGTCGGACATGACGATCACGCTGGGGAGCATCGACCCCTGTTTCTCCTGCACCGACCGGCTGGAGACGATCGATCTCAACTCGAAGAAGACCCGGATTTGGTCGCAGGAAGAGCTGCTGCAACTGACGCGAAAACATGGAAAATAGTTTGACATATTTGGTCCTGGGCGTCCTGGCCAACATGGCAATCGTCGTGCTCGCCGCGCCTTTATGCGAAGGAGTTTTGCGCAAGGTGACAGCTGGGGCGCAGTCGCGGCGCGGACCGCCGCTGTTGCAACCTTATATGGACTTGCTCAAGCTGCTGGGCAAAGAGGACATCGAGTCGGGTGAGGTCCCGGCCGTGCAACGCCTCGCGGCTCATCTCTCCCTGGCCGTCGTTCTGGTGGTGGCGTGCCTGGTGCCGCTGGGCTTTCCCGCGCCCATGAATACCGCCGGTGACGTGATTTTGCTCATCTATCTTCTGACGCTCGCCGGCATTAGCTCGCTCCTGGGGGGATTGGCGGCGGGTTCGACGTATTCGCTGCTGGGCATCGGACGGGAGATGATGGCCATGATGACGCTGGAACCGCTGTTCGCCATCGCCTTGCTCATCGGCGCGGTCCATGCGCGATCCTTGCGGCTGGACGCGGTCTTAAATGGTTCGGTCTACGCGGCGCAAGGATTTCCCTGGTCCGGCGTGCTCATGCTGGGCGTCATGGCCATGGCCTTGCAGGCCTTTGTGCAACGCCAACCCTTCGACATCGCGGAGGCGGAGACAGAACTGATGGGCGGCCCGCTGGTCGAATATTCCGGTCCAAAATTGGCCCTTTTCAAATACGCGCAAATGGTGCGGTTGCTCCTCCATTGTGCCTTGTTCGTGGCCCTTTTTGTGCCGTGGGGCGGGGGATTTCTCTTTTATTGGGCCAAGGTGGCGGTCTTGGTTCTCATTGTGACCCTTGTGGCCGCGACGCATGCCCGCTACCGCATTGATCAGGCCATCCGTTACTTTGCCGGTATGCTGGCCCTGGCCTTTTGCGCCCTGGCCCTGGCGGCCGCTGGATTTTGACTTATGACGATCCACAGCAAAATCAAGGAAGCGTTGCTCGGCTTCAAGGCCGGCTGCGTCACGCTGCCCTACCCGGCGCAAGGGCGGCCGGTCACGGCGAGCTTTCGCGGACGGCCCATTTTTGATGGTTCCAAATGCATCGGCTGCGGCGGGTGCGCCAATAATTGTCCGGCGCGGGAAATCCTGGTGCTGGACGTCTGCCAGGAAATTCGCATCATCAAATACCTCGGCCGCCGCTGCACCTATTGCGGCCGGTGCGCCGAAGTTTGCCCCGAAAAGGCCATCACCATGAGCCAGGATTTTGAAACGGCCACGAACAATCCGGGTCACCTCCAACAAACCCTGGAACTGTTCATGAGCACCTGCCAGCGTTGCGGTCGCTGCTTCAAGGCGCCGGCCCTGCTGGAGCAATTGAAGCTGAAAGGATACCGCTTTGATGATGTGCAACACGACCGCTGGTTTTCCCGCTCGCAGTCGTTTCTCGAAGGGGAGCCGGCGGTGGATGACATTCCGCTCGAATTGGAGTGACGCCATGTTGAAGAATCTTTGTCAAAGAATGTTTGGGCGTTCGCTTTGGGTTTATCACGCCAACAGCGGCGGCTGCAATGGGTGCGACATCGAAGTCTTGAACGTGCTGGCGCCCTACTACGACGTGGAACGATTTGGCATCAAGCTCGTCGGCTCTCCGCGCCACGCGGACGTCATGCTCTGCCAGGGACCGGCGATGCGGTCAACGGCGCGGGCCTTGCGGCGCGCTTATGAAGCCATGCCCGCGCCCAAGCTTGTCTTTGCCATTGGCGGCTGCGCCTGCGGCGGCGGAATCTGGCACGACACCTACGCCGTGCTGGGCCCGGTGGAAAAGGTCGTGCCCGTCAATTATTATATTCCCGGCTGCCCGCCCCGTCCCGAGGCGATCATTTACGGGGTCGCGCTGGCGGTGGGTTTGGTGCCGGAAAAAGTCGCGGCGGCTGTGTTCAAGCAGATGGAAATGCCCATCCCGCGATACCATCCGGCCGATCTGCGCGGCGAGGGAGAGGCGGCAGTCTATGAGAAATTGGACAAGCCGTAACTCAAGCGTCCGGCAAAAAGGAGTTTCCGACTGTTTGACACCTGCTTTTCAGTCAACTTGGAATTGCGCCTTGATTTGAACGGCAAATAACCGTTAGTAAATTGGTTTGGCTATCGGATGTTTCCAAAAGGCTGATTAGGCAAACACATCGGTTTTGAGGTTCATGGAGAAATTTCGTGAAATTACATTTTACAAAACGGAGGCAGGGCGCCTTCCGGTAATAGATTTCATGGATTCTACAGCCCGACGTGATGAAAAGGCCAAAATCATCCGCGTGCTCGAGAACGTGGAGCGAATGCAACTGGTTCCCGTAAACTTTCTGAAAAAACTCCAAGGCCGAGAGAATCTTTGGGAAATTAGGGTTCAAAGATTTCGCTTCCTTGGTTCTACGCTGATTCGCGCCGGTTGGTTCTGGTGCATGGATTCATTAAACAAAGCCGGAAAACGCCGGCGCAAGAGATTGACGTGGCGATTAGGCGAAAAATGGTGTATGTTTCCCAAGTCTGAAACTATGGACCTGAAGCAAGCACAAGAGCATTTTTCGGGAGACGCCAAATTCCGGCAACAATACGATAGGCACAAGGACGGCGTTGACCTTGCCATGCAAGTATTGGCCATCCGGAAGGAATTGGGGATTAGCCATGCCGCGCTTGCCACCGAGCTTGGCATCAGCAAATACGACATTTCCAAGATCGAGAATTTGCGAGGTCGAGTGGCCCCTTGGGTAATTTCCGTCATCGTCACCCGATTTCAAAATGAACTTCGCAAGCGTGGGATCGAAGTTGAGAAGTGGTTTGTTGCTCGGCCCCCGCCACAAGGGATCGCGCTCAGTTCGGGACCCAAAGCAGATGTTTGCGGGCGACCAATCCCGAGCCTTCAGAATTCCCGAGAGGGCAGGAGTAATAACTTGCCCATAAGCCGGCAGAGCCTTCTGTCCGAAGAAGAAAAGAAGAATGCAGTCTAGCGCTCTCGGCATTGTTCAAATTGCCGCTTCACTCCGCTCCCCAAAAACCGCGTTGCACTTGCGCCTCTGGTGTCAATGACATTGAAGCCTTTCCTGTCGAGGTGCAGGGAGGAGGTGAATTCAGAGGTTGGGGATGCGACGATGGTAATTATGTCGATTCAGAATTCTTGAATTAACCCGGCTCATCTGCACACATTCAACAACTGATTTCTGCTGAACTCCAGGCATCGAAGTCGATTCTCGTCCGAAAAAACGGCCAAGTTGGAAGCAAACTTATTCACATGGACAGCCGTTGTCCACCTTACCGTGCCACGATCAAAGCCAAAAATCCTCTCGTGCCACATTATGAAAAAAGAAAAGGTCCTTTTTGAAACAGTCGCGCCTTATCCCGCAACGATCCAGGTCGGTCAGTTGTTGACGGAGATCGAATCCGTCATCAAAAATCATGTCGTGCTCAATGACCATGCGGCGGCCGCCCTGGCGGTCTGGGTCCTTCATACCTACACCTTCGAGCTCCGCGACGCGGTCGCCTACGTGGCCATTGAATCGCCCGAAAAGCGTTGCGGCAAGACGACCCTCATCTCCGTTTTGGCCGCCATGGCCCACAAGCCCTTGATCGCCTCCAATATCAGCGTCGGCACCCTCTTTCGCGCCATCGACACCTGCAGTCCCACCCTCTTCATCGACGAGGCGGACACCTTTCTTGCCGGCAACAGCGCCATGCGCGGCATCATTAACTCGGGCAATACCTGGCGCACCGCCTATGTCCTTCGCATGGCCAAATCGATCCACAAGACCCCGGGCCAGCCTCGCCCGCCGTCAGCCGGTCAAGCCGAGGAAGCGGGGCTGACAAGTTATAGCTGTTGGTGTCCCAAAGTCATTGCCCTGATCGGCCAAGTGCCCGATACCATCGCCGACCGCTCCATTGTCGTGAAACTGTCGCGCAAGTTGGTCACCGAAGCCTGCGCCCCGCTCTCCGAACTCAACACCGCCGAGATCAGAGCCAAATGCCTCCGCTTTGCCCTCAATGCCGGGCCATCCATCGCCCAAGCCGCCAGAATCCGCGGCGAAGGCTTGAACGACCGCGCGGCCGACACCTTTGAACCTCTTTACGTCATTGCCCGTCAGGCGGGCGAAGCTTGGACCAAGAAGCTGCACGCCGCCGCTCTCGCCCTGGCCTCCACCGCCCAGTCCGAAAATGCCGGCACGGAACTCTTGCTCGACATCCTTTCCATTTTCGTCGAATCCGGCCGCCGGCGCCTTTTCAGCCGCGAATTGGCCAATTTCTTGCGCAACAATGCGGGCCAATATTCCCTGCCACAAAAACACTCGCCCGCCGATGAATACACCATTGCCAAAATCCTGCGGCCCTACGGCATAAAGCCCTCCAACATCAGAATCGGCCAGGATGTCAGCAAAGGGTACCTCGACGTCGATTTCCGCGAAGCTCTGAACCGTTACGTGCCCAGGGTCAACATAGAAGCCCGCCTGGACGAATTGGTCCGCGCCAGCCGCCTCCGCGCCGAAGCCCAGACTGCCGCGAAACCAGAGGCTGCCAGCTAAGACCATGAACAAGTGAATGTAGCGGGTCTGTGGCGGGGCCGTGGCGAGTTTTGTAGCGGGTTAAGCGCCTGACCATCAATGATGTAGCGGGTGTAGCGGCTTTTTAGACCTCATGCGCTCATCAGCGTGTGCGGCTCGTTCCTCGCGACACGATCCCGTTGGGATTGACCGATGGACCGCAGAGTTCAGCAAAAGGAATATCCCAAAGTCCAATTCTCAATGGCTGTTAGGAACGCGTTTCGGGCCGAAGCGCCTTCTTGACGTCGAATGGCGCTTCATTTTGGGAATTTGGTTTTCCGCGGCGCTAAACAGATAGGCTAATGCAAGCCGTCATTAGTTAAAAAACAATTAGAAAGCGTAATTTTGGCGAGAATCGTTGCGCAAAAAACGGTTTGCTTTTAACAAGGCATGGGCAGCTATCTTGGGCGGTTTGTGACAAAAGAATGTCAGGCGTATGACGATTGTATCCATACTCGTTCTCGTCCCCTTCCTGGCCGGATTGCTCCTATTTCTTTTTGAGTTTGAATTGCCGCGCCGGGTCGTCGTCGTCGCCACCATTTTAGTCGTCTGCGCGGCGGCGGTCGCGCTGGCGATGCAAACGGGTCCGCTCGATCTGACGGGCTTGCGCTGGGAGCGGCTCGATGGGCTGATGCTGGCGGCAGAGGTGGGAATGGGGCTTTATGTCCTCTACGTCGGCGCGCGCGCGCGCAATTATCTGGTTTTGGCCTTGATGCTGGCGCAAGCGGCGCTGATGGGCTTTCTGGAATGGAGCACGGGCGGGCGCATTGAAGTCACGCGCCAGATTTATATTGACAAGTTGTCCGTCATCATGGCGCTGATCAACGCCATCGTCGGCGGCGGCATTTGCCTTTATGCGCTCGGTTATATGCGGGAGTATCATGAAGATTTCCATCCCGACGTGCCCGACCGCCGCCCCTTCTTCTTCGCGCTGCTCTTCGTCTTCATGGGGGCGATGTTCGGTTTGGTCTTCGCCAATAACTTGTTGTGGCTGTTCCTGTTTTGGGAGATAACGACGCTCTGCTCCTACCTGCTCATCGGATATACGCAAACGCCGGAGGCGAAAACCAACGCGATGCGCGCGCTGGTCATGAACCTGGCCGGAGGGCTGGCCTTTGCCCTGGCCATCATTTGCTTTTACCGGAATTCCGGCAGCGTCGAGCTGCAAACGATGATCGCCTCCAAACACGCCGTCACCTTGTTGCCCGCCGCGCTGCTCTGCTTCGCCGGCATCACGAAATCGGCGCAATGCCCGTTCTCCAGTTGGCTGCTGGGGGCGATGGTGGCGCCGACGCCGGTCTCGGCGTTGCTCCATTCCAGCACGATGGTGAAGGCCGGAGTGTATTTGGTGCTGCGAATGGCCCCGCTGGTCACCGGCACCACTGTCGGAGTGCTCGTGGCCACGATCGGCGGGTTGACCTTCCTGGTGGGTTCCTTTGGCGCCATCGCCACGCAGGAAGCTAAGAGAGTCTTGGCTTACTCCACCGTGGCGAACCTCGGACTGGTGGTTCTCTGCGGGGGCATTGGCACGTACGCCGCAGTTTGGGCTGGAATTCTTTTGATCATTTTTCATGCCGTGGCCAAATGCCTGCTCTTCCTGTGCGTGGGGGTGGTGGAACACAAACTGCACAGCCGTGACATCGAGGACATGTCGGGACTGGTCGTCCACATGCCGCGCGTCGCCGTCATGATGCTCATCGGCATGGCCGGGATGTTCCTGGCGCCGTTTGGAATGCTGATCAGCAAATGGGCCGTCCTGCGCGCGGTGGTCGATACCTATCCGTTGCTGTGCTTTTTCATTGTCTTCGGTGGCTCGGCCACGATGTTTTTCTGGGCGAAGTGGATGGGCAAATTGATTGAAATGGTTGAACCGGCCAAGAGGCTGGTCAAAGAAGTGTCGGTCGATGAATCCGTTGCCCTCTACGTCTTGTCGCTGGCGACGTTTCTGGCTTGCCTGCTTTTTCCGTTGATTTCTTCGCGTTTGATCGAGCCGTACGTGGTGTCGGTCTATGGTCAAGCGGCATTTTTGGGGGCGGGGAACAATGTCATCCTGGCCATCATGATGGCGATGTTGATGTTGTTTCCCGTCAGTTTTGCCAAGCACGGGCGGACGGTGAAGATGGTCGATCGCTACCTGGGCGGGGCGAACACCGCCGGGCCGGCCCGGTTCCTGGGCTCGGCCGGGGAGACGCAAGTCGTGACCATGCACAATTATTACTTGCACGCCCTGTTTAACGAAGCGGGGCTGGCGCGATGGGGTGTGATGGCCAGCGCCGCGCTTCTGGTGGCGATGGCCTTGGTTGCTTGCTTATGAATGCCTGGATTCGCGCGCTTATTTACCTCGTGGCCGCCCCGCTCATCGGCGGGTTGCTCGCCGGATGGGACCGCCGTATTTCCGCGCGGATGCAGGCGCGGCGCGGCCCGCCCATCTTCCAGCCGTTTTTCGACGTCCTGAAGCTCTGGCAGAAGGAAAGCATCGTGGTCCACCGTTCGCAGAATTACTTCATCCTGTTCTTTCTCGGGCTGGTGATTTTAACCGGGGCGTTATTCTTCGCGGGCTCGGACTTGCTCATGGTCATCTTCGCCTTGACCACGGCGGCCATCTTCCTGGTGCTGGGCGCGTATAACGTCAGTTCGCCCTATAGTTTCATCGGCGCGGAACGGGAACTCATTCAGATGATGGCCTATGAGCCGATGGTCCTGGTGGCGGCGATTGGGATGTACATGGTAACCAAGACGTTTTACGTGCATGAGATCGCCAGCCAGCCGACGATGCCGATTTTCTTATTGCCGGGAGTATTCCTGGGGTTTGTCTATATGTTGCAGATCAAGTTCCGCAAATCGCCGTTTGATTTGTCTTCGTCTCATCACGCGCATCAGGAATTGGTGCGGGGCATTACCACTGAGTTTTCGGGACGGGCCTTGGCGATGATCGAGATCGCGCACTGGTATGAGACCGTCTTTCTCCTGGGCTGGATTTACCTGTTCTTTGCCGCCTCGCCCGTGCTGGGCGTGGCGATGAGCCTGCTCGCCTACGGCTTTATCATTCTGGTGGACAATGTCTTTGCCCGGCTCAAATGGCGGACGGTCCTGGCAAGTGCCTGGGCGGTCACGTTGACCCTCGGATTTGGCAATATTCTGGTGCTGGCATTGCGCCGCTAGAAGGAAATATGCGCGGCCTAAAAGAATCTCCCTGGTTCATTCACTACGACGCTTCCAGTTGCAATGGCTGCGACATCGAAACGCTGGCCTGCCTGACCCCTCTCTTTGACGTCGAGCGCCTCGGCGTGATCAACACGGGCAACCCCAAGCACGCCGATATTTTCCTCGTCACGGGCGCGGTCAACGAACAATGCCGCTCGGTCATTTGCAACATTTACCGGCAAATGCCGGAGCCGAAGGTGGTTGTGGCCGTGGGCGCCTGCGCGGCCACCGGGGGCATCTTTCGCGAATGCTACAATATTTCGGGAGGGGTGGACGGTGTCGTGCCGGTCGATGTGTATGTGCCCGGCTGCGCGGCACGGCCAGAAGCTATTATTGACGGCGTCGTCAAGGCCCTCGCCGTTTTGGAGGAGAAGCAAAAGGCCGTCAAGCTGGCGGCCAGTGTCGTGGACCAGGCGGTTTACGCCCGCGCGACCAAGAGCGACGCGCCGGAGATTCTCGCCCTGCGCAAAGTGGCCTGGCAAGTCGAAGCCGGGGTCTATGGGGACGAGAGCTTTCCCCAATTGAGCCAGACCCTGGAGGAATTGGAAAAAGAGTTCGAAGAGCAGTTTTTTATCAAAGCCGTCGTCAACGGCAAGTTGATCGGCTGCTGCTGCGGCTGCCAGGAAAGAGAGACGGTGCATATCGGCGCGATCTGCCTTCATCCCTATTTTCGTGAGAGCGAAGTGGCCGAGCGGCTGGAGCGGGAGCTGGAGGACTGCTTTCCACACGCCCGGCGCTTTGAAACGGTTTCCGGCGACAAGAGCGAAAAGCGGCTGCAGCAACTTGGCCAATGGGGATTTCACAGTTTTAAAACGGAAATATTCACGCCGAAAATCACCTGGATTTATCTGCAAAAGGAACGCGCATGAGCTACCCCCCAATCATCGAAACAATCGCCCTTGCCGAACTGCTGGAAAGGGTCCGCGCCCGGCGCGCCGCGGGGGCGCGCCTGGTGCAAGTCTCCGTTACCGCGCTGCCGGAACACTTTGAGCTGACCTACAGCTTTGACCGCGACGGCATCCTCTCGAGCCTCAGGCTGTTGATTCCGGCCAGTGATCCCCGGGTGCCCAGCATCAGCGGGATTTACGCCTGCGCTTTTCTCTACGAAAACGAAATGCACGATTTATTCAACCTTCGGGTGGAAGGCATGAACGTCGATTTCCACGGCACGTTGTATAACACCACTGTCAAATACGCCTTCAGCGCGGCCAAACCGCCGCTGGCGAAGAAGGCGCCGGCCAGCGCGCCGGCCGGAGTCTGAGAATATGGCCCGAGCCGTCATACCTTTTGGACCGCAGCACCCGGTGCTGCCGGAACCGGTGCATTTGGACCTGGTGGTGGAGGATGAGCGGGTTATTGAGGCGCGCCCTTCCATTGGCTTCGTCCATCGCGGCCTGGAGAAATTGGTGGAGAAAAAGGACTACCTGGAATTTACCTATGTGGCGGAGCGGATTTGCGGCATCTGCAGCTTCATCCACGGCCAAACTTACTGTCAGGCAATCGAGGAAATCATGAAGATCGACGTGCCGCCGCGCGCCCGTTACCTGCGCACGGTCTGGGGCGAGCTCTCGCGCCTGCACAGCCATCTGCTTTGGCTCGGCTTGATCGCGGATGCCATGGGGTTTGAGAGCCTGTTTATGCACTCCTGGCGCATCCGTGAGAAGATTCTGAATATTGTCGAAAAGACCACCGGTTCGCGGGTGATTTTCGGCTCGTGCAAGATCGGCGGGGTGCGGCGGGACATTGAAGCGGAGGCCATTCGCGATACGCTCTCCGCGCTGCAAGAGATCGAAGTGGATCTGCGCGAAATCACCAAGGTTTTTCTGCGCGACAGTTCCATCCAACGGCGGTTGAATGGCGTGGGCGTTTTGTCGAAAGAGGAGGCGTTCGATTTGGGATGCGTCGGGCCGACGTTGCGCGCGAGCGGCGTTTCCCAGGACATCCGCACGGAGGGCTATGCCGCCTTTAATGAGGTGCCCGTCGTGCCGATCACCCGCCCGGAGGGCGATTCTTACGCGCGCTGCGCGGTGCGTTGCGCCGAGCTCTTTCAATCCATTGAAGTGATTCGCCAGGCGCTGGCCAAAATTCCGGCCGGGGAAATCTCGGTGAAAGTCAACGGCAACCCCAATGGCGAGGTCATCACCCGCACCGAGCAACCGCGCGGAGAGGTGGTTTATTGCCTCAAGGCCAACGGCACCCGCAACCTGCAGCGGTTTCGGGTGCGGACGCCAACCTTTGCCAATTTGCCGGCGATGTTGAAGGTGTTGCAGGGATGCGAATTGGCCGATGTTCCCGTGCTGGTCTTGACGATTGATCCCTGTATTAGCTGCACAGAAAGATAACATGCCTTATTTTGAAATGACCCGCCTGGCTTTGAAATGGGCGCTCACGAAGCCGCCCACGACGCGGTACCCTTTCGCGCCAAGGGAGTTCATTGCCGGTTCGCGAGGACAGTTGGTTTTCACCAAGGACAATTGCGCCTACTGCACGGTCTGCGCGAAAAAATGCCCGGCCGCGGCGCTCACGGTCAATCGCGCTTTGAAGCGCCTGACCCTCGACCGGTTGCGCTGCGTCTCGTGCGGATATTGCGTGGAAGTGTGCCCAAAAGATTCCCTCGCCTTTTCGCCCAATCACGGCGCGCCCGCCATCACCAAGGACCTGGAGATTTACCGTGGATAAGCAACAAAAATATAGCTGGCGCGAAATTGACCGGGTTGAGGAAGAAAAACGGGCGGCGACGGCCCGCCTTTCCGATTTCCAACAAACTTACCGCGCTTACGATGAGCTGACGGCGCGGGAGCAAGCCAGCCGTTGCGTGCAATGCCCGCACGCCAACTGCATTGCCGCCTGCCCCTTGGAACTGCCCATTCCTGAATTGCTCGCCTTGACCGCCGAGGGACAGTTCAAAGCGGCCGCGGAATTATTACTGACAACGCAAAGCCTGCCCGAGTTCTTCGCCCACGTCTGCGTGGAAGGGCGGTTGTGCGAGGCGGCCTGCGTGGTGGGGGCAAAATCGGAGCCCATTCCCATCAATGCCATCTCCCGCTTTTTGCTGGATTACGGTTGGAAACACGGCGTTTCGGAGCCTGCCGCGGAGCCGTTCAACGGGCAGCGAGTCCTGGTGGTGGGTTCCGGGCTTTGCGGCCTGGTGGCGGCCGACGCCCTGTCCCGCCTCGGCTACGGCGTCACCGTGATGGACAGCATGCCCAAACCCGGCGGACGGCTAATGAACGGCCTGCCTGGATTTCGTCTCGACAAAGCCGTGATTGGATACCGCATTCAGATGTTGCGGGAGCGGGGGGTGCAATTCCGCATGGCAGTGGACTGGAGCACGATCCCCGCAGTGGGTGAACTGCGGCGCTCCTTTGACGCTGTTTTTATCGGCTTCGGCCGCACCAACCCGGTGCCGCTGGAGATTCCGGGCGCCAGCCTGCGGGGCGTTTGTCAAGCGTATCCATTCGTGGTCCAGGAAACCTCCGATCTGCCCCTCTCGGCCCCGCCGATCGATGTGGAAGACAAACGGGTGCTGGTTCTCGGCGGGAGCGAAACCGCGGTCAACGCCGCGCGCGTGGCCCTCCGCTGCCATGCGCGCGAGGCAGCCTGCCTCTACCGGCGCGATGAGGCCAGCATGCCGGCCAACCCGATTTTTTATGAGGAAGCGGTGGAAGAGGGCGTCGGCTTTCACTTTTTGTCCCAGGCGGTTGCCGTGCTCGGAAACGAGGCCGGAAATGTCGCCGCCGTGCGTTGCGCGCGGACCAAACTGGTGGGAGTGGACGGTTCCGGCCGCGGCATTCCCTGCGTCGTCCCGGAAAGCGAGTTCGACGTTCCGGCAGACGTGGTCCTCATTGCTTATGGCTTCACACCGCCGCTGCTGCCGCCGGGCAGGCAATTCGCCGAGTTGCGGGTGGACAACCGCGGGTGTCTGATTGTGAATTCAAACCAAATGACCAATATTCCCGGAGTCTTCGCCGGCGGCTCGATCGTCCGCGGGGCGCTGACTTTGCCCGAGGTGGTGACCGACGCCCGCCACGCGGTGGAGGATATTAACACCTATTTGACAGCCAGGCGGCACAAGTAAAGACTTCCCTGCCGGCCGGGTCCGGGGACAGAATTGACAGATGCGGGTGGCGGAAGAAACATATCCGGGCTGGCAAAAGATGGCGTTGCTGGGGGTGGACTATTTTCATTCGAAAACGGGGGACGGCGGCGATCTCTACCTGACGCGGTTCGGGCTGCCGTTCCACGAACATTTGCGGCTGGAAAACTGGTTCGCGCCGGAATGGTTTGAAGCGAAACGCGAACGGTTGCTGGGCACGGGCACGGTCTATAAGCTCCCCACCCGCACCGTTCATGGCCTCTCGCTGAACCTGGTGGTGAAATGGTCGCGGGTGGGCGAAGCGGTGCCCATGGACACGCTCACGGTCAACAAATTCATCCAGGCCGAATTCAACAGTCCGTTTGAGGAATTTGCCCTGCTCATGGAACTGCGCAAAGGCGATGCCGGACCGCCCGGCATTCACGTCCGCACCCAGTTGCCCCTGGGGATTTTTGTGCCGAGCGAACGGCTGCAACTTTGGCAGACCGGGCGTTCGCAATACAAAATCCGCGCCAAAGTCACCCGCCATCCGGACGTGGAACTGGACGTGCTGCGGCAGTACGTGGTTATTTACGGCTGGATCAAAGGGTTGGACGCGGTTGAAACCGCCGAAGCCATGGGCCTGTGCGGGAGGTCCAGCCGGGAGTTTCTTTCCCGCATGACGAGCCTGGTCACGCACGAGCTGCGGCAAAAAGGTTATTATGTAATTGATATGAAGCCGGCGCATATCATCCTGCGGCCACGGCGGCAAAAAGGCTTGTTGCGCGACAAGCATGGAGAGATCGCCTACGGCTTGGTGGACTTTGAGCTTTTGGAGCGGACGCCTGAACATGAGCAGGCCGTGCGCAGCTTCAGCCGCAAGCTCTATCTCACTCACATGGCGCACCGCTTTGAAACCGGCCCGGCCACGCCGATGCCGGAGCATTTGCGCGCGACGAATTTGCTCGGAGTGGACTACGTCACCGGACGGGCCGAGAGCACCGGCGGGCTGCTCTGGGTGGTGGGCAAGGACCCGGACTTGTTCAATTACTTTATTCCGGAACGCTGGCGGCGGACGCCAAAAAAGTCTCTCTCCGCCCGCAAGCAGGTTTTCCGCACCTGCACCAAGGACAACGTGCATCTGGTCTGGCGGGTTTCGCGTCTGGGCGATCCGGTGCAGCTCAAGAACCCGGAGGCCAACCTGGAAGCGGCGCGCTCGCACGGGTTCAACAGCCCGTTTGAGGAATTCGCCCTCGCGCTGCATTTGAGCCGGCATGGAGTCAATACCATCTATCCCCGGGCCATTTACATGACCGGAAGAAAACGGGAGACGGCCGGCACGCAGCGGGATGACCGACGCTATATGGCGTTGTCCCACCTGCTCACGCTCGATGGCGAGCCCGCGGTGCGCAGGGATTACGAGTACATCACCATCTGGGGGTTTTGGAACGGGCCGGACGAATTGCTGGCGGCCAACGACGGGTCGTTCTACTCCTCCCTCAACGCCAAGCACGCCTGCGCCAACGGCTTAATCCCGTCCCGGCTGCTGGCAGAATTGATGGAGGCCAAAGCGGCCAAGCTGGCCCAATGCCACCTGGAGGACTTAAACCTTAAGCCGGACCACTTGTTGATTTCTTTCGATCCCCAGGGGAGGCTCGTTCTGGACACGGCGGGCAAACCGGAAGTGCGCTTATGCAACTTCGAGTTCGTCAGGCACTGCCATGCGTGAGCGCGCTCTCAGTGCGCGGGCATGAAGCGATTGAGAATTTGGTGCGGCCCCGCGCCTTGTTTGCCCAAGACCCGGTGCCGCTCTGTCACGCCTTGACCATAGGTGGTCGGCGGACTCGGATTGCGATAGAAAACGCCCGTATGAAGTTCCTTGCCGTAAGCTCGCGCTCTTTCTGTGGCCATCGCCAGATCAGTTGAATCGTGGCCGATCGATTCCAGGCTTTGCATCCTGGCTTTGTGCGCTTTCAGTTGCTGTTCTTCCTCGCCGTAGGTGACGCAGGGCGACTGCACGTTGATGAAAGCGAAACCGGGGAAACGAATGCCTTCTTCGATGAGTTTGGCCAGCCCCGTCATGTCCGCCGGCGTTCCTTGCGCCACGAAAGAGGCGCCATAGCTTAAAGTATAAAGCAGCGGGTTGACCGCATCCTCCAGGCTGCCGAAATTCGACGTAACCGTCTTGCGTCCGCGCGGCGAAGTGGGCGATAACTGTCCTTTGGTCAGTCCGTAGATTTGGTTGTCCATCACGATGTAAGTCAAATCGATATTCCGCCGGATGACATGCGCCACATGGCCGCCGCCGATGGAGAAGCCATCGCCGTCGCCGCTGGCCACCAGCACGAGCAACTCCGGGTTGGCCAGCTTGATGCCCTGGGCGATGGGCAAGGCGCGCCCATGAACGGTGTTGAAGCCATACGCGGTGGTGTAGCCAGGAATGCGGCTGGAACAACCGATGCCGGAGACAAACGCCACTTCATGCGGCGAACGACCGATGGCCGCCAGGGCCCGCGTGATGGCGGTGACGACGCCGAAATCACCGCAGCCCGGACACCAAATCGGTTTGAGGTCGCTCTTGAAGTCGCCGGCCTGAAATGCCCTGGCGTTCGGTTTTTCGAGTGTGATCGGCATAGTTTTTAGATGGGCGATTAATCGGCAATCGATTTGATGTCATGCAAATGCCGGCTGGTTTGCGGCGTGACGTTCATGGCGCGCAGCCGTTGCAGCACTTCCGCGGGGAGAAATGGATTTGAACCGCTGCGGGCAAACGGTTTGACCAGGACCGGCACATCGACGAACATCCTGACGAGGCGGTAAAGCTGGCTTTGGAAGGATTGCTCGATAAACAAGCCCTGCGTGACGGAGCCAAAGAACTCCTGATAGACTGGCTCACTCACCGGGTAAAGCAGAGTGGGCACGAGCAATTTGACCCGCAGGCCTTCGGCCCGCGCCAAGCGCACGGCTTCGCGCGCCACCCCCGCCACGCTGCCCCAGCTGACCAGGGCAAAGGGCGCGTCCGGGTCGCCTTCGAGCGCGAAGAGATCCCTCCGGTCCCTGAGCGGATTGAACTTATGAAATCGTTTTTCGTTCATCCTGGCGTGCATCTCGCCGCTCGCGGTCGGGCGGCCCAGTTCGTTATGTTCGATGCCCGCCGCCAAATAGCTTCCCCCCACCATTCCCGGCTGGCTGATCGGACTGATGCCGGATTCTGTTAATTTAAATCGCTCGTAGCCGTCCAGTTCCTTTTCCGTCGGACGCCGCCGCTCCAAGATCTGGAATGACGAGGTGTCAATCGGTTCCACGGTTTCTTTGCGTTGAGAAATTTCCTGGTCGGAAAGGACAATGACGGGAGTCTGATAATACTCCGCCAGATTAAAGGCCTCCACCGTGACCTGAAAGATATCGCCCACGCCGGTTGGGGCCAGGATCGGCCGCAGGCAGTCGCCATGGGCGGAGAAAGCCGCTTGAAACAAATCGGACTGCTCCGCCTTCGTCGGGATGCCGGTGGAGGGTCCTCCTCGTTGCACATTGACGCAGACTAGCGGGAGTTCCGCGATGCTGGCCAGACCCAGCATCTCCGTTTTCAACGACATGCCCGGTCCGGAGGTGGCGGTCATCGCTTTTTTCCCGGCGAACGAAGCCCCGACGACGGCGCCGATGCCGGCGATTTCGTCTTCGGCTTGCAGCAGCGTCCCGCCATATTTCCAAATCTCGCGGTCCATGAATTGCATGATTTCCGTGGAAGGGGTAATGGGGTAGCCGGCAAAAAACCGGCAACCGGCAAAGATCGCGGCGGCAGCGCACATCTCGTTGCCATCGGCCAGCAATTTCGCCTGCTGCCCGGCTTGCGGCGGCGCGAGCTTCTGGTCCTCCGGCAGAGGGTGCGCTTCGGCATATTCCAGGCCCGCTTGGAAGGCGCGGACGTTTCCCTCCACGACGGCTTCTCCTTTTTTGGCAAACTTTTTACGAATTCCACACAGCATGCTTTCGCGGCCGATGCCAAACCAGCCGGCCAGCAATCCGGTGATAATAATGTTCTTTGCTTTGGCGGTGCCGGCGTGCCGCAGAGCCATGTCGGCAATGGGTACGCTGAAGACCGCGGCCGGCGTGACCCCGGCCAGGGGCAGCTTGTCCGGAGCAATTCCCGTGTCGCTTTCATAAAGGACAATGGTGGCGGGTTCAACCGAAAGCTCGGAGCCGAAGCGCAGGAAATCGTCCCAATTGAGAGCGACCGCGACATCCAGCGGGCCGTTGGGATTGAGCACCGGTTGCGTCGCCAGGCGCAGGCGGCACGAGGCTTCGCCGCCCCGGATCTGCGATCCGAAACTTTTGGTCATGATGCCGTGGTAACCCTCCAGGGCCGCCGCGGAGATCAATGATTCACCGGCTGAGATCACGCCGTCTCCCCCGGATCCGGCGATGCCTATAATCAAGTCTTGACGCATGTTTCAGTCATCCTGCCATTTTGACCCAGATTCGCTCACCATCTATTGGCATTTCTTTGGCATTTTTTAACCATTGGACAAATTGGTGTCATAATTATTTGACCCCTTTGCTGACGTCACGTGGCGCAGAGCTACCAAGCAGCCTTCCGCAGAAATATGACGCGGGAGATGTCGTTCCGGCTTGCGCGCTTGTTATGGACTCCAATTTCAACTTTATTTTCAGTCCAATTTTCAACTTGGAAGTCCCCTTGATAGATCCAATCACTGCCGGTTTCAAAAATGAAGATCGGGACACGGAAAGTCTGTCGGCAGAATAGCTCGGCGAGCCTGGCAGGGCAGGCACTTCTCCCCAATAGCCGCCAGCCGGCTCGGGATGGATGACAACCTTAAATGTCACAGCACCAATCTATCGGTAATCGGCTGCCCATCAAACCCAATCGGGCGCACGACAAGATTCTTCCGGTCGAAAGAGAGAGCGAAGGCATCGCGGCAAGGCGCGGCCCCCCCGGGGGGGGCACAGCGGCTCAATTTACCTCAATTGGGTTCAATTTGGTTGGGGATGGCCTGGACTTCCGGCAGCTGGTTGAGCCAGGAGAGGAGGTTGTGGGCCAATTGGCGTTTTGGAGGCGCCGGTTAAGCTGCCGGCGGAGGGGCCAGCGGGCGGCGGACGATTCTGCCGTGGCGCGCCAGCGCGGCCCTCGAAAGCGTTGCCTCGTTTCCATGCGCGACAACGATAGCAAGAATGAGTCGAGACTAAAATCCTACGGAAGGTTTTTGAACAGGTTTATTCCGCCCAAATGCAGGAAAGAGCTGTTTTACTGTCATTCCTGAGGAGACTTAGAATACACACACAACCCAATCTCAAGATGATAAACATCCTTGCGCGGCGTCCGAATCTCCCAGAGGATGGCTGGCATGAGAATTGGCATCGTCACTGGCGGGGGAGATTGCCCCGGGTTGAACGCGGTCATTCGCGCGGTGGCAAAAGCGGCCACCAAAAGGGGCTGGGAAACCGTTGGCATCATTGGCGGTTTCGAGGGATTGCTGGCGCCGCGGAATTTCCGTTTGCTGGATTACAAGGCGCTCGACGGTTTGCTGGTGCGCGGCGGCACGATTCTCGGCACGGCCAATCGCGGGCGATTTTCCGCCAAAGTGGGTCATGGCGAGACGCGGCAATTGCCGGATGAACTCCTGGAGGAAGCCCGCAATGGCATGAAAGAATTGGGCCTCAGCGCGCTGGTCTGCCTGGGAGGGGATGGAACTTTGACGATCGCGGACCAATTGAATCAGCACGGCATCCCTCTCGTTGGCGTGCCCAAGACGATTGATAATGATCTGGCGGCCACGACGGTCACTTTTGGATTCGACTCCGCCGTGGCCTGCGCGACCGATGCCCTCGACCGCCTCCACACCACGGCGGAAAGCCACAATCGCGTGCTCGTGCTCGAAGTCATGGGCCGTTATGCCGGATGGATCGCGGTGTACGCCGGCGTGGCCGGGGGCGCCGATGTCATTTTGATCCCGGAAATTCCCTTCCGCTACGAGAGCGTTTGCGGGGCCATCGCCGCCCGCGAAAAGCTGGGCAAACATTTCACTTTGATCATCGCTGCCGAGGGAGCCCGGCCGTTGGGGGGCGACTTTGTGACCGCGGGCGCCCAGGAGAAGAATCGCGAGGCGCGCCTGGGTGGCATCGGCAACCTCGTCGCCGCCGAGGTGGAACGCCGCACCGGCAAGGAAACACGTGTCGTCGTGCTCGGACATCTTCAGCGCGGGGGCAGCCCCACCACGATGGACCGAACCATTTGCACGCTCTTTGGGGCAAAGGCGGTGGACTTGATTGCCGCGGGCAAATTCGGGGAGATGGTGGCGCACACCGGCATTTCCGTGGAAAGCGTGCCGTTGGCGCAAGCGACCGGCCAACTGCGCACGGTGCCGCTGGACGGCGGGGTCATTCACGCCGCCCGTTCGCTGGGCATCAGCATGGGTGATGGATGAGTTTTAGAAGAATCATAGGCGGTTTCCTGGCCGCCACTCTCTGGAGCGGCCTGGCGGGAGCGGACCCTGCCAATCCCCATGCCAGCGCCAGCACTCGCGCTGTGCTCAAGTATTTCCAGGAGCTATCCGACGCGCCTCAGCACCACATCGTCTCCGGGCAGTTCACGGATTTTGGCAAAGGGGCGAGCCTGCGCCTTATGACGAATATCTTTGACAAAACGGGCCATTGGCCTGGCCTCATTGGAGTCGATTACGCGGATTTCGCCCGGGGTGGATTGGAGACGGCGAAGCCGAACCAAGTGGCGATCCGTTATTGGCAGCAAGGCGGTTTGGTCACCGTCAGCGCCCACCTTTATGACCCGGCCAAGACCAATGGCGGGGGGCTGCGCGACAAGGGCGTGGACCTTTCCACGTTGCTGGCAACCAATGGGGAGACCCACGCGCGCTGGATGCGCGAACTGGACGAATTGGCCGTCGGCTTGCGGGAACTGCGCGCGGCGGGGGTCGTGGTTTTGTGGCGGCCGTTTCACGAGATGAATGGCGATTGGTTTTGGTGGGGCGGGAAGGACCCGGAGATTTTCGCCAAAGTCTGGCGGCAGATGTTTGACTATTTCACGAATGAGAAGGGATTGGACAATTTGCTCTGGGTTTACGCGCCCAATCATGGCAAGGACACGGCCAGCTATTACGCGGGCGATCACTACGTTGATTTGGTGGGGTTGGACGCGTACACGGACTTCATTGACCCCGACCATATCAAGGGCTACGCGGCAGTGGCGGCGTTGCCCAAACCGTTTGGCTTTACCGAATTTGGTCCGCACGGCCCGCAAAATCCCCCCGGCGATTACGATTACACCCGGTTTCTGGAAGGCGTGGAGAGGAACTTTCCCAAGACCTGCTTTTTCATGTGCTGGAATGGGAAATGGAGTTTGGGCAGCAATGAAAAAACCAAAGAACTGCTTGACAGTCCAGTCATCGTGAACCGCGAAAATCTTCCTTCGTTCAACCGTTAGGAGCCTCCGCAAAATAACTTGAACAATTTGCGCGCCGAGATTTTGGCCGCTGGCGAGGCGAACGCGAGGCGCATATCCGCATGGATCTGTAACGAGCGTTCAACGAAGCCAGCGGCCAAAAGATCAAGCGCAGATGTCCAAGTTATTTTGCGGAGGCTCCTTAGCATCGCGCAAGAGCGTGAGGCGTTTGGCGCGGGCGCGAAATTCCTCCAGGAAGGCGTTCGCCATTTGCGAGATTTTGCCCCGCCACATGACGCCCAGAATGACCGCGGGAAAATCGGGCAGGGGGATGATTCGCACATTTTCCGCCAGTTTTCTTCCCGGCACGCCTACTGAAAGGCCAATGCCCAAGCCGCTGGCCACGTAAGTTTCCACCATGTCCACCGAACTGGCTTCAATGGAGGGGAACCAGTCCACGCCCAGCGCCGCCAGCTTCTGTTGAAACAATCTGCACATGGTTTCGCCCGGCGGCAGGCAAATAAGAGGTTCGTCAATTTTGTCGCGTTCCCATAATTGCTTTGCCGCCGCGATGCGGCTGCTTTTCTCGACGAGCAAGGCCAGCGGCAATTCCACCAATTGCTCGGAGTGAAGCCCCGCCGCGGGTTTGCTTTCGATGACCGTCGCGACCAAATCCACCTCTTCCGCGAGCAACAGCTCTTCCAACTGCCCCGGATAGCCGTCGCGCAGCGAAATGCGCAAGCCGGGAAATTTCTTTTTCATGTCGCGAATCAAGCCCGGCAAATGATCGCGCAGCACAATGGTCGAGGCGCCGACGCGAATGTGCCGGACCTGGCCGCCCTGCAATTCCGCGCCGATTTTGTCCAGGTTGGAAAAAAACGGCTGAATGAATTGATAGAGCTTTTCCCCCTCCTTGGTGAGCGCGAAGGGCCGCCGCTGAAAGAGCGTCACCCCAAGAAACTCCTCCAGTTGCGCGATCTGCGCGCTGACCGCCGGCTGTTGAATGCCGTAAGGAATATTGCGCACGGCGGCGGCGATCCCGCCGTGGCGCGCCACGTAATAGAAAAGCTCCAGGTGGTGGACATTCATTGATTTAATTGATTGGCCGTCATTTTTTATCAATTAACACCCACGCCGCCGGCCGGAGTAGGGTCGGGACAAGATGAAGAGTGACCTGTGGAAAATCAATGAAATCGTGGCGTGGAGCGGAATGCTGCTGGGGTTTCTTTCCGGCATGGCCTTGGGGATGTTTTTCCACCGGGAAGATTGGCTGGGCGGTTACGGCAGTTTGCGCCGCCGGATGTACCGGCTGGCGCACATTTCCCTCTTTGGTTTGGGGGCGGTGAACCTTTTATTTTATTTGACCGCCCGGACATTCGACCCGGGCGCGTTGCTGGCCGCCGCCTCAAGCCTTTTCATCCTTGGCTCCGTGACCATGCCGCTGTGCTGCCTGCTCATGGCGCATTTTCCCAAAACACACCTGGCCTTTGGCATCCCGGTGTTGTCACTGATTGCCGCTGGAACTCTCACCCTGATGGAGGTTATCAAACAATGAAAATTGGACTGATCGCTATGAGCGGAGTGCGCGCGCACAACGCCGAACTGACCCGGCTTGGCCTGACTTTGCCCGGCTTTGTGGACCGAAACAAAATCATCGCTTCCTTGCCCAGCCTTGGGCTCCTGACGCTGGCGGGCATGACGCCCGCACGTTTCGAGGTGGAATATCACGAGATCGCGGACTTGGAAAAGCTGCCTACGTTGCCAACGGATTTTGATCTGGTGGCCATCAGCACGTTCACCGCGCAATTACAGGAAGCTTATGAGGTGGCGGATTATTACCGGGCCAACAAGGTTGCGGTGGTGATGGGCGGCATCACGGCCAGTTCGCTGCCTGAGGAAGCCCGGACCCATTGCACCAGTGTTGTCATTGGGGAAGGGGAACCGCTTTGGCCGCTCGTGCTGCGCGACCTGGAGAATGGCGCCTTGCAGCCGTATTACGCGGCGCGGCCGGGCGGCCAGTTCGATTTGCGTGAGGCGCCCATGCCGCGCTTCAATCTGCTCGACCCGGAGAAATATAATCGGCTCACCGTCCAAACCAGCCGCGGTTGCCCGCATCGCTGCGAATTCTGCGCCAGTTCCATTTTACTGACGCCTCATTACAAATTGAAGCCGGTGCGAAAGGTCATCGCCGAAATACGCGAGATCAAGAAAATCTGGCCGCGGCCGTTTATTGAGTTTGCCGACGACAACAGTTTCGTGCATCGCGCCCATTACAAGGAATTGCTGCGCGAATTGGCGAAGGAAAATGTGCGCTGGTTTACGGAGGCGGACGTCCGCGTCGCGGAAGACAATGAATTGCTCGGGTTGATGCGCGATTCCGGCTGCCAGCAGGTTCTCATCGGCCTGGAAAGCCCACGCCGCGCGAGCCTCGACGGCCTCGAATTGAAAACCAATTGGAAGGCGCGCCAGCAGGAGTTCTACAAATCGGCCATCGCCAGAATACAATCCTACGGCGTGACCGTGAACGGCTGCTTTATTTTGGGACTGGACGGCGATACGCCGGAGGTGTTTGACGATGTTTTTCAATTTGTGCGTGAGTCCGGTCTTTATGAAGTTCAAGTCACCTTTCTGACGCCCTTTCCCGGCACGCCGCTTTACCGCCGGCTGGAGGAAGAAGGCCGCATTCTGCGCGAGAAGGCGTGGGAACTCTGCACGCTGTTTGACATCAATTTCCAGCCAAGGAAAATGAGCGTGGCGGAATTGCAAAGCGGTTTTGTCGGCCTGGTCGAGCGGCTTTACTCCGCTGAGGAAACGCAGGACCGCCGGGCGAAATTCAAAAGGCAGTTGAAGGTCTCGCCCCATTTTGGCCATCGCCAGGCGCAAGAAGAGGCGATGCCCGCTTGAACGGCGAACGTCTATAGGGCGTCCAGGCTGGCGCGCGTTTGGTCGCGTTTCGCCAGCCAGTTGGCCAGGCGTTGACGGTGTTCCTCCAGGACGGTGGCAGGCACTTTTTGGGCGAAGTTCGGATTCTCCAGCTTGGCTTGCACCTTGGCAATTTCCGCTTCAATTTTCTGCGCCTCTTTGGTCAAACGCGTTTTCTCCGCTCCCACATCGACCAGTCCGGCGAGTGGAATGTAGAGTTTTCCGCCAAAACCGGGATGGATCACCGGCTCACCTTTGGCCGGCTGGTAGGCCTGGCGATGTTCCATGCTCTCCGCGCCGGCCAGCAACTGAATGACTTCCTTTTCCGCGGCCTCGATGTCCGAGGGCGATTCGTAGATCAGCTTGAGGCGCAGATTGGCGGGAAGGCGGTATTGGGCGCGCACGTTGCGCACGGCGATGACCAACTTCTGCCGCTCTTCGACAAGGTTGAGGATGCTTTCCGAAAGGCGGTAGTGCGTTTTGAAATCAGCATCGAGGGCTTTCGGCCACGGCGCGAAGACGATGGTTTTTCCGCCTTGATCGTCCGGCATGTCCCGCGAGTAAGCCATCGCATGCCACAGTTCTTCCGTGATGAAGGGCAAAAAGGGATGGAAGAGCCGCAGGGTGTGGGAAAGGACAAAGTCCATGACCGCCAGCGTGTTTTGCCGGAGCGCGGCGTTGGTGCCTTGCAGCACAGCCTTGCTCGCCTCGACGTACCAATCGCAGTATTCGCTCCAGAAAAAGCGGTAAAGCGTGGCCGTGGCGTCGCTGAATTTATAATTGGCAAAGGCGTCGTCCAACTCGCGAATGGCGGCGTCCAGCCGGAGCAAAATCCATTGGTCGTCGCGCGTCAGCAACTCCGGCGCGATTTCGCCTTGCGTTTCCCCGGCCTGAAGCTGGCGGAAACGGCAGGCGTTCCACAGCTTGTTGCAGAAATTGCGGCCCAGTTCCACCTGCTGTTCGTCGTAAAGAATGTCCTGGCCGAGCGGCGCGGAACGCATCACCCCAAAGCGCAGGGCGTCGGCCCCGTACTTGGCGATCAGGTCGAGCGGATCGGGTGAATTGCCCAGGCTCTTGGACATTTTACGCCCCTGCTTGTCGCGAATAATTCCTGTGAAATAGACGTGGGCGAAGGGCTTCTCTCCCATGAATTCGTAGCCCGCCATGATCATGCGCGCCACCCAGAAAAAGATGATATCCGGTCCCGTCACCAGATCGGTGGTGGGGTAGAACTTTTGCAACGTCTCCGTTTTTTCCGGCCAGCCCATGGTGGCGAAGGGCCAGAGCCACGAGCTGAACCAGGTGTCGAGAACGTCCGGGTCCTGGCGCCAGCCCTCGCCCGGAGAATCAATTTGACAGCGAATTTCCGCGTCCTTGTACCAGACGGGTATGCGATGGCCCCACCACAGTTGCCGTGAGATGCACCAATCCCGGATATTGGCCATCCAATGCAGGTAGGTCTTGCTCCAACGTTCGGGATGAAACTGAATCTGGCCGTTTTCCACCGCGGTGGTGGAGGGACCGATCGAGGGATAGCGCAGAAACCACTGCTCGCTTAAATACGGTTCGATCGGCGCATTGCTGCGCTGGCTGTGGCCCACGCGGTGAATGTGCTTTTCCGTTTTCAGGAGCAAGCCCAGGCCTTCCATCTTTGCCACCACCGCCTTGCGCGCTTCCATGCGATCCAGGCCGGCAAATTCCGCGCCGGCGGTTTCGGTCATCGACCCGTCCGGGGCAATGACCACCGTCAACGGGAGATGATGGCGTTGCGCCATTTCATAATCCGCCGGGTCGTGGGCGGGAGTTACCTTGACGCAGCCGGCGCCGAATTTCGGGTCCACCAGCTCATCCTGGATGATGGGGATGGTTTTGTTGCGCAGCGGCAGGAGGACTTTTTTGCCGTGCAAATTCTCATAGCGCGCGTCTTGCGGATGCACGGCCACGGCTTCATCTCCCAGCATCGTTTCGGGGCGGGTCGTGGCCACGACGACAAAGCCGTCTCCTTCGGCGAGAGGATATTTGAAATACCACAAATGCCCCTGCTGCTCGACCATTTCGACTTCTTCGTCGGACAGGGCAGTGCAAGCCGCCGGGTCCCAGTTGACCATGCGCGTTCCGCGGTAGATCAACGATTTATGGTAGAGGTCAACAAAAACGCGCTGGACGCAGCGGCTGTATTCCGGGTCCATGGTGAAACGTTCCCGGCTCCAATCGCAGGAAGCGCCCAGCATTTTCAGTTGCTGGATTATGATGCCGCCGTGCTTTTCCTTCCATTCCCATACTTTTTCCAGAAACTTCTCCCGGCCGAGGTCGTCGCGGTATTTCATCAGGCCCTGCTGGCGCAAATTCTTTTCGACAACAGCCTGGGTGGCGATCCCGGCGTGGTCGGTGCCGGGGAGCCACAAGACCTCGCGCCCCTTCATCCGGGCCAGCCGGGCCAGAATGTCCTGGATAGTGTTGTTGAGGACGTGGCCCAGGGTCAGCACGCCGGTAACGTTCGGCGGCGGGATGACGATGGAATAGGCCGGCTTACGGGACCCCGGATTGGCGGCGAAGCATTTTTGGTCGAGCCAAAACCGGCGCCATTTTTCCTCGACGGCCTGGGGTTCGTAGGCTTTTGGGATCTCGGGCATAGTGTTGCTGCCTGGCCGCCGATCTCTCAGCGGCCTCGGGTCAAGAGGCGGTACTCCATGGAATCGGCCAGGGCCTGCAAACTGGCTTCAATGATGTTGCCGCTTACCCCAACCGTGCCCCATTCCTCGCGGCCATCGCTGGATTGGATAAGGACGCGGGTTTTGGCGGCGGTGCCCGCGGTTGAGTCAAGAATACGGACCTTGTAATCAGTCAGGCGGATGTTCTTCAGTTGCGGATAAAACCCGGAAAGGCCCGCGCGCAGGGCGGAGTCGAGGGCATTGATCGGGCCGTCTCCCTCCGCCACGGTGTGGGCGAATTTCTCCTTGACCTGCACCTTGACGGTGGCTTCGCAGATGGACGAACCGTGATCGCGGCGCATGGAAACGTGATAGACGACGATCTGAAAGGGCAGTGTTTGATGGTGCAGAATGCGGCGGATGAGAACCGCCAGGGAACCGCCCGCGGCCTCAAATTCGTAGCCATCGTGCTCCAGCGCCTTGACCCGCGCGAGAATCTCTTTCAGCTCCGGCGCGCCATCGTCCAAATGGATGCCCAACTCCCGCGCCTTCATGACAATGTTGCTGCGGCCGGCCAGATCGCTAATCAAAACCTGGCGCGAATTGCCCACAAGGGAGGGGTCGATGTGCTCGTAGCTCTGGACACTTTTTTGGACGGCATTGACGTGCATCCCGCCCTTATGCGAAAAGGCCGCCGAACCCACCCAGGGCTGGCGGGGGCTGTGGCGGAGGTTGGCGATTTCATCGACGAACTGGGAAAGGTCTTTGAGCATGGCCAGCGAAGCGGGGGGCACACAGGTGCGGCCCATTTTAAAGGCGACGTTGGGAATAATGCTGGTCAAATTGCAATTGCCGGTGCGTTCTCCGTAACCATTGATAGTGCCTTGCACTTGCGTCGCGCCGGCGTCGAGCGCCGCCAGGGCGTTGGCCACGCCCAGCCCAACGTCATCGTGCGTATGAATGCCGATGCGGCCTTTCAACACACCGCGCGCGGCCCGCGTGATCCTGGCGATTTCCCCTGGCAACGTTCCGCCGTTGGTGTCGCACAAAACCACGATGCCGGCGCCCGCTTGCTCGGCCGCCTGCCACGTGGCGAGAGCATAGCCGTTGTTGTCCTTGAACCCATCAAAGGCGTGCTCGGCGTCATAAACCACAAACCTCCCTTGCTCCTTAAGGAAGCGGACGGTGTCCGCGATCATGGCCAAATTCTCTTCCGGCGTGGTGCGCAGCACTTTCCGCACGTGCAGAAGCCAGGATTTGCCAAAAATCGTGACGACAGGCGTGTGGGCCTCCACCAGAAGCCGGACTTGCTCATCGTCCGCCGCCGCAACGTCCTTGCGGCGGGTGGAACCGAAGGCGGCCAATTGGGCGCGCCGGAATTTTTTGCGCCGGGCCTGTTGGAAAAACTCAATGTCCCTGGGATTGGAGCCCGGCCAGCCGCCCTCAATGAAATGGACCCCAAAAGCGTCCAGCCGTTCCGCGATCCGCAGCTTGTCCGTGACGGAAAAATTAATGCCCTCACCTTGGCTGCCATCGCGCAAGGTGGTATCGTAGATTTCGACATCAGGCTTCATAATGCGTCCGCCAGCCAGGATTCCGCCGCGCGGACTGAAACAATTACGTCAGAAGCGGGATTTTTGCAAAACATTACGGGGAAAACATGGGGAGGCGGGTTTATGGTGATGGAGTTCAACGCAAAGGCGCGAATGTTTGGATTTGACCCCAATAAGTGCCTTCTATTGAAACACTGCGCTAGGGCGACGGATCTTGAAGTGAGTCGCGCAGAAAGGCGACATAATTGCGGGAAACGGGCCGCAAGGCCCATTTTCGCGTGGACCGAACGAGGGTGTCAAAAAGAGCGTTGTATTCGGCGGCGCTGAGGGCGTGGCTGCCGAGGAGCAGCGCCGCAACCTGCCACATAAAGTCATGCGCCGCACCGAGACTTCGGCCATCGGGGCGCCGCCGGAGCGCCGAATAGATTTCCTCCATTTCCTGGTCGGTCCGGTCTTTGCAGGCATCGCACAGGGTCAGGAAATTCTTTTCAATAAAATAGAAATGCGGGCAATAGCTGGGCGGATAGTGCTCGATGTCATCTGGCGGGACACCATTGCCGCGAAACAATCCTGTCAGCGCGGGAACCTCCCAAGGGACGATCTTGGCGCCATCCGTGAGCGGAACCGAATGCTTTTGGCAGACCCGGACGCTGCCCTGGCCGTCCGCCTCAAGGGCGACGGTCAGTTTGCGCGGATTCAACTCATGGGTCGCGACCAGAGCTTGAAGCGACGGCACAGGATCGAACGGCAGCAGGCCGCTCTCATCGGATAAATCGGACGGATCGTTCTCCTCGGAGAGCTCGGAACTTCCTGGCAGCAGCCGGTCCATCGCATCGCTCACAATCGTCTCCTCGTCTCCCACCTCTGAAAGGAGAGAGCGGATGAAAATCTCTTCTCGTGAGGCGGTCCTTCCCACTTCGGTTCCAAGAAGCCGTTCCCGGAACGAAGGGGACGCGCCGCGCAGACTTTCGAGCAACGAAGTGGCGATGCCCTCGATAAGCTCGCCGGCTTCGGCCGTCTGCCCGTCCAGAAAACTGCCAACGAGCGCCAACGCGTGAACCGTTGCGTCGTCGATGTTGCGGTTCTTTGTCGCGAAGATGAACAGTGAGTACCGCGCCTCAACGTCGTGCGCATCCAGCCGGAGCGCTTTCTCATACCACTCAGCGGCCTTGGCCTCCAGGCCGCAGTTTCTGAACAAGTTGCCCATGCGGGTGTGGAGAAACGCATTGTCTGGTTCCTGGCGGATAAGGCCGAGAAGATGTTCCTCGCCCAGGGCGGGAGTTTGGAAGGTCGAGCCGTCAAACAGGACGCGCCGAGCCACGAGAAATTTATCTGAACGCCAGCCTAGCGTCGCGCGCGCCGCCATGCCCAACAACTTCCACCGGTCCGCGATCTCCCACGGACCGGGACCGCCGCATTTGCGACAGCGAAAATAATTGCCGAACGTGCAATCGAGCTCGCCGGATGCTCCTTCTTCCACCGGATCGCAACAAATCGCGCCGACATCGTATTCGGCCCGGTCACCGCATTTCCGGCAGGTCAAATTCAACTTTTGGGAGACGACCTCAAAGTCTTCCAATGTGGTGCGAATTTCCGGCTGTTCGCTCATGCCAGATCAGCTTGGCACCCGGGAAGAAGACGCGCAAAGTTTTTTTCTTCGGCAGTCCGGGAAAATTAAGTATTCATTCCGCGAGAGAGTTATTTGCCGAGCAATCCTCTGGCTTCAGTCATGAGGAGGTTCTCAAAGGCAGTGGCATAAGCGTCGAGCGTGGACGCTTTGAGGCGTAGAAGGTGGTCGTCATAGTCGATGGCAAGAAGCGAGAAAACAAGGCGGCGCCACAACTCGCTCAGGTCGCTTTCCAATCAATATGAACCTCCAGAGTCATGGGCGGGGGCGGCGGATGCGCTGTGGCAGGCGTTGCTCGTCCAAGCCGAGAGCGAGTTCATCGCTGGCGGGCGCGGCGATAATCGCCAATCGTTCCTGCAAATTGAGGATGAACATGGCCGTCGCCAAAGTGCCCACCGCCACCCCGGCGTCGCCACGCTCCAACCGCCAAAGCGTATCGCGGCTGACAAACAGGCGGCCGGCCATATCACTCGTGGAGATGCCTCGTTTGCGCCGGGCAAGGGCAAGGTCGCGGCCCAAGCGACGCAGCGCATGAGCAGCCGGCAACGGGATGGAACCAGATTTCGGCATAAAGTTAGTGTCCTGTATTGCTGACGCTATGTCAAGTTGCGCCTTATTTGTCGGACGCTAAAGGCTCGATTCCCCAATGGAAAAGAGTAGATGGGCAATGAGGCTAAAGACCATTCCGGCGCGGTCATCGGCTTGGCCAATGCAGCCCGTATTTTTGAGTTTTGACGCCAGGCGTGGGCCCGGTTCTTTCTTCCCCCTGCGCCGCATTACAATGTTTGCGCGATTCCGCCTTGAAAGTTGGCCGGGGGTGGCGCAACGTTTTACTTGCTAATCGCGTCGGTCTTCATAGATTAAGCGGCTCGATTCGCATAAATATGAGTGTTATCAGCCTCGGTATGCTGGCGCAGCAGCCAGCCATGGTGCCAGATCAAACGGGAGCCCAGATCAAGTTCCTGGGCATGATGGCGGTCTTTGTGGTCATGATGTGGGTCCTCATGATCGCGCCGCAACGGAAGAAGGCAAAACAGTTGGAAGCGATGCTCAAGACCCTCAAGCCAGGGGACAAGGTCATCACCACCAGCGGCATTCTTGGCGTGGTCATCACCATTAAGGACAAAACCGTGTCCCTGCGCTCGGCGGACACTAAGCTGGAGGTTCTGAAATCAGCCGTGGCCGAGGTGACAGAGCGGAGCGGTGAATACGCGGAAGCGAAAAGTTAAACTGCATGAAAAAGCCCAAATATTGGTGGTCGTTCATTGTCCTTCTCGTGGCGTGGTCGCTGTTCGAGATTTATCCGCCGTCCAATCAGAACTTGATCACCACGTTCGCCGATCAGGCCGATCCGGCTAAAAAGGACGCCACTTTTAACAAAATCGTCGATACGGCCCTGGAATTGCAAAAGGCCAACCCCGACCCGCATCGGCAATTCAGCAACCTGAGGGAGGCGATTGGAACCAATAATGTTCAGCCGTATTTCCCTCTTCTGGACGTGCGCAATGACGACAACCCCACCTATTCCATTTTAAACGCTTTGCAACGGCGCGCGGCGGGAAAAATCAAGCTCGGTCTTGACTTGCAAGGCGGCACGCAGTTCCTCGTCAGCCTCGATACCAACCATCTGGTGGTCACCGACACCAACAGCAGCAAGACTTCGCTGATGGCCTCAGATGAGCGGCAACGGCTCGTTTCGCAAGCCGCGGAAGTACTGCGACGGCGCGTGGACGGCCTGGGAGTAGCCGAGCCGGTGATTCAACCGCAGGGAGAGAACCACATTGCCATTCAATTGCCGGGCCTTTCCCAGGCGGCGCAGGACGAAGCCAAGATCAACATTCGCAAGGCCGCTTACCTCGAATTCCGCATGGTCCATCCGCAAAGCGACCAACTCCTCAAGGAGGGCATTGTCGAACCGGGTTACGAACTCCTGAAAATGAAACGGAAGGATCCCCGGGACGGCACCGTCACTGCCGTGCCTTATCTGGTGCAAAAGAAGCTGGCCGACGGCCTGACGGGCAAATATGTCAAGCGCGCCTTTGTCAGCCGCGATCCGATCTCGAATGATCCGGTCATCGAATTGGAATTTGACAGCAAAGGCGCGGAAAAATTTGGCGACATCACGACCGAGCATGTCCATGATCAATTGGCCATTGTCCTGGACGGCGTCCTTTATACGGCGCCGGTGATACGGGAACCGATCCGCAATGGCCGTTGCGAAATCAGCGGCGGCAACATGGACATTAACGAAGCTCTCACCATTGCCAATGTCCTGGAAAACCCCCTGGAAACGCCTGTGAGCATCGACGAAATGCGGGAAGTGGACCCCACCCTGGGCAAGGATTCCATCAGCAGCGGCATCAAGGCGGCTGTTTATGGCACGTTGCTGGTCGCCGCCTTCATGGCCTTCTACTATCACCGTTGCGGCGTGATCGCGGATTTCGCGATGATTCTGAACCTTCTTATTTTGCTGGGGGTGATGTGCTCCATCGGCACGACTCTGACCCTGCCCGGCATTGCCGGCATCGTTCTGACGGTCGGCATGGCGGTGGACGCCAACGTCCTCATTTACGAACGGTTGCGGGAGGAAATGGCGCAGAATAAATCGATGCGCGGGGCCGTCGCGGCCGCCTACAGCCGGGCTTTCAGCACCATTTTCGATTCGCACACCACCACCCTGATTTCGGCCATTATTCTTATTTACATGGGCACGGGCCCGGTCAAAGGATTTGGCGTGACCCTGACCATCGGCGTGGCCTTGAGCTTGTTTACCAGCCTGGTCATGACCCGCTTGATTTTTGACTTCCTCCTGGCGCGCGGCTGGCTCAACCGCATCGGCATGCTCCACCTCATCAAGAATCCTCATTGGGATTTTATGAAATTCGCCAAGCCTGCTTTCATCGCTTCCTGGACCATTATTCTTGTAGGCATCTGCTACGGCATCTTCGTCCGCGGGGACAAGGTCATGGGCATTGATTTTGCCGGCGGGGACGAGATCAAGATGAGCTATAAGGAAAAGGTGGACGTGGGCAAGCTCCGCGCCGCCCTGGTCAAAGTGGGTGAAACACAAATCCAATATCAAACGGGGAACATTCAGGACATGCTGCAAGTGGTGGCGCCATTTAACAAAGGTTCGGCGGTGACGAACGCGCTTATGACGGCCTTTCCGCAGGCTGGCTTCCATCAGATTGGACACGACACCGTCGGCAGCACGGTGGGTGTGGAAATTCAAAAATCCGCCATTATCGCCTCCTTCCTTTCCCTGTTCGGCATCCTGATTTACGTCGCTTTCCGCTATGAATTCTCCTTCTCCGTCGGCGCGGTGCTGGCGGTCATCCATGACGTGCTGATGACGCTGGGGATTTTCTTCCTGGCTGGACGGCAATTGAGCGCGCCGATTGTGGCCGCGATACTGACGATCATCGGTTTCTCCATTAACGACACCATCGTGATTTTTGACCGCATACGCGAGGACCTGAAATTGGGGATTCGCGGCTCGTTCAAGGACGTGATGAACGTGGCGCTCAATCAAACGCTGAGCCGAACGCTCATCACTTCCGGCACCGTGTTCATCGCCACCTTCTCGCTCTATATTTTCGGCGGCGGCGCGATCAACGATTTTGCCTTTACATTCCTGATTGGCATCATCACTGGCACTTACTCCAGCATTTACATCGCCAGCGCGCTGGTCCTCTGGTGGCATAAGGGCGAACGGCCGAAGAGCGCCACCCAAGTCGCGATGGAAGAACCCGAAGGCGTCCGAGTCCGCGCCTAAGCGGAGCGATGCCGGGCACGGTTTCCATCACACCGTGGCATTGGGCTGGGTTCGTTGTTGTCATTTTGACTTTCCTGGCGCTGGACCTGGGGGTTTTCCACCGGTCGCAGCGGGTCATCCCAATCAAGGAGGCTCTTCGCTGGAGCGCGGTTTGGTTTCTGCTCGCCCTGGTTTTTGCCGTCGGGCTGGACCACTGGCGCGGTCACGAAGACTCCTTTCAATTCCTCACGGCCTACCTGATTGAATTCACCCTTTCGCTGGACAACCTCTTTGCCATCGCGCTGCTCTTCGCCGCCTTTGGCGTGGCTCCGGCGCTGCAGCATCGCGTGTTGTACTGGGGAATTGCCGGCGCGATGCTCATGCGCGGCATGATGATTGGGGCTGGGGCCGCGCTGCTGCATTCGTTCCACTGGCTGCTTTTCGTCCTGGGCGCCCTCCTCGTCGTGGCCGGCTTAAAATGGGCCCTGGCGCGGGAAAAGCCGGTCCAACCGGAGCGGAACGTGGTCGTTCGCCTGGCGCGCAAATTTTTTCCTGTTTCCCCAGACTTCGACGGCCCCCACTTCCTCACGATCTCCAATGGCCGCCGGGCCTTGACCCCGCTGGCTTTGGTTCTCCTGGCGGTCGAAACGACGGACCTGGTTTTCGCCACCGATTCCATTCCCGCCATTTTCGCCGTCACCCAAAATGCGTTTCTGATTTTCACCTCGAATATGCTCGCTATTCTCGGATTGCGTTCGCTCTATTTTGTCCTGGTGGGAGCGATGCGGCACTTTCGCTATTTGCGGATTGGGCTGGCGGTGGTCCTGATATTGATCGGCATCAAGATGCTGGCCGCGCGCTGGTACACCGTGCCCGCCGGCGTATCGCTGGTGGTGATCACCGCGCTCCTGGCGCTTTCGATTGCCGGGTCCGTCGTGGCCGGCCGCCGGGAGCGGGACAAAACAAATCGGCGTTGAAAACATGACTTATCGTTGGGCATTGGCCGCTCCGCAACCGGAGCAATGCCAGGCGCTGGCCGGGACTTTGCAAATCTCACCATTGCTGGCCCAATGCCTGCTCAACCGCGGTTTGCGCGACCCGGAGCCGCTTTCCCATTTTCTTTCTCCGCGCCTCAAAAACCTGGCGGACCCCTTCTTGATTCCGAACATGGCCGCGGCCGTGGACCGTTTGCTGGCGGCGCGTGCGCGCGGTGAGTTGGTGGTCATTTTCGGAGATTACGATGTGGATGGGGTCACTTCGACTGCCATACTCGTGCAGACCCTTGGCGCGCTGGGATTCCAGGTGGAGCATTTCCTGCCGCACCGGTTGGCAGAAGGTTACGGCCTCAGCCACGATGGCATCGAGCTCTGCCTGCGACAATTCCCCGCGCGGCTGCTTTTGGCGGTCGATTGCGGTTCCAACGCGCTGGAAGTGATCAGCCAATTGCGGCACGACGGTCTCGACGTCATCGTTTTGGATCATCACCAAGTCTCCTCGCCTCTGCCGCCGGCGCTGGCGCTGGTCAATCCGCAATTGGGAGAGGGCTTTCAGGAGCTTTGTTCCGCCGGCCTGGCGTTCAAGTTGGTCCATGCTCTAGTCAAGAAAATGCGCACTCTCGGGCCTTCCGCCGCCGATGGGTTTGATCTCCGCCCGCTTCTCGATTTGGTCGCTTTGGGCACGGTGGCCGACATCGTGCCTTTGCGCGGGGAAAACCGGGTTTTTGTTGCCGCCGGCCTGGATTTCCTCAACGCCACCAACCGCCCGGGCTTGATCGCCTTGAAGACTGTGGCCGCCAGCCCCCCGATCCTTGGCGTCTATGAAATCGCCTTTCAACTCGCCCCCAGGCTCAACGCCGCCGGGCGCCTGGAAGACGCACAGGCCGCTTTGCGCCTATTATTGACCGCGGACCCGGAGGAGGCGCGGTTGCTGGCGCGCTCGCTCGATGAGCAAAACCGCCGGCGGCGTCAGATCGAGCAGGAAATCACCACGGAAATCATCGCCGCGCTGCAAGCCAGTTTCGACCCCAAGAACGATTTCGTCATCGTCCAGGGCCGCGCGGAATGGCACGCCGGGGTGGTCGGCATCGTGGCTTCGCGCGTTTTGCGGCAGTTTTACCGGCCAACAATTATTTTCGGCGGCGAAGGAGAAATATGGCGCGGCTCGGGCCGGAGCATCCAGGGCTTTGACCTCGCGGCTTCTTTGCAAACCTGCTCGGAACTATTGGTGCGCCACGGCGGCCATGCCATGGCGGCCGGGATGAGCGCGCATCCCGCAAAACTCCCTCTCCTGCGCGAGCGGCTGAATGCCTGCGCCCGGGCCCTGCTGCGGCCGGAACAGCTACATCCCGCGCTCAAACTCGACGCCGAAACGGCCCTGTCGGAGCTGACGATCGACCAGGTGGAGGAGTTGGCGCGGATGAGTCCAACGGGAGAAGGAAACCCCGTGGCGCAACTGGTTGTGCGGGGCCTGAGCCATCGCTGGCCGCCGCAATGCATGGGCAAGGAAAACCAGCACGTCAAGATGCGTCTGACCGATGGCCGGGACACCGTGGAGGCGGTCTGGTGGAACTGCCCGCAAGCCACTCTGCCAAACAATAGGTTTGACATAGCTTGCGTCCCGGCGGTCAACTGCTACAACGGCGCGCGTTCCGTGCAGTTAAAGGTCTTGGACTGGCGCCCTGCCGATGCAGTTTCTCAATGAAACCCTTACACAATCCCCTCTCCCGGCCTGCGGCCACCCTCTCCCCGCCTTGCGGGGAGAGGGCAGGGAGAGGGGTTCATTGTAAAGCCATTTCTGTAACAGCACATCAGTGCGGCTACTCCCGGCCCGCCGCCGCGATAAACGGTTTCAGGTCCTCCATCAATTGCGCGAACCCGTCCAGGGTCAGTTGTTGCACGCCATCGCTCCAGGCTTCGGAAGGCTTGGGATGGACTTCCACGAGCAGGCCGTCGGCCCCCATCGCCACCGCGCCGCGGCAAAGACTGGCAACCAGGTCAGCCCGGCCCGCGCCTTGGCTGGGATCGATGATCATCGGACAATGCGATTCGGCCTTGAGAATAGGAATCGCGGAAAGGTCCAGGGTGTTGCGGGTGTAGGTTTCGAACGTGCGGATGCCGCGTTCACAAAACATTAAATTGGCATTGTTATTCGACAGCACATATTCGCCAGCCAGCAGCCATTCTTCGATTCTCATGGAAGGCCCGCGTTTGAGAAGGATTGGCTTGCCCGTGCGGGCGGCGGCAATGAGCAGTTGGAAGTTTTGGGCGTTCCGCGCCCCGATCTGGATGATGTCGGCATACTCCGCCACCAATTCGACATGTTGCTCGGAAAGCAATTCGGTGATGATCGCCAGCCCCGTTTCCCGGCGGGCTTTGGCCAGCAGTTTAAGCCCCTTCTGGCCCAAGCCCTGAAATTCATAAGGCGAGGTGCGCGGTTTAAAGGCCCCGCCCCGCAGGATGGTCGCGCCAGCCTTCTTGACCGCGTGTGCCGCGCTCATCAATTGCCGTTCTCCCTCCACCGAGCAAGGTCCGGCCATGACCTGGAACTTCCTCCCGCCAATCTGGTTTCCCCGCACGGAAATGACCGTGTCTTCCTTCTGCCCTTCGTGGCTGACCAATTTGTAGCGCTTTTGCACCGGCATGACGCGCTCGACCTGCTGCCAGGAGGAGAGGACTTCGAGGGATTTGTGCGTCCGTTCGTCGCCGATGGCGCCGACCACGGTGCGCGCGACGCCGCGCATAATATGCGGTTTGTAGCCCAGGGCTTTAATCTCCTGGAGGACCGCGGCTTCTTCTTTCCGGGTAATGCCCGGCTTGAGAATGATGATCATTTTTCTTCTTTGCTGGTTGAAACCGCCGTTGGCGGGGCCCGCAAGGGAAACGGTAACAAAGCGCCTGCGACCGTCAATCGGGAAACGACTTGGCTTGCTGGAAAACACCCCAATCCGTGGCAACTTTCCGGGGACCGCGACCGTCTCGGTCGCTGCTGCCGCGCGTCTCGCGCGGCAGTCTGGGAGCACGTTCCTTGAGCGCCTCGTTTTCGATTGAAACCACTCGGAGGGAGGATTCCGTCGGCGGGACGCCGACGGGTGCGGTCGGGACGGTCGCGCTCCGTGCGCCTGTGATGGCGTCCGGTTAAAGTGATGAAAGTTCACTTCCATGCGATGAAGGATCGTGCGGTATCGAACCGTAACTGCGTCGTGGCAACACGGCGTGGAGAGCAACGGAACGAGAACGGCCAGTCCGTAACAACGACCGCCTGGAAGGGCGGGCAACGTGAACTCGATTCGGTC
>JBKQWF010000174.1:0-5899 GCA_052139695.1 Limisphaerales bacterium
TGCGCAATACTTGGAAGCCACGCTGGTCTTGCAGGCGCGGCACGACCTCCAGCCGCAAAGTCCCCGTCTTGCGGTGTGCGGCTACCCAGTTCGCCAACTCCTCTCCACCGTAGCCTTGGTCGGCCCATCGGCTCATGCCGGCCCTGATACCACCTGCCGCTGCCGTGCGGATATTCGAAGGAGCCACAGTAGAACGGCTTGGTCAGGATCTTATAGATGGCGCTCCGAGCTAGCGGCTTGTCGCCCAATTTCCGCATGGGTCTCGTGCGGAAGCCCCATTTGTTGTTGGCGATGTCGAGGATTTTCGGCGGAGTGTAGAGGCCGGAGAGCATCATATCCCACATGCGCCTGATGAGCGGGAACCGCTCTGGGTCTTTGATCAGGGTGTTCTCGCCGGTCTGCCTGTTCGTATTGTTCAAGTATCCAAGCGGGGCAACGCCGGGATACCAGCCGTTTTCGATCTTGGTCTTGAGTCCGCGCTTCACATTCTTGCTCAAATCGTCAACATATTTCTGCGCCATGCCGAATTCGATATACATGAGGATGATATTGTCATCCTCCCGCGCGTAGCTCTGTGCCGGTGTCATCACCCGGATGCCGTGCTGTTTGATTGCCCAGATGATCGAGCCGCCGTCAACGGGGTTGCGCGCCAGACGGTCCAGCTTCCAGCAAATGATGCCCTGGGCTTCACCCCGGTAGAGCCGCTGCATCATGGCATTGAACACCGGACGACCCGGCTCTTTGGCGGACTTCGACTCCATTAGAATCTCTGTCACCGGCACGTTGCATTTTGACGCAAGCTGTTCCAATTCCCGGGTTTGCGATTCAATGGAAAGGACCTGCCGGTCCTCGGCTTCGGATGATTTACGACAGTAGATGAAATATCCGGGCATTGGCGTGATTAACGAAGGGAGGGCGGCTTACGGCGATACATCATGGTAACGTACCCAATTTGTACGTCAACAAGAGCTAGGAACAGAGGAATACCAGAATTATGCGTGCGTGTTGCCCGGCCTAATCAGAATCCCAAAGAATCGGAGCAAACGCAGGGCGATTTCCTGGACTTCGTCGTCCGACAAGGTTACGCCAAATTCATCCTGATAAATGACTTTGAATTCGTCGATGGCCTCTCGGCTCAATTGTTGCGGTGCTTCCATACCAATGAGATTACCGGGGTATTAGTTGTGAAAAAAGGAGGGCAGGATTGCCGCGTCCGGCAAGTTCACAACCAGCGTTCGGGCGATCTCAGCGCAGATATATTCTGCCCGTGGAGCAGATGATTTGATAAAACGCCGTCCTGCCGGGACAGTAGCTCCGGCTTTCTGGGAATTTGCCCCCTGCGGCATCTTTATGACAAGGATGTTGGTCGTTCCCATCTTGCCACTGAGCAAAGCAACGATGACAAAACGCTTAACAAAAGGTGCGGCGCGGAGCCTTTGTGGAATGTATAGTTTCATTTCTATGCAAACATTGAATTCTGCAATTGAATGGTTTCTTGGCCATTGCGCCAATCACCGAAAACTAAGTCCACACACGCTCAAAGCGTACAAACACGATCTAGCCAAGTTAGAATTGTTCGCAGCGAGATCCGGAGGAGAGATACCACTGCAATCTTTAAACCGGCCTATGGTCCAAGGTTGGCTGGCCGACATGAAGATGTCAAAACCGCGCACAATCCGTCGCCGGCTCGCGACGGTGAAGTCGATGTTTTCCACACTCGAACGAAATGGGGTTGAAACGAGAAACCCGATGGCAGGGTTTCGAAACGAGGTCAGGGTTGGAAACATCCTCCCAAGAACAATCGCTCGGTCCACGGTTCAGTCGCTCCTCCATTCGGCGCACCACCAGTCGGCAAAAAGTCGTTCAGCGGTGGTTCGAAAGGCCAAGGAAACTGCTCTGATCGAAATGTTGTTCGCAACGGGCGTGCGTGTATCCAGATTGGTTCAGGGGTTCCTTTGTATTGGTCTGTCACCAATTCGGCCGCGCGCGCGTGCTGCTTTCTAAACCAATAACGAAAGCTTCTAGTTGTCCCAAAATCGCATATCAGGATCCCTTGTGGTGTCACGACACGCCCAAACTCAGCGATGGCTCTGGCAGGATCACAATACCCCAGCACCTCGCCGACGCAAACGACAGCGCCGAAAGTACATGCCTCAAATGGCAGATCCTCAACGCTGGCCCGGATTGAGTGTCGTCGTCCTCGAATGGGAGCGTCAAAAAGGTCGACCGAAATCTCAGTCCAGCCGGGAATGCTGAGTTGATATACACCTGACCCAGCATTCAACAATTGTCGAGGAGTGCCCTTTTGCGCGTCCAGATGCTCAGACAGCAATCTTACAGTTTTCTCCCCGGAATAACTATGCCACTCGTCCTCGGAGAACCGTTCGACATCATAACGCGGTGCCAATTCACGCGGTTGGAAACCAGGGCGCATGCAAGCGATAATTATTAGTTATCCATGTTTTGGCAAATACCCTTGGTTTTAGAAAATGCCCGTTCATGATATAATTAACGGCATGTGGGCATTTTTCGCGATCGTCGCGTCGATCCTCTGGGGAGTTGAGTACTCTTTAACTGAGCGGGTTTTGAGCAGAATCAGTGTTTCCTCATTGTTGACAGTGGTTATGTTTTGTGGATTCCTCATGATGCTTGCGATTTCACTGATTACCGGCGTTTACAAAACCGATCTAGTCACGCTTTCAGAATCAAAAAAGACTCTTGCACTTGTGCTGTCGATAGTCCTTTCCTTCAACGTGGCGAACGCTTGTATCGTGCTCTCTATCGGAGATCGTAATGCGACTATCTCCGGTTTGATTGAGGTTTCCTACCCTCTGTTCATCGCATTGTTTTCTTGGGTCTTTTTCCGAGAAAACAATTTGACTCCCGGTACCGTGCTTGGCGGATTGCTGGTTGCTTCGGGGGTCGTTTTGATCTATCTCTTGAATCAGTGAACGAGCTACCCCAACGGCATTATTATCTCCAGTGGCGAAATATCCCCAGCCGGTCTTTTCCCAGTCTCTGAATTCCATGTTTTAATATATTGGTCAGTCGCGAGCCGGAGCGCTCGCCGTTTTCGTGGAGAAGTTGCCGGAAGCGGCAACTTTACGCTCCTACCGGCCCCCTTTTTATTCATTTAGTCTGGAGTCCTGAACTCGCAGACTGAGTTCTTTCATACACGCCTCATGGCCTCACACCATCTTTCGAATCATGTGCGGAAACATCGCAAGCGCTCGGCCCTGTCCCAAAAGGACGTGGCATACCTCCTGGGGGGCGCAAGCGGCTCCAAGGTCAGCCGCTACGAACGGTTTGCACGGCAGCCTGGTTTTATGACAGCTCTGGCCTATGAGGCGATATTCCAGGTGTCGGTGTCGGAGCTCTTCCCCGGTCTATATCAAACAATTGAGACGGGAGTCCGGGCTCGCGCAAAAAAGCTGATGGAGAGGAAATCTAATGGCAGACAGAGCCGGAGCTCCGTCCGCCGGTACCAGACCTTGGCGGCAATCGTCTGCATTGATTCGCAGCCATCAAAGCAGCCGGAATGAGCCATAGACGATCAAAACACATGAGGGTCCTGGGAATCGTGGCATCATCTCGCGGCATCGGCTTTGCCGTGATGGACGGAAAAGGCATCTTGGTCGATTGGGGTGTCAAGACAGCGAAAGGGGACAAAAACGCCCGGTCGCTCTTGAATGTGGCCAACCTCATCGCGCACTACCGACCGGACGCAATCGCCCTTGAAAATACCGGATTGAAAGGATCACGGCGCCGCTTACGGGTCCAGGCCCTTTCAAAAGAAATGGTCGCGCTGGCCGAAAGCGAGCATATCAAAGTGAAGCAATTCTCCCGCAAGCAGTTGAATCTAGGGTTGATCAAAGACCGGCCGTGGACAAAACACGCCCTGGCTGAATACATGGCCTCCCGCTTCTCGGCTGACCTCGGGTTCCGCCTGCCGCCAAAGCGTACGGTTGGGATGAACGAAGATTGCCGGATGGATATATTCCATGCCGTGGCGCTCGCGGAGCATTTCTTGGGCAGTAGGAGGGTGTCGTTATTCACGAAGACATCGAAAAGTAGTGGCGGGGGCGCATAAACCCAAACCCTAGCAGCGTGTCCGATTTAGGGGGAGAGGATTGTTGGAAAAACAAATTAAGCGGTGATGGAAAGAAGGTTCGGTTGCGTGCTGCTGTCGGTTTAAAGTGTCATTGTCACTCATGGTCTGTTTTTTGCGGCCAATGGCTTCAACTTCGGTTATTCAAACTAACCGTTGATATACCAAAAAAACCAAGCCATCATTGCGCTGACTGCCGCGCCGACAAAAACACAAAGGATCATATTTCGACGGAACCGTCTGCGAGCCCCCCGGCGGCTGCCGGGCAGCAAGTAATAGCGGTTCGATCCAGTTCTCCCGTTCACAAGGAAAAATGTCACGCATTAGCGGCTCCCTGTCCAGAGTAAATATGCTGAACGTGACAGTCAACACAGGGCGTTGGCAATAAACGGTAAGCCATTGACAAAAAATGGAAGGCGACAGTAATTGTCACTTTGCCATGCGGCCGCGTGTCGCTGTCGGTTTAAAGTGTCATCGTCACTCATAGTCTGCTTTTGGGGGTTGGTGACTCTCACCTCGTAAACACATGGATGGGCGCGTTATCGCCCTGCTCGATGAAAAATGCTGGGATGTGGAGTATTTCGAGAGAGGAGGGACAAGAACAGGCCCCTTTGTAATTGGGGCCTCAAACGTTTGGCAGCGAGAATCGGTCGTGGGCCGCCGTTGTTAATTTACTGTCGACAGGTTTATCCAGCTTCTTCCTTCGGATGCGGTCACAAGAATCGAGTATTCTTTCCCAGTCTTCTCCGCAGCGATGATCACCGCGTCAAGCACCTGGCTTCTTGTTAGAGAAGTGTCTCGCACGTATTCGGCGGTGGGAAGGTAATATGTAACACCGTCCTTTCCCCTAATCGTGCGCGAGAAAGCTTGTTCCGCCATTGCACCATGCAGAACTGTATAATCGTCGTCAGTGGCGTGGTGCAACTCAACCCTGGTTGTGTATGAGTTCACGTGGCCAAACTAGCTCAAGGTGGGGCATTGTCAAACTTTGCGGAAAAAACAAGGGTGTTTTTGATAAGCGGCGGTTGGCTGCGTTGAAGGACCCTGGTTTGGCGGCGCTGTGGAAAGGGGGGAAATCAGGCGGGCCTTTGGACAAGAGGACGTACATCTTGCGGGCCAGCGGCGGGATTGCGTGGAGCGGAGTCCGGCTGTTGAAGCAGACTTTAAGTGACATCCTGATGATTGGAATAGCCTGACGCCACCCTTTTAAAAGTTCACAGAGCGATGAGAGCGTCGCTCTAGCTCACCTTATCGCATTCTTTGCAATGATTCTTGCCTCCCGTGCCTTGTTCCTTGTGTTGAGGCTTGATGCGCTCCCCGTCGGGACAATTATTCTTGTCGTGATATACTTCACGGTGTTTTGGGGGATATTCGGGAGAATTCGTGTGATACGGGCTTACTTTTGGCATGTCGAGAAGCGTGCCAAACCCCAAAGCTACTGTCGAGTAAAATATCACCCTCGTATCCAGTCGGTTACGGAGATTTCAATCCGAAAAATCGAGCAAAACAGCATGGCTGCGAAGATTTCGCTGCGGGCTTTTTCACCTCCGGCTGCGCTCGACGTGCCCGGTGTAGGGCTCCGAGTGCTGCTCGTGGGTGTGCCAGTTGGCGGTGTATTTTGCGGCAAGGACCTGATCGTGGATGATCAACAAATTCTGCGCGTTATTGAGCGTAAGCACGAAAACTGAGCCAAATTGGCGGTGATTTTAGCGCGGTTGGTGATGGAGGATGGGCTGGCTCCCTTGGTTTTCTTGAACAGCCCCAATATTTGGAACCCCCGCAGAGGCTTGC
>JBKQWF010000175.1:0-55094 GCA_052139695.1 Limisphaerales bacterium
GGGCCAAAAAAGCCGAAAATCGCGCCGCCTTTGGCCTCCAACGCGAACTCACCGAGGCAGAGAAACAGCAGCGCATCCGCCAGGTCCTTGGCGTCGGTCCCGAGTACGGCCCCGCCGCCGCCCCGGAAAGCCTGCTTCCACCGAAACCCGAACCCAATTGAGCTAAATTGAACCAAATTGAGCCGCTGAACCTCCCCCCGGGGGGGGGCACCGGCATAAGCGTTAACCTAATGTCGCTGCCATTTTTCCCTCTCTCCCCGCCCGGCGGGGAGAGAGATGGAGAGAGGGAGCCCCAATTCGCGTCAAGGTGAACTATCCTTCAGTTGTCCGGGTTGCGGCGGCACAAAACGTGGGTTTTCGGTTTTGCGCTTCGCTTCACCTGCACGCACCCGTGAGGCTGGGCTGCCCGCGACAAAACTCTTCGCCGACCGGCTTTTTCCCAAGAATCTCCTATGGGCCTCCTATATATTTGTAATGCCCGATCCGTTCGGCTTTTCTCTCTCTCCCCGCGTGCGGGGAGAGCCGGAGTGGGGCCGGAAAGAGGGGTTCCACTTTTCGACTGGAAGAATTCTGTCGTGCGCACACAGCTTTCCCTGCTTTTTCTTTGGACGACGGGGCAGCGCGCAGGCATGTTAAGCCGTTGTATTTGGCATGGCCGAACTTGATGATAGGCTCTCGGTGAAATTGCCGGACGGTCTCCGCCGGCAATTCGCTGAGGTCGAGCGCCGTCTCTGGCGCGCCGAAACGACCATCGCCATTGGCGTCGCCGCGGGTGGTTTGGTGGTTTCGATTCTGGCCCTCTTTGTCTCGGACCGGGTCTGTGAAACGCCCGTCTGGGCCCGTTGGCTTCTTTTTTTGGCAGGCTTGGCTTGTGCGTGCGCGGCCGCCGCGTTTTGGGCCGGACGCTGGATTTGGAAACGCCGTGACATCAAGGCCCTGGCCAATCTGGTGCAAAAGAAATATCGCCGCCTGGGCGACCGTTTGCTTGGAATCGTCGAGTTGGCCAATGAGGAGCATCATTTTGCCAATTTCTCTCCCGCCCTCTATCACGCCGCCATCCATCAGGTGGCCGCGGAATCCCGAGAATTTAATTTCCGCCAAAGCGTCAGCATGGCGGGGGCGAAAAAAGTCGCGCTGGGCGCGGGGCTGGCGGCGACAGCGGTCCTGCTGGTTTTCATGGCGTTGCCCAAAGCGGGTTGGAACGCGATGGCGCGTTGGGCTCTTCCCGGTTCGGCTGTGCCGCGCTACGCTTTGGTGACGGTGGATGGCTTGGCGCGCGAATTGATCGTGGCCCATGATGAACCGTTTGAGGTCACGGCCTCCGTTGAGTATCGTTCTTTTTGGAAGCCGCGGCGAGTGGTGGCTGAATGGGCGCACGCGCCACGGATTGAAAGCACGGTTGAGGGCGGCAAAATTCGATTGCAGATCCCGGGCCAGATGGAGCGCGGGGTTCTCCAAGTGCGCGTTGGCGATGCTCGCGCCGAAGTCACGGTGACACCCACCTACCGCCCGTTGCTGAAAGAGCTGACGGCACTGATCGATCTGCCCGATTATTTGAAGTATCCCGCGCAGGAGCAGCCCGTGCCCAACGGCGCGCTCCAGGCGGTGGAGGGCAGCCGGATTGCTTTTCGCGGCAAAGTCAGCCGCTCTCTGGCCGCCGCCGAAATGCGGAACGGCGACGCCAATCCCGTTGCGTTGCAGATTGACGGAGATAGTTTCCTGAGCGGTTCAGCCCGGCCGGATGGCGCGGCCGAGTTGACCTTTAACTGGCGGGACAACTTGGGATTGACAAATTCCGTGCCCTTGCGCCTGGCGGTGCAGATGCAGCCCGACGCCCCGCCGGCGCCGGAGATTGTTGATTTCCCGCGCGAAGCCGCGGTCCTCAATTCCGACGTTTTGCATATTCGCCTCCAGGCCAGCGATGATTTCGGCGTGCGCGATTTCGGTTTGACATGGGACCTGACGGCGGACTCGCCGCAGTTGTCCGTCGCCACCACCGAGATCAAGACGGCGGCGAAATCCCCGCGCGATAAGACCGTGGATAAAGCTTTCCTGTGGAGTCCCTCGCATCTGGGCATTCCCGCGGGTTCGACGGTAGAGTTGCAGGGGTACGCGCGCGACTATTATCCGGACCGGGAACGGATCCGCACGGCGGTCTATCGCATTCATGTCCTCAGCCCGGAAGAACACGCCGAAATGGTCCGGCAGAAATTAGAGGAGACAATGGCGCAAGTGGAGGAAGTCACGCGCCTCCAGGAAAAAGTGGTGGCCGGGCTGGCGGATGTCAAAGACGCGGACAAAATGAACGCGGCGCAACAGTCCTCCCGCTTGGGTGAAAGCAAGGATGAGCAATTGCAAAACGCCGCCCATCTGGATCAATTGTCCCGGCAAGGAGAGCAGGCCGTGCGTGAGGCGATGAAGAATCCGCTCCTGAATGAGGAAACCATCCGGCAATGGAGCCATTCCATGATGCAATGGCAGCAATTGTCTCGCGAGAAAATGCCTTCGGCCGCCCAATCCATGCAACAGGCGCGGCAAAGCGGGGGCGCGGACAAGGAGCAAACGGCCGACGCGCTGCAAAAGGCCGAGGATATTTTGGAGGCGCTGGAGAAAATGGAAAGGCAGGCCAATCAGCACATGGATGATTTGCAGGCCATGACCCTGGCCCAACGGTTGCGGAAAGTCGGCGGCGAAGAGAAGGACATTGCCGGCCTGCTTTTAACCAACGCGCCGGACACCATCGGCTTGATCGCTCGTGATTTGCCGGAGAAAATGAAACTGCTCGAGCAGGGCTTGGTGCGCAATCAGGGCGGAGCGCAAAAAGAAACCGTCACGCTGCAAAGCGAGATCAGCCGGTTTTTCGAGCGCACGAAAAAGACCAACTACGGTGAGGTCAATAAGGAAATGAAGGAGACGCAAGCGGCCGATGAACTCGACCGCCTCGGCGGCCTGATCCAGAACAATATCGGTCTGCAAGCGTGGAATAACCTGGGCCAATGGTCGGGTCGTTTCCAGAAATGGAGCGAGAAACTTGAGCCGCCTTCTCCCGCCGAAAATGGCGGTGCCAAAACTTCCAGCAGCGGTAAAAAACAAAACGATCTGACGGAGCAATTGATCGCCCTCCTTCGCTTGCGTGAAAGCGAAATGAACCTGCGTGATCAAACCTCCGTTTTGGATCAGAACAAGGGCGAGCCGGCCAGCTACAAGGAACGCGCCACAGTGCTCTCCGGCAGCCAGGAGAAGCTGGCGGGCGACCTGGCGCATATCCACGAGAAAACTGCGGTAAAGGAGTTGGCCCCCGCTTTTGGCGACGCCACCGACGCCATGAAAGAAGTGGCAGACACATTGCGGCAACCCCAAACCGGCCTGGTGGCGGACACCGCCGAAGTCAAGACGATTGAGACCCTTTCAGATTTGATTAATCTGATCAACGAACAAGCGCAGCGTCCTAGTTCCAAGCCCTCCGCCTCTCCGGGCAATGAGGCTTCCGACGAAGAAATGCAATTCCTGCTGCAAATGATGCGTCAAGCCTCGCAAGGCAAAGCCGCCGCGACGCGTCCCGCCACCGGCTTAAACCGCGCCGGCGGCACAACCGACCACGTTGCGGGCCGTTCCGACGCCAACGCCACCGGCGCGGCCGGCAGTGCCCGCGAAGTCCACAAAGCCGCCGGGGTGATCGAGGAAGCCCCGACTGAATTTCGCGAGGCGCTGGAAAACTACTATCATGGCATTGAGCAAAATGGGCAGTAAAGTGTTGGTTTTGGCGCTGGGGCTTTTGGCCGCGGCTGCGCCGGAGTCGGCGCCGGCGCAGCAATTGTACACCGGTTCGGCGGGGGTGGTCGCGCAGGAGGTCGATCAAATGTACGTCAAGGCGATGCGTTTTTTGGCGCGCACGCAGGCGCCGGAAGGCAATTGGTCCGATGAACCCTACAATACCGGGCCCGCCATCACTTCCCTGGCGATCATCAGCATTTTGGCCCACGGCGATGACCCGAACTTTGGCCCCTACAACAAAACAGTGCATCAAGGCCTGGATTACATTCTCAAGAACATGGACCCGAACACGGGCTACATTGGTCCGTCGATGTACAATCACGGCTTTTCCACACTGGCGTTGGCGGAGGCTTATGGGTCCGTGGACGATCCCCGCTTGGGGGTGGCCTTGGAGAAGGCCGTGCGCCTGATTATTAGCGCGCAGGCGGAAAATGCCTCCCATGCCTGGCGCTATTCGCCCGATTCCAAGGATGCCGACACGACGGTGACCGGTTCGCAAATGGTCGCTCTCTTGGCCGCGCGCAATGCCGGCATCGTGGTTCCGGAGCAAGTCATCCAAAACGGCTTGAATTTCTACCGCTCTTGCCAGACGGTTGATGGCGGGATCGGCTACGTCGGGCCCACCGCTCCCAACGCCACTCGGACGGCTATTGCGTGTGTCGTCTTTGCCCTGGCCAAGGAAAAGAGCGCGAATACGTTTAAATCCGCTTTCCAATTCCTCAAGACCGCCCCGCCGGACATGCAATATCCGCAATACACCCTCTATTACATTTCCCAGGCCTATTTCCACGCCTCACCTGAATTATGGCAAAGCTGGAACCGCGAAAATATCCGGGTCCTGCGCGGCACCCAAACCGGGGACGGCAGTTGGGACAGCCAATTCGGCGCGACCTTTGGCACAGCCGGCTCGCTCTTGTCCTTGGCCCTCAATTACCGCTATCTGCCCATCTATGAGAGATAAGCGCCACTCCGCCAGCGTTCTATTGGCGGCCCTGTTCATTTGTTGGACAGTCTGCTCTTTACGCGCTCAGGAAACCTTGGACGCCTTGTTCTCTGTTCCGAACGTGGCCGTGACCACCAACGCTCCGCCGGAAGCCGTCGGTCCCTCCGGCAGCGTGCTGCAATTTGTCGATGGCTCGCTTTTGCACGGACAGTTGGAAGGGATGGACCGGGAGAAAGGCCTTGCCTGGTCAGACCCGGAAGCGCAGTCTCCGATTCATTTTCAACCCGGCCATCTCGATTTCATCCGTTTTGCCCATGCGGAAAAGGTTTCGCTGGTTCCGACCTGCCACCTGCGTTTTGTCAACGGCGACGACCTTTTTGGGTCGATCTCAAATCTGGAAGGCGGGCAGTTCAGTTTTCGGACCTGGTTTGGCGGCACGATGACGATTCCGCGGGAGGCGGTGCGCAACATCACCTTCCTCTCGCGAGGTTACCGGACCACTTACGAGGGCCCATACGATGCCGGCGGTTGGGTCATCGGCAACAATAACGCGCCCCAATGCTGGGTCTATCGCGACGGCGCCTTTATCGGCTCCGGTTCGGGCACTCTGGCCCGCGACATGGCCCTGACCAATTCTTCCACCATCGATTTCGACCTGGCGTGGAGCGGGCCCTATGCCTTGCTCGTGCATTTGTATAGCGAGTCGCTGGATCACTTGGATTACAACAACGGCTCGTGCCTGGTGGAGTTTTCCCAATCGCAAGTCACCTTCCATCACACGCCGGCTCTGGCGCCGCTCCACAGTTTTGTTGGCGGCGCGCCGCTTCCCGGAGGCACTGACCAAAGGAACCTCCATGTCACCATCCAATGCAACAAGGAGGAAGGGACCATCGCGGTCTTTGTCAATAATTCCCTCGTCAAGAATTGGAACGCTGAGGGCGGTCTCAAAGGCCGCGGCCGGGGACTCCTTTTCCAGGGCGTGGTCCTCTCCGGGGTGACGATCCGGTTAAGCAATATCAAAATCTCCGAATGGCAGGGCCGCTACGAGCCGGACCCTTCCCTCACCACCACCAATGACGACACCGTTCACTTTGTCAACCACGACGAGACCACGGCCAAAGTCATCGGCATTGGAAACGGCAAGGTTTCTCTCGCCTTGGGCGCGACCGCGCTGGAAGTGCCGCTGGAACGCGTTACGCAGATCAATTTGCCCGGGCCGGGCGCGGCGCCTGAGCCGGCCACGCCTTGGCAAGTCCGGGCCCATTTCCCCGGCGGCGGCAGCCTTTCCTTTCAATTGGAAAAATGGGATAAGCAGGGCATTTACGGGAAAAGCGCGATTTTTGGCCCGGTCAATTTCCAACCGGGCTCCATCCGCCAGCTCGAATTCAACCTCAACCGTCCCAAGGAGGACTACGCTTTCGCGGCCGACAAGCAGTTTGAAGATTTGGATGAATAAGTTTTGCTCTCAATTTGCGGCCAGTCTGGTGGCTCTGTTTGCCGCGGCCAACTCTTTGTTCGCGCAGCCTTCCGACGGTATCGTCTTCCGCAATGGGGACGTTCTCTACGGCAAGTTGCTCGCCATCCAGCCGCGTGGAGCCGTGCGCTGGCAGCACCCGGACGCGGCGGAGCCGATTGAGTTTAAACTGGACAGCGTTGCCCAGATCGACTTCGCCGGTCACAAAGCGGCTTCGGCCACAGGTTCCTGCCGCGCGTACTGTGGCAACGGCGATTCTTTTGAGGGCGACGTCATCGCGGGAGACCGGGACTCGGTGGTTTTCGATACGCGCTATGCTGGCAAGCTGAAAGTGGCCCGCAAAGCTCTCCAATCCCTGGCCTTTTCCCCCCGGGAGCCGGTGGTTTTCGCCGGGATTGACGGCTTGGAGGGCTGGACCCAAGGAAGCGCGCAGCAGTTCAATTTGCCCGCCCAGGCTTATGCCAACGCGACCGGACAATGGCTCTGCCGCAATGGCGCCTTCTATGCCGATAAATCCGCCTCCATCGCGCGCGATGTGAAATTGCCCGATGTGGCCGATATTCAATTCGACCTGGCATGGAAAGGCGCGCTCAACCTCGCCGTGGCTCTCTATACCGATTCTTTGCAACCGATTGCCCTCGCGGCGAAGGAGAACGGACCCGACTTCGGCGGCTTCTACAGTCTCCGTTTCACCTACACGGTCACGATTGGTCTGACGCCCATCCGCAAAAATGACCCGATTCGCACCCTGGGGGACCTGATCGTGCCTTCTTTGAACCAGAAAGACCGCCTCCATGTCGATGTGCGCGTCAGCAAACCGCAGCACCGGATCTTTCTCTACTTTGACGGCGCTCTCATCAAGGAATGGAACGACACCAATGGTTTTGCCGGAGAGGGGACTGGCGTGCGGTTTGTCCAGCAGAGCATGGGGGGCACACTCAAGCTCGCCAATCTCCGCGTCACCAAATGGAATGGCATTCTCGAGCCGGCCGCCGCGCCGTCCGATGGCACGCACGACACGGTTTCGCTCGAATCAGGCGCCAAGATCAGCGGCGACATTGAAGCTATTGCCAACGGCCAGGTCACGGTAAAGAGTTCGAGCGGCTCGGAGCAAATCCCACTCTCCAAGATAACCGGCATGGAATTTGCCCGCCTGCCTGGCGAAGCCCCTAAACCACTTGACGCCAATGTCCACGTCACCTTGGCCCAAGGCGGCGCGTTGACTGTAAAACTGCTGGATTGGAAACCAGACGCCGCCGTTATGGAAAGCCCCGCTTTTGGCAAAGCCACCTTTGACCCCGCCTCTTTCTCCCGCCTGAAGTTTCTGCCCTTCACCCGCAAAGAATCCGACGAACCAAAAAGCTGAGCCCGCTTGCTGATGGTCCGGGGAGCGCGGACGTCTCGTCCGCAGCCTTCGGCGTCCCGCCGAAGGCCGTAGCGGACTACTGAGCAGCGGAAGGCCTCTTTATTCTTACAGATAGATTATCTGTCACCTCTTTGGGCTTTTCGGGTGCTTATAAGGTGTTATGATGACAACCGAAGCGATGCGTGCGGCAGAACTCAGTGATGCCGAATTGGTGGCAGAAAGCCTGAGCGGCGACCGGGATGCCTTTGGCTGGATTGTTGAACGCTATCAAACCTTGATCTCGTCGCTGGCCTACTGTGCCACTGGCAACGTGAGCCGGAGCGAAGACCTTGCCCAGGAGACCTTTGTCTCCGCCTGGAAGCGGCTTGCGGAACTGCGTGAGCCGGCCAAGTTGCGGCCCTGGCTGTGCGGCATCACCCGTTTTCTCATCAGCAAGGAATTCCGGCGCCAGGGACGCGAGCCGGATCATGCCGCTGAATCGCTCGAGGCCTTGGACGAGTTGCTCTCACCGGAACCGCAGCCTCCGGACCAGGTCATCAGCGACGAGGAAAAGGCGATTCTCTGGCGCTCGCTCGAACGCATCCCCGAAATCTTTCGCGAACCGTTGGTTTTGTTTTATCGCAAACAGCAATCCATCGAGACCGTCGCGCGGGATTTGGGTCTCAGCGAGGATGCGGTGAAGCAACGACTGTCGCGCGGGCGGAAGCTGTTGCAGGAGCAGTTCCTCGCCTTTGTCGCCGGCGCGCTGAAACAAACCCGTCCGGGCAAGGCCTTCACGCTTGGCGTGATTGCCGCCCTGCCGCTGCTGGGCACAACCGCCAAAGCGGCGACAGTCGGGACGGCGCTGGCGAACCACGGCAGCATGGCCGCTAAGACTACGGCCTTGGGCGGCTTTCTTGAAGGCAGTTCCAAAATTCTTCTGGGCTTCGCTTAGTGGATGGCGCCCATTTTACCGCTGGGCGGGTACATCGGTTACAAGATGGGAGGCGACCGTCAGAACAGTGAGCGGGCGCGCCGTTCCGTGGCCACCTTTTGGCGCATTACGGGAGTCAGCGTGGTCCTCTTTGTCATTCTGCTTCCGCTGCTCCTGGCCTCGATCCCGACAATCTTCCACCTGTCCCAAGAAAGGCTCATACCCCTCATGGGAATTTATTCGGGATTCTTGATGCCTTTCTTCATCTATGGAGTGGCCCCACTGTCACTTGTCATTTGGGTTTGGCAGCGGCGGCGCCGAAGCGGTCCCGAGACGGATAGCGGCGCGCAAATCTCCAGGCCGGCTGGAAAATCCGTGACCTTTTGGGTGGTGCTGGCAATGACCGGGGCTTTCGTTTATCTGGCGGGTTCCTTATGGTTCTCCATTGCCAGCTCGCGTTTTAACTTTCCCAAAACCCAGTATCTCTCCACCGCTGAAGTTCAAAACCTGATCGCCAACGCCAAGGGAGGCGGCATTAACTTTTTCCTGAATCAATGTCAAAAAGGGTTCCGCTTCCTCCAAGGCGAGGTGCGCGAAGACGACACGCCGGTGAGCGCGTTGCCTTCTTACTACTTTGCTGCCCCGGCAGAGAATAGCACATTGGCGCTGCTGGAGGAGAAAGGCATCGGCTATAAAAAGATCGTGAACAATCGGGACTTTAGCCTTGCCAGCGAGGCCGTGTTCTGGCTGCGCAGATGGGCACCGATGGTGATGGCTCCCTTCTGTTTCTTCATCGTCGTTGCGGGCATGGCGACTTTAATGCGCAGACGCAATCACCAGCCATTCGAGCCGCGCCCGATCGCTGCCGCAAGAAACGAACGCCGCGTGGATAAAGCGTTTGCGGCGTTGGTTGCTTGCGGAATGGTGGCCGTGGCCATTTTCCTGGGCCTGGCCACCGACTGGAAGGTTCGCCGGGTCGCCGCCCACCAGGTCCCAGGAATTATCGCTCAGCACAAAAATGCCCGATTCGAAGTATATGAATATCCGGATAGCTCCAGAAAACTGTGGATCTCCGACCTTCACGCTCCCGACTTCATCGCCCCGCTGACGAATCCACGCTCGGAGTGTTGACTCACGAAGGCCTCACTTACCAAACCTACCTGGAAGCCAAAATTGGTCACCAGGGTCCGAGCCAATCCACCTCTCTGCTGGCGATCCTCCTGCTCGCGTCTGCGGCTGGAAGCGTCTTGTGGTGGGCAGCGAAAAGCCGGCCCACTTCCACACCGCGCATCCGGGCAACCGCATTTGACTGAAACTGGTATTCATTTCGTCCCTTGCGTTTTGCCAATTCATGGCTAATGTTCCCCGCTGACCGGTAAAAGTATGCGAACGAATGCCTTTGGGTGGCGTCGTTTGGCGTACCAAACAAATCACATTTAGCCAAAAAACTATGACACGAACCGCTAGAACATTAATCATTTCCGCGGCCATGGCAGGATTAGTCGCCGGAACTATGACCAACATCGGGTGCAGTTCCAGCTCCAAGGCTGGTGCCAGCGCCACCGACACCGCTTCCGCAAAACACGACTGCAAAGGCCTCAATTCCTGCAAAGGGCAGGGGGGATGCAACACGGGTGACATGGGTTGCAAAGGCAAGAACAGTTGCAAAGGCAAGGGCGGCTGCAAAGTCACCTAATCAGAGATCTCTCTTACTGCTGCGGAGAGCGCACTGGCGGCAACGCCGCGCTCTCCGCGGATATTTGTCCCCCGGCTCATGCCCGCCAACCGCTTCAACGCCTACACGGACCTCGGCATCGGCATCGGCCTGCGCATCCCGCATTACAACCACATCCTGACCAGGAAGCCGATGGTCGATTGGTTTGAAATCATTTCAGAAAACTTCATGGTTGATGGCGGGCGGCCCTTGAAGGTTCTGGATCAGATTCTGGAACACTACAAGGTCGTGCAGCATGGTGTTTCCGCGTATTTTGGCTCGGCCGAACCCTTGAACCGAGAGCACCTCAAGAAGTTGAAACGCCTGGTGCGTCGCACCAAAACCCCCTGGCTTTCCGACCACCTTTGCTGGGGCAGCGTCGATGGCCGTTACACCCATGACCTGCTGCCCATGCCTTACACCTTCGCCGCTGCGCGCGTCACCGCCCGCAAAATCCGCGAGGCACGCGATTTTCTGGAGATTCCCATCGTGGTGGAAAATGTCAGCAGCTACGCGGAGTTTCATGTTTCGGAAATGACGGAATGGGAGTTTCTCACCGAAGTGGTGGAACGGGCCGACTGCGGCATCCTCCTCGATGTCAATAATATCTACGTGTCGTCGCGCAACCATGATTTTGACCCGTTGCGCTATGTCGATTCCATCCCGGCCCACCGCGTCGCCCAGTTTCATATCGCCGGCCACACCCAGTACCGAAAGTACATCCTGGACACCCACGACCATCCGGTCATCGACCCGGTCTGGACCCTTTATGAGCGCGCCCTTGCCCGGACGGGCCGGACCGCCACGCTCCTGGAATGGGACGCCCGCATTCCCTCCTTCGAGGAGGTCCATCGCGAGGCCTTGAAAGCCAATCGGTTCATTGAAAATCTTGACGCCAAAAAAGCTGCCGCCTAAACGGCAGACCGCCCAAGAGTACCTGGAGTTGCAACGCCTTATGGCGGCTTCTGTCATGCTGCCGCTGGCCCCGCGTGGCGGGATGAGGGCTAAATCGCTTTCGGGCCGACCCATGCGGGACGTGGCCGCCGGGTTCATCAAGCCCAACGACCGCCTCAGTTCGGTGGAGCGTTTGGAAATTTATAATCGACAGTATTGGTTCCGGTTAAAGGACTGCTTTTACGATGACTATCCCGGTTTGCGCGCGGTGTTGGGAGACCGCCGGTTTGAGCGGCTGACTTGCGCTTATCTTGAGCGCTACCCTTCGAAATCGTTTACGTTGCGCAACCTCGGCCGGCGCTTGATCGCATTTCTAAAGGCTGAACCGAAATGGATCGTCCCCCAAAACCGCCTCTGCCTGGAGCTGGCTCGCTTGGAGTGGGCGCATATCGAAGCCTTTGATAACGAGGCGCTGCCTCCATTGGAAATCGAGTCACTGGCCGGGAAGGACCCGGCGCGCATCCGCCTGCGACTGCAACCCCATCTTTCGCTGTTGCGGCTCCACTATGAATTGGACCGGTTCCTGATTCGGATCAAGCGGGCGGAAGGCCGGAGCGGCCAAGCCAGCAATGCGTTTCAGGAACGCCGGGCCCGTCTGCGCCGCCGGCTCAAGCGCCAGTTGCGTCCTCAGACTCTTTTCCTCGCCGTCCATCGGTATCAGGAGACCGTTTATTATAAGCGCCTCGAACCTGGCCAGTTTCGACTGCTATCTGTTTTACAATCGAACGGCACGATGGCTGAGGCGTGCGAAGCGGCCTTCCACGCCACCGGCGCTCCGCATGACCTGGCAAATCGCATCAAAGCTTGGTTCGAAACCTGGGCTTCATTGGGCTGGTTCCGCGGCCCGCCGCAACGCAACAGCCGGCCCGCTTCTGAGGGATCGCGACCGTCCCGGTCGCTTCCAGTCAGCGTCCCGCCGGCTGGCGTCAGAGTCCGACCACTGCTGAAAGGACTGCCATCACTCTCCGCCTAAATACGATTAACCTTTCCTGAGTTCCGCCTTTTTCTTTTCCAGTTCGGCTTGGAGTGTTTTGCGCTCGCTGACCAACTGTTTTTCCAACTGGCCCACAGCCTCGAAATCGCCCTTGCCGGCGGCCGCGGCCAACTCGCCTTTGAGGAAAATTTCGCGCTCGGCAATCTTGGCCGCATACTTCGCGTCCAATTCGGCCAGTTTTTGCTTCTGCTCGCCGGTTAGTTTCACAGTCGGAGCGGCTTTGTTCAGCCGTTCCATGGCCAATTCGTAGGAGGATTTCATGATTTATTTTTTTTCCACGGCATGTCGGGAAATTTTTCCGGGACTTTCATCGGCGGCGGTTTCGGCCGCGCCAATTCCAAGGCGGCGTCTTCTGCTGGCGGCGGCACCATGTTGCCGCGCCAGGAAGCGATGCGGGCTTGCAAGGCATAATGTTCAGCCGTTTTCTTGTCGCCCGTTTTCATATAGGACCGGGAGAGGTTGGTCTGAACCATCTGATCATGCGGCCGCAATTTTTCCGCTTTATGGCCTTCGGCAATGGCAGCCGCGTAATCGCCCTTGGCAAAGTAGGCCCCGCCGAGGGCCAGTTGCGCGTCGAAATACTCCGGGTTTTCCGCGAGAAGAGCCCGCAATCGCTCAATGGCGGCGTCGCAATGTCCGGTCGTGAACTCGAACATCGCTTCATCAAACTGGTCTTCAAGGCTCGGCATCCTGACCAATACGATACTCGATAGATGGCCCAACCGAAAGACCAATTCCTAAGGCCGGGGTAGGGCGCGCACTCCGTTGCGCGCCGCTGGCTAAACAGACACGGTTTGGCTTCTAAATCTTTTTCTTGCGGCCTTCAAGGAAGATGAATAGCCTTGGCGCAACCTGAATCGCGCCATCGGTAAAGGCCGCGAGAGGGGCTCCCCCAATGCCCATCAAACTGATTTCCACCGATTTCGACGGCACCCTTTTTGCCGAATTCGAAAACCCACCCGTTCCCCTCAAGCTCCAGGGCCTCATTGCCTCCTTGCAGGCCGTCGGCGCCAAATGGGTGATCAACACGGGGCGCGACCTGTCCAGTCTTCTCGAATCTGTGGGCCGCGCCCAGTTGACGGTTCAGCCCGATTTTACCGTGACAGTGGAGCGCGAAATCCACCGCCACGACGGCTCGCGCTATGTTGAGGAACGGGCTTGGAACCGGCTTTGCCAGCAGGCCCACGCGGAATTATTTCGCCATGTTCGCCCTCATCTTCCGGTTATCCGCCAATGGGTTCAGTCGCGCTTTTCTGTCACCATTTACGAGGATATTTATTCTCCGTTTTGTTTGATCGCCGCTCGGTATGACGAGGCCACGGTCATTTACGATTACTTGCGGGATTACTGCCGCAACGTCCCGCACCTCAGTCTGGTCTGCAATGATGTCTATGCGCGCTTCAGCCACGATGCCTTCAACAAAGGCACGGCGCTGGCGGAAATCGCCCGGCAATGCGGCTGCACGGCCGCCGAAACCTTTGCCGTTGGGGACCATCTCAACGACGTGCCGATGCTCTCGCGCCAATACGCCCACTGCCTGGCGGCGCCCGCCAATGCCATCGAGTCAATTAAAGAACTTGTTCGCGGGCAAAGCGGCCGCGTCAGCGAGCTTTTGCATGGGCATGGCGTCGCCGACGCCCTGGAGTTTTATCTGGGCTGAATCCAGCTTGGCTTAAGGATGTTGGAGGCGCCAGCGGCGGAGTTCCCGCGCCACTTGCCCGATCGGCTGCGCCCATTGGCCGCGCTCGGTCTGGCGAAAGAGCCGCATGGTGGGGTACCAGGGAGAATCAGAACGAGCGAGCAGCCAGCGCCAGTCGGGAGAGTGCATCAGGAGGGTCCAGACAGGTTTGGCTAAGGCGCCGGCCAAATGGGCGACCGCCGTATCCACTGAGATAACCAAGTCCATTTGGCCAATCACGGCCGCCGTTCGCCGGAAGTCGCCCAGGTGAGGAGCGAGGTTTACCAAATGGCGCAGAGCGCGGGCCGCAGGCTCGTCGCGTGGCGGAACCGGCACTTGCAGGCCAAAAAAGACGATGCCGGGAATCTCAAATAAGGGCGACAATTCTTCCAGACGGATCGAACGGTCGGCCAGGTCCGTGGAGAACGCATTGCCCGCCCAGGTTAATCCGACTTTCATCTGGCCTGAGGGAATTTTGGGAAAATCGGTGAAGGCTGGTGTTTCCAGGTAAGGCACGTCGTGGGGAATGGTTTCCAAAGTAGTTTGACAAAGGCGCGGCAAGCTCATCAGGGGAATGTAATAGTCAAACGGAGGCGGGGCCTCTCCCTGAGCGATCGTTTGGTCCGCGCAGGCAGCTTGCTCAAACAGGCTCTGGATCGGGGCGGGCGTTTCCAGGACGATTCGCCCGGCCCGCGGACGAATCCGCCGCAAATAACGGACAAACTGGATGGCATCTCCCAGGCCCTGCTCCGCGTGGACCAGGAGGGTCTTGTCGCGAATCAACTGGCCGTTCCACAGGGGCTGGGAATAAGAACGCGGAACAAAAATGGGGCCTTTCAAGCGCCAGCGCCATTCATATTCCTGGAAACCCTCCTGCAAGCGGCCTGCCAGTAATAGGACAAGCGCCCGGTTCCAGTGGGCAAGAGCGAAGTCAGATTGACACTGCAACGCCCGCTCACAGGCCGCGAGGGCCGGTGCGATCTGGTTCAGTTGCTTATAAAAGTTGCCCAGATTGGTCCAGGCCTCGTAGTCCTGAGGGTTGAGTCGCAACGCCGCCTGATAGAACCCCAGGGCCTTGTCGTATTGGCGCATTTTTTGGCAGGCGTTGCCCATGTTATAGTGGGCGTCGGCATAGCGCGGGTTGGCCTCAATGGCGCGGTTAAAACAGTCAGCCGCATGGGGATAATCCTGCAACTCACTATAGACCGAACCTAAACCGTTGAGGACCTCCGCGGAACGCGGTTGCAGCGTGGCGGCGCGCTTGAGCCATTCGGCGGCTTCGGCAACCCGCCCGGCGCGCTTCAGGCTCATGCCTAACAAAAAGTTGACCCGGCCCTCGCGCGGCGCCAATGAGATGAGTTTGCGGCAAATCGTTTCCGCCTCGCCGAAGCGGCCTGCCTGATAAGCCTCGAAGGCTTGGGAAAGGGGTTTGTTCACCAAAGCCATCCGGCAGTATCATGACAGGGCGGATTGGCGGCAAGTTAAATGGAGGAGCACCCAGCGATCCGGGCGATCCGGCCTGAGGTCCTGGGCGTGGGCGGCGCCTTGTCCATCTCGACGGCTGCCGTATTGATTTGACTGCTACCCCGGTTTTCCCCTCCGGAAGCGGCGGCCACTTCGCCCACAGTTCAGCAACCTGCCTGACCTATCATCCAGCTCCCCATGGCTCAGAATTTATACTTGAGCCCGAGCGAAACCAGGTCCTGGTCGTAATCGCGATATTGGGCATCGACCATATTCTCAAAGTTCCGGCCCAGATTGGCAGTATAAGTCAGGTTGACGTCGAAGTGGGCGGTGGCGGCCCAGGTCAGTCCGGCGGAGGCGTTGTATAACATGTCGTCGCGCTTGCTCGAGCTGAGGTTGCCGCTGGTAAAGTCCGCGTCCCAGGCGCGCGCCCCGAGGTCCAACGTCAGCTTGTCGAACAAAGAGCGATGATAGCTCAACTCATAACGGTTGTCGAAATAGGGCACCTTCCCGCAAATCGAGACCCATTGATAGGCTTTGTAATTGAAGGCGATCGTGTCCTTTGAGCTGGGCTGGACCGATACCGTCCCTTCACCGTAATATTTGACAGGATGCAGATCGTTGACCGGAGTAGTGTGGGTGGCCGTGTCGGGCGCATAACTGCGGAAATCCGGGCCGCCTTGCAATGACATGGTCAGCCATTTCAGCGGCTTGCCTTCCGCGCCCAGCAAAAGGCGCTGGTAATCACTGGGAGAACTGTCCGGCGAGAACGACATTTGTTGCTGATATTGGTGGCCATAGCGGTAACCAAGGGTCAGCGCCGTTTCCGGAGTGACTTTGTATCCAAAATCCGCGCCGCCGTTTACGTCATAACGGTCCGGGTAGTTCTGGTAACCGTTGGGATGGCCATCCAGTTCTGGCAGATCCAGCAGTTGGCTCATGACGTCGAAATAGGTCAGCGAAGCCGTGGGGCGCACAAAGAATTTGTCCCAATCATAACGAACCGAGATTTTGGAAAGGTCTTGAAGCTGTTTGACTCGCTGTCCCTCGATGACAGAGGCCCAGGCGTTGTAGTAGTTGCCGCCGCCTGGAAAAGTCGGGCCATAATCACTGCCGTCAATGTAAGTGAGTGTGTTTGCCGCATTGAAGGAGAGATTGCCCGCCTGGCCTTTGATGGCAGTGAGGAAGCGATGGGCATCGTAGCTTTGCCAAGGCAAATCGTGATAAATGAAGAAATCCGGCGCATACGCCAGGGACAACGCCTCGAATGTCTTTTGGTCCCCCAGTAACGGGGCAAAATCGACTCCGACCCTGGGCGAGACCGTCGTTAGCCACGACGAGTGGTTTTCCAAGGCGGCAATGCTGCCCGCCGTCACGCTGTAGGCGGGCAGAACCTTCGGATCGGCCCCCGTCATAAAGACATTGTCATCATAGCCTTCGCGCAGGCTGAGGGACAGATCGGTCAGCCAGGCAGGTTTCTGCCAAGCCAAGGCGTCTGAAGCTGGAGTTGGACCGGCGGCCTGGGCCGAGAGGGCCAGACCGGCCAGGGCAGAAGCTGTGGTCGCTCGCCGAAGGATGAGTCTCTTTTCTGTATTCTTGTTTATCATGTTATTTGTGGATAACGGATGGGCCGTCAAGTGCGGCACATTTATTGTTGTCGCTGATGGAATGCGGTTCCCAATCGATTCATTGCCCTAAATATCGGAGGAAAGTGCGAGGGGTTGATGATATGAAATCCCCCATCGAATCTGAGGGGAAACTCTACGCCTTAATCCAGGTAATTGTTGACGTCCTTGAGCATTCCTTGACATCCAACCGCAACGGGCCGAGCTTTGCGCATTTTCCTTTGGCGAAGCCGCCCAAACAAATTCGCTGGGGTTGTCTTGAAAAGGGGTTAAGAGCCTTCAATTCGCCGCGCCAGGGGGAAACAGGCAGTCAGGCCCCAACAACAAGACCGTTTGGCGCGTCCTGGCTCTTTGGGCAACCTGGCAACGGACTCCTCCCAAACCTGCCAACCCCGCGGGCATAGGCTCGATATTCTCGACGGGAATGTTTTCCACCGCTTGCACGCCATCAACGCTCATTCCAAACTGTTTGAAACCGTTCCTGACCACGATGACGATTTCACGCTTGGTTTCCTCAAGAATCCGACGGGATTCTTCAAATAGTTTGATCATCCCGGCCAATTCGCGGGTCCGGCGTTTTTCGAGGATCGCCAAGGCTTGCTCGAAGTTTCCGTTCTCCGCCATCGTCAATACTTCGTCCGCTGAGGCATGAATGATGTGGTGGGGTTCATCCATGTTTTTCAACGCCATCCTAAATAAGGTCCCTTGGATCGTCTGCTCCGGGCATTTATAGTGATCATACCAGAGCCCGAACTTGCACTTGTGCGGGTCTCTGGAGAGATTGAACGGCCGGTGCTCCCGCACGCACGCTTCCAACTCCTTCAGCCAATTGCGATGGTCTTGCTCCCGATCACGCAGCAATTGGATGAGCCCTTCCTGATCTGATTTCGTCGATGCCAGACCGAGCCTGATACGAAGATCAACCAACGTCAGGATGCGGCCACGAATATTGATCACCCCACGAATTTCCGGCGGCATCCTGGGAACGCTGGTCACGGGCGGCAAGATGAGCATCTCCTGGACAAACTCGACCGAGACGGCATAAAGACCGTCCCCCACCTCAAACAACACGAAGGGAATCTTGCCTCTTGACCTCGTCATCATGGCAATTTGCTCCGTGGACAATTCAACTCTCGTCGCGTTTCCGGGCATATCTGCTTATTCATCGGTCAACTGCGGAGATAGATTAAGTTATTTTCTGGAACGGTGAACAGAAATTACTTTTCTGTGGGTCAACTCCGCAAACGCCAAGCGGGTGAAAAACTGGCCGGCAAAGGACAAGTATTGGGCCTAAACCATAAGCATTAAGACCATTCAGGATTAGCCGATAAGCATAGAGATGACGACGACCGTTGGCGAAGGACATAAAGTGTTCACTTCTGGAACACCAACGCCGACCGTTGGCGGGGCCAAAGAAAAACGAAAAGCTGGCATTGCCCTGCTGCAAAAAGACGGCCTTCGCACGGAAGTTCTGCTCGTCAAGCAAGCCAATGGGCGCTGGAGTCTGCCTAAGGGCAAACCCAAGCCAGGCGAAACCATCAAGCAAACCTGCCTGCGCGAATGCCGGGAAGAGACCGGACACGAAGCCCAGGCTCTGCGGTTTGTGGGCTGGGGAGTTAACAGCCGCAAACGTATTCGTCTGTATCTCTGGAAATCAGAGGCGCATCGCCTTTCGACGGAGCGCGGCAGGCCATGGCGCCCGCGCAAGCGGGAGATCTTGCGGACCGCCTGGGTCTCTCTCACGCAAGCGCAACTAATGCTCAAACCCTGGCAGGCCTCCCTCCTCGGGAAAATCATGCCCTCCGCAACAAGCAAAGCGGCATAAAGCAGAGCCGTGGGCGTGATTAAAACCGTTGGTCAATTTTAGGGTAGGGCGGCCACTCCGCTGGCCGCCGGGGTGAGGCGCGCACGGAGTGACGCGCCCTTCCTTCACACACCTGAAACGCCTGAAACGTCGGAGTCTTGACACGCACATCCTGGGCAGCCATTCTATGGCAAGCCCGGATGAGAATTGCCGCTTGTTGCATCACAGCGCTAGCCTGCGCGCTCGGGGCGGCGGGCAGATCCGCTTTGGCGGAGGACTTACCCGTGGGTGTCAAATGCTGGCCTCTAAACGTGCCCCAGGGAGGCAAGCCGGGGTTCACACTCATGCCCCCCGAGCAAACCGGCATCCGTTTCACCAACGAACTGACGCCGGAGGGTGAAGTGGGCGACCACAACCTCATCAACGGTTCCGGCGTCGCTCTCGGTGATTATGACGGCGACGGCTGGTGCGACATTTTCCTTTGCAACATCAACGGCTCGAGCCGGCTTTATCGCAATCTGGGCAACTGGAAATTCCAGGACGTTACCGAGGAGGCGGGATTGGCCAATTCCAATCAGTCGGCTCGTGGCGCGGTGTTTGCCGACGTCACCGGCGACGGCCTCTTGGACTTGCTGGTCAGTTACTCGGGCAAAGGCGTCAAGCTCTTCCTCAACGATGGCAAGGGGCATTTCCACGACGCTCAAGCCTCCGAACTGGCCGCTCACACCGACAGCACATCACTGGCTCTGGGCGACATCAATGGCGATGGCACCATGGACCTTTATGTGGCCAATTATGGCGAGGACCTTTACAAAAAAGGCACCGTTTTCTCCACCCAAACCGTCGCCGGCAAGCAGGTGGTTACCGGGCGCTATCGCAACCGGGTGGCCATCGTGGACGGCCTCGTCATCCAGCATGGGGAACCGCATGCCCTTTACTTGAACGACGGCCACGGACATTTTCAAAAGCAGTCCTGGACCGATGGCGTCTTTCGGGACGAAACCGGCGCGCCACTGGCCAAACCCTTCTGGGACCTTGGACTGAGCGCATGCATCCGCGACATCAATGGCGATGGAAACCCGGACATCTACGTGTGCAACGATATGCAGGACCCTGACCGTTTCTGGCTGGGTGACGGCCGAGGGCACCTTCAACTGGTTCCTCGTGTCGCGATGCGGAGCACCGCGTACGCCTCGATGGCAGTCGATTTTGCCGACCTTAACGGCGATGGTTTCGATGATTTCATGGTGACCGAAATGTGCAGCCCACGTCACGGACGTCGCACGCGGGAGAATAAGCCGCTCAGTCCGCCCCCAAGCTACACCGGGGAAAATGCGGCCGACCGCCTCCAGGTGGGGCGCAATTTTCTTCAACTCAGCCGCGGTGACGGCACGTATGCCGATATCGCCCACTACGCGGGCGTTGCCTGCTCGGACTGGACCTGGAGCGTGGCGTTTCTGGACGTCGATCTCGACGGGCTGCCTGACATCCTGGTCAGCAACGGCCATTTTTATGACGCCATAGACCTGGATGGCAATGAGCGGATGAGGCGAGTGCTCATTGCCACGCGCATGCGAGGCCTCGACGAAGAGTCTGTGTACCCGCCGAGGCTGGATGCAAAAGTGGCCTTTCACAATCGCGGCGATTTGACTTTCGATGAGGTCGGCAAACAGTGGGGTTTCGATTCGACCCAAGTCGCTAATGGGATGGCATTGGCTGACCTTGACAATGATGGCGATTTAGATGTCGTGCTTAATTGTTTGCGCGGACCGGCCCTGGTCTATCGAAATAATGGTTCGGCGCCCCGGGTGGCGGTCAAACTCAAGGGCCTGCCCCCCAATTGCTTCGGCATTGGCGCCCGGATTCGCTTGCTCGGCGGCGCGGTCCCAGTCCAATCCCAGGAGATGACCTGCGGTGGCCGCTATCTTTCGGGCGATGCTCCCCAAAGGACTTTTGCCGCGGGCTCCGGCGATGGGCACATGACGCTGGAAGTCGCGTGGCGCAGCGGCAAACGCAGTACCGTCCAGAACGTCAAAGCGAACTACCTGTATGAAATCGATGAAGCCACCGCTGTTCCCTGCCCGCCACCGCCGCTCCCCGTCCCGCCGCCCTGTTTGTTCGAAGATGTGAGCGATTCCCTAAACCATCGCCATGAGGAACCGCCCTTCGACGATTTTAGCCTTCAGAAAATGTTGCCCAGGCATTTGAGCCAGCTTGGGCCGGGAATTGCCTGGTATGATTTGGATGGCGACGGGCGGGAGGACTTGATCATTGGCGGCGGCCGAGGGACCGCGCTGGGCGTTTACTTGAATAAGGGCGGCGGGCAATGGACTCGCTTGGAGGGGGTCTGTACCAATACGTTGCCGGATGATTCGGCGGGGATGGTGGCCGGTGTGTTGGCGCCGGGCAGCCGCTCGCTGCTGATTGGCCTGGCACATTATGAGACCGACCAGACCAACCTGCCTGCGGCACTGCGCCTGGATTGGAGCGGCCCGGCAGCGACAATGGGCGCTGCGTTGCCCTGGGCCAGCGCGAGCACCGGACCATTGGCGCTAGCCGATGTGGCGGGCGACGGCCATCTGGACGTGTTTGTTGGGGGACGGCTCACAGCGGGCCGCTATCCGGAGGCTGCGGATTCGCAATTGTTCCTCAATCGGGGCGGGCAATTTGTGCCTGACAAAGCGGCCAACCGTCTGCTGGCCAAGGCTGGCCTGATCACCGGGGCCCTCTTCAGCGATCTCAATGGCGATGGCTACCCTGACTTGATCATTGCATCTGAGTGGGGACCAGTGCGCGTTTTTCTCAATAACCACGGCACATTCAAAGAATGGGACCCTCCTTTGCGGCCACCGGCTCACGGCCCGGCGCTGCCCGCTGGCGTCACCAAGTTGAGCGACTTATTGGGATTATGGACCTGTGTGGCCACAGGAGACTTCGATGGCGATGGCCGGATGGACATCGTCGTGGGCAATTGGGGGCTCAATAGCCCTTACCAGGATTTCAGCCCGGGCCCGTGGCTTTTGTATTACGGGGATTTCAACGATGACGGCGGAGTGCAGGTGCTGGAAGCCTACCTTGATCCTGAGCTCAAGCAGATCGTGCCTTGGCGTGATATGAACCAGACGGAGAAGAGCCTTCCCTGGCTGCGAGCGCGTTTTCCCCTGCACGAAGCCTACGCCAAGGCCACCGTGCCAGAGATTCTGGGCGAGCGCATGTCCAGAGCCCAGACCCTTAAGGCCGGATTCCTGGCGTCGGTGCTGCTGCTCAACCGTGGCGATACATTCGAAGTCCGGTTGCTGCCGCGTGAAGCCCAATGGTCTCCGGCGATGGGCCTGGCCGTAGGGGACTTGGATGGAGACGGCAACGAAGACCTCTTCTTGAGCCAGAATTTCTTCGGAATGTTGCCGGGGGAGGGGCGGCTGGATGCCGGCCGCGGTTTGGTATTGTTGGGCGATGGAAAAGGCGGCTTCAGCCCGATGCCCGGGCAGATCAGCGGCATCAAGGTCTATGAAGAGCAGCGCGGCTGTGCGCTGGCCGACTATGACGGGGATGGGTGCCTGGACCTCGCGGTGACTCAGAACAGCGGGCAGACGCGGCTCTTCCACAATGTCACCGCCAAGCCCGGACTACGGGTGAAGCTGGCGGGGCCTCCGGGCAATCCGGACGGCGTTGGCGCGATGCTCCGGCTGGACTACGGCGAGCGGCTTGGCCCGGCGCGGGAAGTGCAAGCCGGCAGCGGATTCTGGTCCCAAAACGCCAGCGTGCAGGTGCTTGGCGCCGCCATGGGCGCCACGGGCATCCAAGTGCGCTGGCCAGGAGGAAAAGTCGTGGGCGGCAAATTGTCCCCTCCCGCCCGGGAGATCGAAGTTTCCACGGACGGAACTGTCAAAGTTTTGCGCTAGCATGGCCCTATCGCCGGTCCGCCGCCTCTGCGGGCAGGTTTGGCGTTCCTTGCAACGTAGCTCGCGCCAAGGCGCGCTGAGCGGGTTCGAACCCGGGGTTAATTCTCAGGGTCTGGCGAAGTTCCGCGATTTCTTTTTCGCGGTTGTTCCGATTCAGATAGGCCAGAGCCAGGTTGTAGTGGGCCTCCCAAAAATTGCTGTCGCATTCGACGGCCCTCTGGAAGCTCAACAGCGCCTCGTTCGTCTTCTTCCGCCTCTGCCGCGCAACTCCCAGGCTGTTCTGGACTTCAGCGGATTCGGGCAGTTGCTCGACCGCCGCGGCCAGATGCTCTTCCGCCTCAGGCAGATGCCCAATGCGAACCAGTAGGTCTCCGTATTTGTAATGGGCTTCCGGGTAGTCGGGCAGCAAACGCAGCGCCTCTTTGTACTCATTTTCAGCGTTGGTTGGGTCACCCGCCGCGGTGAAGGCAATACCGAGATTGAAGTGGAGCGTCTCGTTCATAGGCAGCAGCGCCGAGGCTTGCTCGAAAAGCTGGACGGCCCGTTTTGTGTCGCCTGCATCGAGCGCCTGTTTGGCTTGGCTGTTCAGATCGGATGCCTGAGCTTCCTTCTGTCGGTCCACCACGGCCCCGGGCCTGGCATGGGGAGTAAACTCCGCGCCGGACACCGCTCCCCCCTCTGACTCCCGGTTCACTACGGTCCCAAGCCCTTTCGTCCCTGGCGCTTGCCGCGCCGTCGCGAAACTAGAGCGAGGTTCCAGGTCTCCTGCGGGCTTGGAAAGGTGGTTTGTGCCTCCCGCGCGAGCTGTTTCAATTCGATTGCGGTATTGGTCGAACCCAAAAAGACCGAGCAGCAGTAAAACCCCAACCCCAGCGAGCCAGCCTATCCGGCGCGGCCACGCCGCTCCGCCCCTGGCGGAAGCGAGAGCGTTCGCTGTCGCCTTCGGCCCAGGCCGGTGCCGGTTATCTTTGTGCTTCTTCATCTGCCGACCGTCCGAATTGCGTTTGTCCGCCTCTTGCGTGCGGAGCATTCCTCCCCGCCTCCGCCGCCGTGGTACGTGGAACGACTCTGAGGTGGTACGACGAAGAGTGCCGGGCAAAGTAGGCGTCACTCCGTGCGCGCCGTCTTGGCGGGCTGGGGACTGCCCGCCCTATAAAATTGACCGGCACTTTTAATCGCACTCCTGCGAGGTCGCGTGTTTGACTCATGGCGGTTATGGCATTGTACGATTACCGGTCGCTGACTTGAAGGAGAATCTCGCTTTTTTGCGCCCGTGTGCTCCCGTGTGCTTCCAGGAATGAAGGGGGTTTTCGGGAGGGGCGAGCGCCGCGAGTCCCATTAAAACAGAGCGTCGCCGCGCTTCCGCCCTCCCGTCGCGAGGAAACATTACCTGTCGAATTGGGCCTGCGCCGCGGTTGGGGGCAGAACTTGGGCGGCATCCGTGGAATCCGCTCACCCGCCCACGCCCGCATATTCCTCATCCACGCGCAGGTCCAGGTTCATGAGGATGTAGTCGTGCGCATTGGCCTGCATGTCTTTGACATAGTTGTCCAGACGGAGCAGGTTGCTGAAACCCAGCATGGCGAAGAGCTTGACCGCCGTTTCCTGTTCTCCGAGAAACTCCGCCTCCAGCTTTTCCAGCCCGATGTCCCGCGCAATCGCGATCATCTCCGACACCATCGCCTTGGCCAGCCCCCGCCCGCGAAAGCCGGAATGCACCAGCACGCTCACGCGGCCCACGTGCCGTTTCCAGCCGCCCAGTTGCTGGTGCAGGGTGGCGCTGGCGAGAATGGTCCCGTCGTGGATGGCCAGCAGCGGCAGGTTCCGCCCAAGATCAATGTTCTGGCACCAATCGTGAATCACCTCCCGATCCGTGACGCGATGCTTGATGAAGAGCCGTTCCTGGTCGGGCACGCTGAGGAAGAATTCGTGGAAGGCCGCCTCGTCGTCCTTGAGCAAAGGCCGCACCTCGCAGCGCAGGCCGTCCTTGAGCGTGATGCTGTTGGGAAATCGCTGGAGCGCGTATTCGGTTCACATATCAACAACCCTATTTTATTTCCTTCCATACTGTCCCAAGCGTGCCGCGAAAACAAGCCCGTTTGAGCGGCAACACGGAACCTCGGAAGATCGAACCACGCGCTTGCCAACTTGGCCTCGCCGTGCGTGAATCGGGTGAGAGCATGAAGAAAAATTAGGGCTGATTCCGCAAGCGGGCTGGATTGTAATCGCCGGTTTTTATTTGGGCGGATGCGCGTCCGCCGGCTTGAAAGAGTATCGGGAAAAGCCATTTCAGGACAGCGTCTATCATGGAGGCCCGCAGAGAATTCCCGGACGGGTGCAATGTGCGTACTACGATCTTGGCGGAGAAGGCGTCGCCTATCACGACACCGATGCCAAGAACAACGGCAGCGGCATTCTGAATCCCGCCAATGGGACCTATCTCAACGAGTTTCGGATGAACGAGGGCGTGGACATCTCCTACACGAAATTCCACGATGAGATAGACAATAATCCATACGACTTGGTGCAGCCGCCCGCGGGACAACTTTACGTTGGTTGGACGGCGCCGGGCGAATGGTTCAATCTGACCGTGGCGGTGGAACATGCCGGTCTTTATAGGATTGACCTCTTATACACCTCAAACAGGGGCGGGGCGATTTCCTTGGATAGAAACGGCAGGCCTTTGGGGTCGCCGATCAATATCATTTCGACCAGAAATAACCAGGACCCCGTGGCTTGGCGTCAATGGCACCACTGGAACATTCTGACGAACATGGCGGAAGTGGAATTGCCCAAAGGCCCATGCGTTTTGACGGTTCACATCGTCACCGAAGGCAACATGAATCTGGCCTATCTCGATTTTAAGCTGAAAAACAAACGCAGGGAAACACATCGTAATGGAGGGGTGGAAAGTCAATGCGGATGTGACGCTTGGCATAATTGAACCTGCCACGGTACGGAATCGAAAAGGTGCCGTAGGTGACAAAAAAACGCACGGTAGCTCTTGACGTCTGCCGAGGCGGCGGAGCAGGCAGTTTTTTTGTCCGGTTCCGGGAATCGGCGGCGTATAATAGGTGAAAGAACGATGGAGGACGATCTCTTACTTGAGCGTTATGTGGCCGAGGTTTCGGAGGAAGCCTTTGCGGAACTGGCTCGGCGGCATACCGGGCTGGTTTATTCGGCTGCGTTGCGGCAATTGCACCATCCGCAATTGGCGGAAGACGTAACGCAGGTGGTCTTTGCCCATTTGGCACGACAAGCCCGCTCTATCCCCAAGGGAACAGTGCTGGCCGGATGGCTGCATCGAGACACCCGTTACACCGCGCTGGATTTTATTCGCGCCAATGCCCGGCGCATACGGCGCGAAGAACAATTCACGGAAATGAACGCGCCCCATGCCGAACCCCAGCCGGGCTGGGAGGAGATTCGCCCGTTGTTGGATGAAGCCCTAACCAAGCTTCCATCGGCGGATCGTGACGCGCTGTTGCTGCGGTTTTTCGAGCAGCGGGATTTCGCCGCGGTCGGCGTGGCTTTAGGGGCAAGCGCTGAAGCGGCCCGCAAAAGAGTGGATCGTGCGCTGGAACGTTTGCGCGAGTACCTGGTCAAGCGCGGCATCACCACCACCTCGGCGGCTTTGGGAGGGGCGCTTATGGCTCATGCCGTCGAGACCGTGCCCGCGGGATTTGTGGTTTCGCTGGCGGCTGGCTCGGCGGTGGCGGCAGCTTCCGGCGCGGGCAGTTGGATTTCGAACCTGATGTTTATGACCAATACAAAAATCGCCTTCGGCACGGCGCTGCTGGCCGTAATTCTGGCCGCGCCGCTGATCATCCAACAACAAGCCCTGGCCGTTGCCCGCGCGGAACAATCGGACTTGCAAGCGCGACTGCGCCATTTTCCAGATATCCCCCTTCAGGCGACAAAGGGGGATTCCGCCGGATTTGATGCCGCCGCGCGCGATCAATCTGATCTGAAACGCCTGCGCGACGAGGCGGCAACCCTCCAGGAAAAGATTGAAGAGTTTTCCACGCAGGCGCAGCAGTTGGCTGCCACAAGACTGGGCCACAATACAAGGGGTACCCCCTTGGGCCAAGTCCTCCGTGTGCGTGACGCGCAGGATGCGGGCCAAGCCACGCCCGCCGCGACGATCCAGACCTTCCTATGGGCCGTGTCGCATGGGGATACCAATCGCATCACCCAACTCTTTGTCACTGATTCCGGGGCAGACCCCAAGCTTGTTCACCAAGAGTTTGAGGACTTTCTTACACAAGTTGTGGAGAATTCCGCCACCGTGTTAACGAACAATCAGGAGATGCAACTCCTGGAAGAGCAGTCGGGGCAAAATGGCGACCGATGGGTTGTTGTGCAAGCTAACCAGACGGATGGCACGATCGAGACCTCCCGGACTCTCTTTCGTCCGACTGACACCGGTTGGAGTTTGGTTCTCGGCCCCAACGGTGAGCCGACGGAGGAACAACTCACGCCCCAACCGTAAAGCTTCGCGAAATGGCATGATGGCAAAGAAATCCGCATATGTCTTCCTGACTGTCGTCCTGGCGCTGACCGCTCTATTCGTTAACCAGCAGAGAACGCTCAACTCATTGCGGGCAGGCAATGGCTTTCTGCGAAAGCAGGTTGCGGCAGCAGAGTCGGCGCGCGTGCCGGTTGCCCCCGAAACTCTAGCCGAGCCCGTCGCGAAATTAAACGAGGCCGACGAAAAAGAACTGTTGCAACTGCGATCCAAAATCGCGGCTCTGCGCGAACAAGTTCGCGACACCTCCAACGAACTGGCCCTTCTCCGGCGCTTGCCCACTAGTCATTGACGAACGGACGGGCGCCGTGAGAGACGAGTCAAAATCCGATCACTCCTGTGCCAGTTTTGACAGCGATCCTAAAATCCGCCCCCAGATAGGGCCTCTGCCGAACCCGAACTTCTTGAGTTTTTCGACGAAGGGTTCGGGGTCGGTGCAGAGGAAGGCGAAGACGATCAGCTCCGGGTAGTCCTCGACTTGATGGTGGATGCGGATGCCGGCCGTGGGCGAAATTCCCCGGCCGCAGGGCCAGGATTCGATTTCCAATACTTGTTCCGGCTTAAATACATATTGTCTCCGGTCGGCCAGCCGCAGGGTCAGGTGGCCCGGCGTGGGGTTCAATTCAGCCCGTGAAAAGCAATATTCATCCGCGCCAACCTTGGCGCCGCCCGGCCAACGTTCCTCCTGAACATCCGGTCGCTTTTCAAACATCAAAATGCTCTTTTCCGTTGAACGATTATGCATATGGGAAATAACTGCGGTGCGCGTGTCTTTGGGCGGAAAAAGGTCGATGAACTCCATCGGCCGCCGCCCAAACGCGTCCAGGCAATAGCCGGCGCATTCTGTCAGCCTATACGGTCGCTGTTGTTCTTTCTTGCAGGGGTGCGGGCCGCCGTTACGAAGCCGGAGCGGTGATGGAGACATCCTGAATCCGCGCAAACTGCACCAGGAGGTCGATGACCTTTTCAGTGAGGATCTGGTTGTAAATGTCGGCAATGCGCCCGGATTTCTCGAAATCCTTTACCAGTTTATCCACCGGGACTTTGTGCTGCGCCGCAATGTCCTGCAAACGGCGGGCGATCTCTAATTGCTCGACCCGCACGCCCTCTTTTTCGGCGATCTTTTGGAAGATAAAACTGGCCTTTACCCGCTGTTTGGCGGTGGCATTGGCGGTGGCATAAATCTGCTCTTTTTCGGCGTCGATGGCCTCTTTGGGAATGCCGCGCTCCTGGTTTTCATTGACGATGCCATAAACAATGTGGCGAGTTTCCTCTTCCACCATGGACTCCGGCAGCTCGCACTGGACCTTGTCGAGAAGACTTTGGGTCACTTGCTGGCGAATCAACCGGCTCTGTTTCAGGTTCAGTTCCCGCTGCAAATCGGCGCGGATGCCTTCGCGCAGCTTTTCCAGGTCCTCCGCCCCGTACGATTTGGCAAATTCCTCGTCAATCGCCGGGACCCGCTTTTCCTTGGCCTCGACCACTTCGACGTCATAGACGCCTTTTTTTCCGCTGAGCTGAGGAACGGCAAACTCCGCCGGAAAATCGACTGTGATCTGGCGTTTTTCCCCTGCCTTCATGCCGGCCAATTGTGCCCCAAAGCCCGGAATGAACGATGTGTCATCAACATTGACCCAGAATCCCTTTTGCTCGGTCAAGCCGCGCGCGGTCGGCGCGGTCTCGGTGACGGGTTTGCCCTCGCAAGTGCCGGTATAATTGACAACAGCCACATCGCCGGTTTTCAATTCGCGCGCCACGGTTTCAAACTTGGTCTGTTGATTGGCCAGAGTGGCGATCGCCCGTTCGACGTCCTGGGGAGTGACGGAGGCTGCTTCGCGGGAAGCGGGCAACCCCTTGTATTCGGGCAGTTCAAACTCAGGGGCGGTCTCGAGGTTGGCGGCGAATTGGAGCGGCTGGCCGCGGTTGAACTGGATTTCCTCCAGGTCGGGACGGCCCACCACGGTCAATTTCTGTTCAAAGACCGCCTTTTTGTAGGAGTCGCTGATGAGCTTGCGTTTGACCTCTTCCTGGATTTCGGCGTCGAAGCGTTTGGCCACCATGTCTTTGGGGGCTTTGCCGGCACGAAAGCCGGGCAAGCGGGCTTCGCGCTGAAACTCGCCGGTTATTTCCTTAAAGGTCTCTTCCACCTGCTCCGGGCCAACCTCCACACGCAAAAGACGTTTGCAGGGACCCAATTTTTCCACCGTTACATTCACAAAAAGCCTTTCCAATCAGCGAGCCCCTGGCCAATGCGGCTCAGGCCGCCCGCGAGTTGGACACGCTAAGGACTGGCGCGCGATGCGTCAAGCCATCAATCGCGAAATTCAAATAAAACCTTGACAAGGCTGCGGAAAGCACTATTAGATGTGTCGCGCTCTGGATTTGGCACTAGCTATGGTGGTTGGTGCCCGAATTTGGAGGGGACCGGCGGATGAACGATTTACCAAGAGAACAGTTGGAGATGCAAGGGGTCGATCCTTTGCAAGGACGGCACTTTCTCGTTTGCAAACGGGATGGCCGGGTGGAGGATTTCAATGAAGCGCGGATACTTCTGGCTCTCGAAAGCGCATTCAAGGCGCATCGCGGTCTTGCCCCTGAGCAGGCTTTGCCGGATGCGCTGCAAGCCGACGTTAAACGTTGCGCTGATCGCGTGGTGGAGCGGGTGCTGGGACGCGCCGTAAGAGGGGAAAAATTGGAGGTCGAGCGGATTCAGGACGCGGCTGAAGAGCAGCTTATGGCCGATGGGTACCACGAGGTGGCCCGGCGTTATATCCTTTACCGGGAAGATCGCAGGCGGACGCGGGCGGAGCGGGAAGCGCGGGTCAAATTGCCGCCTCCACCCGAGGAGATGCGAGTGGCGCCTTTTGCCCCGGCGGATGGGCGAGAGGAGGACCGGGCGCGGGCGGATAAAGTTCTGGCGCAAAAGCGGCTCGGGGCCATTTACGAACAGGCGTTTCCAAAGAGTTGGGCCGGGGGAAAACTGGAGGAACCGCACCGGCGTCAATTCGACAGCTACCTGAACGAAGGGGAGTACCTGCGATGCGTCGATCCGGAATTGTTGGAATTTGACTTGGAATGGCTGGCGGGGTGTCTGCGACCGGAGCGGGACGCGTTGTTTACGGCGGGCGGAATCGAGGCGCTGGCCAAGCGGTATTTGGCGCGCGAGGATGGCCTGTGCATCGAAACGCCGCAGTATTTTTGGATGAAAGTTGCCATGGGCCTGGCCTTGGCGGAAAAGGGTGGGCAAGAAGGGCGGGCGCAGGAGTTTTACGAGGCGCTCTCCAGTTTCCGTTTTGTTGCCTCGGATGCCATTTTGCGCCATGCGGGCACCCTGCGGCGGCCGTGGATTATCCGCAACGAAGAGGAGGGAGCGCCCTGCACATGGCTGGAACTTTGGCGCCGCGATATTTGGGAGTTCCTGGCGCGGGCAGGGGTGGGGAAGCAAAACAAAGGCCTCTGGGTGCCGGACTTGTTCATGCAACGGGTGCGGGAACACGGGCCCTGGACGCTCTTCGACCCCGCTGAAACGGAGGACTTGCGTTGCGCCGGCGGCGCGGAATTTGAGGCGTGTTACCTGGAGTGTGAACAGGCGGCCGCGCAAGGAAGAGTGCGTTTTTCCAGGCGAGTCAATGCGAGAGACCTTTGGCGCGAAATTCTGACCTCATTACAGTTGACCGGGCAGCCGTGGCTTCGCTTCAAAGATGCCATCCATATTCGCTCCGCGCAGGAACATTGCGGATTGCTGGGCGGCGAGTTTGACGAATCAGGCTTGGCCTGTCCGCTGGGAGGGATCAATCTCGCGGCCCATCTGAGAGATGGCGCGCTGGACGTCACGCTGTTGCACAACACGGTTGCGTCCGCGGTGCGGATGCTGGATAACGCGGTGGATTTGAGCGCCTCCGCCGCCACCATGAAACACCGGCCTATCGGCTTGGGAGTGGCGGGGTTTGCCGAAGCGCTCGGATGGCTTGGGCTCCGCGCGGACACCGCGGCTGCCGCTGATTTTGCTGATTGGAGCATGGAATTGGTTTCTTATTTTGCCATACTGGCATCGGCACAGTTGGCGGACGAGCGGGGGCGTTTTTCCAGTTTCGAGGAGTCCAAGTGGAACCGGGGAATCTTGCCGGCGGACTCCCTGGCGTTATTGTCAAAAAAACGGGGATACCCCTTGCAGGTGCGTGGCGCTGCCACGCAGGATTGGGAGTGCGTCCGCGCCCGCGTCCGGGAGCAGGGAATGCGCAATGGCGCGACCACGGCTGTCACTTCCTTGCGCGGGCCTTGCGCGGTCGCCGCACTTTCGCCAGCCTCGGGTATCGGCGATGCCCATTGGCTCATGGAATGCGCGGCGCGGCGCCAGAAGTGGCTTGACCTGGAGCACACGCTGGATCTCCCGCTGCCGGAAAAGGACCTGGGGCGAATTTCCCACTTTTACATGGAAGCGTGGGAAAAAGGGCTGAAAACGACACGGCAGTTGATCCTCATTCCGCAAGCGCAGAGCAAGGGGATGGTGGAAGGCCAGCCGCGACCGGAGCCGGCCATGCGGCGGGTTTAAGGGCCAGGGACTACCGCAGGCGCTCCCGCTAAAAAAGAAATCCGCAATTAAAAGCTTAATTTTGCTTGAGAAAAATGACCGGAAAGCCGATAGTCTTTATGCAAGCGCGCTGAGGCGCGTTGGTTCTTTGCTAGATAAAAACGAATTTGCCCTGCCATGTTCGTGCTTAAAGACAAAGTCCTTGAACCGTAAAAGAGTCCATAGGGAGCCCTAACCTCGTTTGTGGCCGACAGGCCTTGACTGGAAGTCGAAAACGATCGACTCGGCTCCATCGTTCCTAGAGAACGTTCACAGGAACTGTCAATACACGGCATTACGGTGGGGTATTTTTTTTGGCAAGGCTTAAGCGAGACCGTGGCGCCTTGTTTCTTCGCGCTTGGTCATGTCGGGCCAAAGGTAGGGCGCGCACTCCGTTGCGCGCCACCCCCGCGGGCCGGGGACTGCCCGCCCTGCCTCCAAATTGACCGGCCGTTTTAGTCGTACCATCGTACCGTCGTACCCTTCATGCTTGGTCAACGAGCGTTTTTCTGTTATTCTTTGTTCGTGACAGGTAAAGATTTGTTTTCCGTCCCCGCGGCTGCCCCCGCCAAGGACGAAGCCCAGGCCTTCGCCTCACAGCCGCTGGCCGCCCGGATGCGGCCGCGCACGCTGGATGAGTTCGCGGGGCAGCAACATATCCTGGCGCCGGGACAATTGCTGCGGCGGGCCATCGAAGCGGACCGGATCCAGTCACTCATATTTTACGGGCCGCCCGGGACGGGCAAAACTTCCCTGGCGCAAATCATCGCCCGGCAGACGAGGAGCAAATTTGAACGGTTGAGCGGCGTGGAGTCGAACGTGGCGGATATGCGCCGGGTGCTGGCGGCGGCGGGCAACCGCCTGGAAAACACCGGCCAATCGACCATTCTTTTCATCGACGAAATTCACCGCTTTAACAAATCGCAGCAGGATGTCTTGCTGCCGGACGTGGAGAGCGGCGTGGTGCGGCTCATCGGCGCGACCACCCATAATCCATTTTTCTTCGTCAACTCACCGCTGGTCTCGCGTTCGCAGATTTTTGAATTGACAGCACTTTCGGAAGAAGCCGTGCTGGAATTAATGCGGCGGGCGCTGGGCGACGCTGAGCGGGGCCTCGGCATGATGAACGTTCGCGCGGACCACGAGGCATTGCGACATCTGTCCAAGGTGGCGGACGGCGACGCGCGCAAGGCGCTGAACTCGCTGGAAATTGCCGCCCTGACCACCCCTCCGAACGAGGCCGGCCAGGTTCTCATCAATCTTTCCGTCGCGGAACAGTGCATCCAGAAGAAGGCGATTGTGTACGATGGCGACGGGGACGCCCATTACGATACCATTTCGGCTTTTATCAAGTCGATGCGGGGCAGCGACGTGGACGCCGCTTTGTATTGGCTGGCGAAAATGATTCACGCCGGGGAAGACCCTCGCTTTATCACGCGCCGAATTCTGATTTGCGCGGCGGAGGATGTCGGCCTGGCGGACCCGATGGCGTTGGTGCTGGCGGTGGCGGCGCACAAGGCGGCGGAATATGTGGGCTGGCCCGAGGCGCAAATTCCGATCGCGGAGGCGGCGATCTACATTGCCACGGCGCACAAGAGCAACAGCGCCTGCATGGCCATTGCCGCCGCGCTGGAGGACGTCCGCTCCGGGCGGACTCTGGCGGTGCCGGAACCCTCGCGCGACGCCCATTATGCGGGAGCGCAGCGGCTGGGGCACGGAGCGGACTACAAATACGCGCACGATTTTGCCGGTCATTTTGTGGCGCAGGATTATTTGGGCGCGATGCGCCGGTTCTACGAACCGACGGAGCAAGGATCGGAAAAAAAGATCAAGGAACGGCTGGAAAAATGGCGCGAGCAAATCGAGGCCCTGCGACGCTCGCCGGGTGCGTCATGAACGCCAAAGCCGAACTTCGCCAACGGCTGCGCGCGGTCGTCAATCGGTTGAGCGAAGCCGAGCGCGCCGCGGCATCGGAGCAGGCGCGGGCACGGCTGCGGCGGCAAACCCTGTGGAAAGAGGCGCGCGCCATTCTGTTCTATGCCCCGATCCCGGGAGAATTAGATTTGACTCCGCTGTTGGAGGAAGCGCTGGCGGCGGGCAAGACGGTGGCCCTGCCCGGTTTTGTATCCGAAGTGGCCGTTTACGACGCCTTCGTGATTTCCGATTTGAAGCGGGATTGCGTTCCCGGAAAATTTGGCGTGCTGGAACCGTTACGGTCTGGCGCGGCATTTCCATTGAACCGGCTGGACTTGGCCCTCACCCCTGGTTTAGCATTCGATTTGTCCGGCCGCCGCCTTGGCCGGGGCAGGGGATATTATGATCGCCTGCTGGCCCGCGCGGGGGGAGCGAAATGCGGCGTCGCTTTTGACCCGCAGGTCGTGCCGCGGGTCCCGGCGGAAGCGCATGATGTTCGCATGAATTTTATATTGACACCGACGAGATGGCTGGCGGCCGCCGAAGCAGTTGCGGCGCATCCATGAATTCAACTACCATTACGGTCGCGGCCCTTTTTGCCGTCCTTGTTGTAGGGTTTGTCATCGGGTTTTTGATCTTTGCCGGCCGGGAACGTTCCCGCCGCGCCCGGCAACAAGAACAGAGCAACGCCTTGCTCGAGCAAGCGCGCAAGGAGGCGGAGTCCATCGTGCGCGACGCCATGCTGGCGGCGAACGAGCGGGCCCTTAAGCTGCGCACCGAAACCGAGCTAATGGTCGCCGCCCGCCATAAGGAGTTGGACGTTACCGAGCACCGTTTGATCACCCGCGAGGAGCTGCTGAACGGGCAGTTGGAGAATATCGTCCACCAGGAGAAGGCGTTGCGCGCGGAAATGGAGGAACTGCGCCGGAAGGAGAAGGAAATCGAGCAGGCGCGGGAGGAAGCCGTCAAATTGGTGGGGACCCGGCGGACGGAATTGGCCAGCCTGGCCAAAATGAGCGAAGGCGAAGTGCGCGCCGCCTTTCTCAAGCAAGTGGAACAGGAAAGCCTGCGCGATGCCATGCAGTTGTCACTGCACCACTTGGAAGAAGCCAAGGTCCAGGCTGAAGAAAAGGCGCGCCGCATCATCGGATTGGCCATTCAACGGTACGCCGGCCAACATAGTTTCGAAACCTCGACCGCGACCGTTAACATCAAGGGCGAGGAAATGAAAGGGCGCATCATTGGCCGGGAAGGACGCAACATCCGAACCTTCGAGGCCGCCACGGGCGTCACGGTGCTGATCGATGACACGCCGGGGGCCGTGGTCCTTTCCGGGTTTGACCCGGTGCGCCGGGAAATTGCCCGGGAAGCGATGGAGCGCCTGATTTTGGACGGGCGGATTCATCCCGCGCGGATCGAGGAAATTGTCGATAAGGTCTCGCAGGAAATGGATGTGGTCATGATGCACGCCGGGGAAGAGGCGGTCACGAAACTCGGCCTGGCGCCCATGCACGTTGAATTGATCAAGCTCCTGGGACGATTGCGGTTTCGCCACAGCTTCGCGCAAAACATCCTGCAACACTCCGTGGAGGTCGCGCAATTGACCGCGTTGATGGCCGCGGAACTGGGCGCCGATGTGGCGGTGGCCAAGCGGGCCGGTTTGCTGCATGATATTGGCAAAGCGGTCAACCACGAGATTGAGGGTCCGCACGCTTTGGTCGGGGCGGACCTGGTGAAGCGTTACGGCGAATCCGAAGACGTGGTCAACGGAGTGGCCTCGCATCATGGCGAGGCGCCCCAAACCGGCTTATATGGCATCCTGGTGAGTGCGGCTGATGCCATTAGCGCGTCCCGCCCCGGAGCGAGGTCGGAAACGGTGATGACTTACATCCGGCGCGTGGAAGACCTGGAACGAATCGGCCTGTCCTTTCCTGGAGTGGAGAAATGTTTTGCGCTCCAGGCGGGCCGGGAGCTGCGTGTCCTGGTGACGCCCGGTCAGGTAAGCGACGAGCAGGCTTTTTTCATGGCGCGGAATATCGCGCGCAAGATCGAGGAAGAGCTACAGTATCCCGGGCATATTCGCGTGACCATCGTGCGCGAAACCCGGTGTGTGGACTTCGCCAAGTAAGGCTGTTCTAACGCCCTTGGTTCAAGGTGGACGGCATCGGCCCTTCCCAATCCTGCGGCTGGTTCCAAGGCAATTGAGAGATGTTGCTGTCCGGGTCATCTGTGGCGCAACCGCCCAGCAACCCGGCCCCCGAGACCAGGAGAAGGCATACAAAAATGCCGCGGATGGTTTTCATCAATAAAGCACTTCGTCGCCTTCCATCACGTCGCCGTTCTTCCAATCCGGCAGGATGTTGGCCACGCAACGGTCTTTCTGCACGCTGGAGATCTTGACTTTGCCGATGAGCCTGCCACCTCGATTGATCAACATTTCGCCCCGCTCCTTCGCTCCTTGCTCATCGCCGATGTCGAGCACAACGAAATCGTATTTCGGATCGACCGCGAGGATTTTACCATGCAAGCCGGCAGGGAGAATGACCGGGCCGGTCGAACCAAAAAACTTGTCCCAGCGCGACTGCAATTCATTGCGCGACGACATGATAATCTTGTTCTCCGCGATGACCGCGTCGCGAGCCTTCTTGGTTTTCTCCAAATCCGCGATCAGGCCTTTGACTTGGCCGGGCTCCAGCCCGACGAGGTCCCATTGTTCCAGTTTTTGTTGCGCGGTGTCGCGATCGGCGCGGGTTTTATCCAACTCGGAAGACAAATCAGTGTTGCGCTTGTTCAATTCCTCGGCTTGCGCGACGGAGTTGTCCAAGGCCGTCTTGGTGCGTGCCAAGTCCTTCTTGCTGGTCTCCAAATCCGCCGTCGTCTTCTTCAGTTTCGATTCGGCGGAGAGACGGGTCTTGTTTTCCGTCTTGTACTTACTGCTCCAGTCATCCCGCGCGGCCCGGGTCGTGACGATGATTTCCTGAACTTTGGTATAGCTCAAGGCGCCGGCGGCCAACCCGGCAATAATGGCAATAATCAGGCAGATTCTCAGCAACATTTGACTTAATCCTTTTTGACTTTGAACCAACATTAAGCACGAAGCCGGATTATGTCAACGCTCTCTTTTGGGGTTCAACGCTTGCAAACGCTTGCCCCGCTATTTTCAAGCCGGCCAGCAAGAGAGACAGCAGGCCCCCCATCGTTTCGGGCATCATCATCTTGCCTTCAGGGTGACGTTTTGGACAAAGGCGTTCTGATGGACGTCAGTTTGGCCGATGGGTTTGCCGTTGACCGTGACGTTTTCGAGTTGGACATTTTCAACCTGGTGCTGGGCGTCGAAGCCCTGAAAGGCAATCCGCGGTTCCTCGCCCGCGGCTTGAATATCCTTGAAGACCACGTTGCGGATATGCCCGCGTTCGGGATCGCGAGTCCAAACGTATTTCCCGATCCATAACGACATCAGGTTTTTCGTTTCCTCAATGCGAATGTTCTCGAAAACCACATTGCTAATAAAGGCGGAGTCGCAATGAAAGACGCGCAAAGTCCACTCGCGCCCCTTGTCATGAATAACATCGCAATCGCGGAAGAGGACATTGTCCACCGGTTCCCGCAGTTCTGCGCCCAAACTCAGCGCGTGCGCCACCTCGTTCCACAAGACACAATTCTCAACCAACACATTTTCAGTGGGGCCTTGGTGGCTGTCCGTCTTGACCACGACCAGGTCATCCAGGGTGCGGAGAAAACAATCCGCCACCTCGACGTTGCGGCTGTTGCAGATGTCGATCCCGTCGGAATTGGCGCGATGCCCCAGGATTTTCACGTTCCGGATCTTTACGTTCTCCGATTGTCGCATCGGCACGTTCCACGTGCTGGAGTCCCGCAGGATGATGCCCTCGACGACGATATTGCTGCCTTGGATCGAAAGCAGGTGATAGGTGTGAATGGGACAAAGGCTGCCATCCAGAATTCCTCGCCCCCGCAACGTGATGTTGTTGCCCGCAAGCGCCATGACGGAACCGCGTTTCCCCGCTGGCTGGCACCGAACAATGGCGCCGTCGGCCAGATAGACCGTTTTTCCCGAAGGCACTCTCAACTGGTCAATTTCATGAATGCCAGGTCCAAAATAAATCACGTTGGGGGCCTCGCCAGTGATGGCATTTGTTTCAAAAGGATTGGCAAAGAGATGCAAGGAATGCACCCAATCGCCGTTGATTTCGAGAGTTAACAATTCCGGCGTCGTCAACGTGAACGAGACCCGGTTGCTCGAGATGACGGGCGTGATCCCGCGGCTCGAGGGCAAAAGTTTGGCCTCCTTCACGGTTTCAGCACAGCTAATCGTCACCTGGACCGTGCCTTCCATGTCGAAGGTGGCGAAGGACGCTGTATCAGAATACTTGCCGGAGTTCGGCACGTCATCGACCGATTTGAAACGGAGCACTCGGTCACTGGGCGCGACTTTGGCGATGTACACCGGCACTTCCTCGTTCCCGACGGCAACGGTGAAATGAGTGGACAACGGTTCACCCGGCGGAGCGGGATGGGTGCGAATCCCCGCGCTCGCGGAAAAAGCGGAGAGCATGATGACGAGGAGAACTGTTGTCAGGGTCGGAATATATTTCATGGTTGCGTTGCAGCCTCAAAGTGTCGAGGCTGCCCGTGAGCCATGACAAGCTCTTTCTAAAAGGAGGCCGTGCCCGAAGGCGCGCAAAGGAGTGAGCGCCCTGCCGGGATGATTCTGCCCCCCATCCCGCTAAGCATCTTGTCTCAACCCTCAACTCAGTTGAGCAATTCCGCGAGGATTGCCCTGACGCCGCGTTTATCGGTGCCCGCCACCGCCCCCGTGTCCAACGCCGCCGCCAGCGTGTCCACCGCCTCCGAAGCCTCCGTGGAAACCACCGGCTCCGCCATGGAATCCGCCGAAGCCGCCGTGAAATCCTCCCGCGCCGCCATGGAACCCGCCAATCCCACCATGAAATCCTCCGACTCCGCCGCGAAATCCTCCCACGCCGCCGTGAAACCCCCCAACGCCTCCCCGGAATCCCCTCCCGTAACCCCAGCGATTGCCCCATCCCCCGCCTCCCCAGCCCCAGCCAATTCCAGGCCACCAATACCCGCCATAGTAAGCCGGCCAGCCGTAGTCGTCGTAGTATGGGTAGTCATAGCCATAGTCCGAAAGATCCGGCGCCGGAGTCGTTGGGATGACAACGGGTGTTTGTGCCTCAGCCTGGTTGGCTGCATTCATCGCGGCGGCATTTTCGGCCGCCGCCATTTGCTGCTGCTGGGCGTACTGCTGCGCGGTCAGTTGCTGCATTTGGCCATCACGCGAGATCAACGCCTGGACGAGATCCTGCGGCACGCCGATGGAATGCAGATAAATAATGCCGTCAGCGTCCAGGTGATACGGCAGCATCGCGCTTTTGATGTAATTAAGAATGACCTCTTTGTTAATGCCCGCCTGATACATCTTTACGATTTGGAGCACTCCCGATTGCATGGAAGGCACGCCAGACGGGGAAACGGGCGTCGTTGTGGGCGGTGCCGCGGCGGGTGTTTGCGCCGCCGCCGTTGTATTCCAAAAAGCTCCGAAACAGAACGCCGCCACCGTGAACGAAACGAGGACCGCCGAAATAATTGCTGAACGACTTCTCATAACTTCCACTCCTTCTCTCTGCTCTGGTAAGACCTGCGATTAATCTACTCCTCATCCTGCGTCAAAGCAACAGAACAGCAAAAACGGCCAAAGAGAGTGAGACAAAATACTCCTTCCTCTCCCCGCAACGCGGGGGAGAGGATTGAGGAGAGGGGGCTGATTGTCAAGAGGACTTCTCGAAGCGTCCAATTATAAGCATCACATCGAGAACGGATTAGCTGCTACAATTCATGCCTTGACAAATTTGCCGAGGGAATTACTCTTTTTTAAAAGCACCAATGCGCCATGACTTGCTTCCGATGGCGAAACAAAGAGAAATGACTTTTGTGGTTCCTGGCCGAGAGAGCGGACGGAAAAGCGGCTTCACTTTGATCGAATTGCTGGTCGTGATTGCGATCATCGGCATTCTGGCTGCCATCCTGTTGCCGGTTTTGGCCGGAGCCAAATATGAGGCCAAGAACACCCAGTGCAAAAGCAACCTGCGACAAATAGACTTGGCGATTAGCCTCTACACCACTGATTCCGGCGCCTTCCCGTTATGTACTAATGAGGAGAGTGAGGGTATTCTTTCCGGCTGGTTCGATGTCCTCGGTCTGCCGTCGGTTTACGTCGGAGTGTCACTTCCCCAGCTTGGTCCTACTGCTACTAACCTCCCCCGGCACGCTGGCGTCTTCGCGTGCCCATTGAATGATGATGGGCCGATAGTCTTGTGGGGGGTGGGTAATGCCGACGTTATCATGCAAGCCCCTTGCCCCTGGATTGAATGTTATGGATACAACGCCGGGGGCGTGGCAGCCGACTTCGCTGGCACAGCTCTTGGGCTGGGAGGCCGGAGCCCTGTTCCCTTAGAGCCGCCGAGCTACGTCCCCACTCGATCAACGCAAGTGCGTGCTCCAGCGGGCATGATTGCGCTCGGCGATCACTTCGACCGGTCCCCAAACGCTTCTTTGGACGGCGTTATGGACCCTCGCCCCCTTATCTATCCGGACGCCAACACCGAGATTAACCTCTTCTCCGGGGTTTACAAACTGCCGCCGAAAAAGCAACCGCCCTTCCTCGCCCACCATGGTCGCGCCAACCGCGCTTTCGTCGATGGCCACCTCGAGCCGGAGGACATGCGCGCGCCCTACAAGGCTACGGATGTCGAATTGCGGCGTTGGAATCTGGATAACAAGCCCCACCGGGAATATCTGGGCGATTAGGGGATTAGCCTCAAGAGTTGAATTTAAATGTAGCGGGTCTGTAGCTTTTTAGACATCATGCGCTCATCAGGGGGTGCGATTACTTGATATCGTAGCACAGGATTAAATCCTGGTCGCGAATATAAAGCTTGCCGTTTGCAATGACGGGGTGGGTCCACGCTTTTTCCGGCTTTCGTTCGGGTTGCTGAAAACGTCCTTTCTCCGCGTAGGCGCTTGGGCTGGCATCGATCAACCCAACCGTCCCGGTGTCTTCTTCACGGAGATAAAGTTTGCCATCCGCGTAGGCAATCGACCCTTTCTTAATGGCGTTCTTTTCCGCCCAAACCGCCTCGCCGGTCTTGGCGTTTTGGCAGGTCAATCCTTTCCCGTCGGAGTAGCCGTAAATATAGTCGCCCACTTGCACCACACCGCCGTGGTGGTTGACCATGACGTGGTTGGCATAGACCTGTTCCACCGAGAATTGGCCCCCCGCCCCGGTGACTTTGAAGAGATTGCAGCCCGCTCCGTAGCCGGAAGTCACATAGACCAGGCCACCTGTGACCAGCGGAGTAGGGACGACCGCGACATTGCCTTTCCGTGCAGCTTGCCAAAGGACGCTGCCATCTTTAGGCGAAATCCCGACGACATGGGCAGGCGTTAACTGAACATATTGCCGCACCCCTTCAATTTCCGCCGGAACAATGGAGGAATAATGCGCCGGATCGGTAAATTCCTTGGACTGCCAGACGATGGCGCCAGTCTTCTTATTCAGCGCGGCAAGGCAGCCCTTCGCGCCGCCTGGTGTGACCACCACCTGTTCGCCATCAACGAGGGGCGATTCTGAATAACCCCAGGTTGGCGGCGTCCCGCCCAAATCCCGCACCAAGCTTTTCCGCCACTGTTCCTTCCCGTCCGCCGTGTTCACACAAATCAACTCACCCCAGGCATCGAGCGCAAAAATGAGGCTGCCATCGACCGTTGGGGTGCAACGAGGGCCGGGAAAGTCGTAACCAGGCACCCCGGGAGAACCCGCTTTGCCGATTTTGGCGGTCCAGAGGATTTTGCCGCCGTCAGTATTCGCGCCGATGATCCACCCGGCATCATCTTTGTCGCCCATCGTATAGACACGGTCTCCCACGACTGAAACGGTGGAGTAGCCGTGGCCGAATCCGGTGGCTTTCCAGGCTAGTTTTGGGCCGTCCGCGGGCCACTGCGCCAGCAGTCCTGTGTCGGCAGACTTATCGTCCCGGTTGCGTCCGTTCCACTGTGGCCAGTCATCGGCCAGGGCGTTTTCTGCCAGCGAGACGGCCAGGAGAGCCAGAAGAAGAGATGCGCAATAGGTCGGGAGCGTCTGTCGTTTCATAACCTCGTAGTTTGTTCAGAATTCCATACCGTCAAGGAACCGGCGCTTCCGGCAAGCTGGCGGCGGCGACGGCTTGCCCGATGCGCCGGGATTTTTCGTCCGGGACATGCAGTTCGATCGTGGAGGCCAGCGCGGGAAACTCTTTGTTTAAAACCTCTCGCGCCACGCTCATGACAATGTCTCCGCCCTGGCCAGTGGTGACGCGGCCGAGAATGAGCGCGTGGCGAAAATCGTAAAACTCCCCGTAATGCGCCAGCGAGAAACCAAGGTAAACGCCTATGGTCTCGTAAATCTTTGCCGCCCGGTCGTCTCCTTTGGCCATGAGCGTTTGCACTTCCTTGAGCCGTTCGGGCAAACCCATGGATTCCGGCACGATGATGCCCGCCGCGGGCAAAAGTTTATTGACCGCCTGCTGCGAGAAATACAGCGCTCCCACTCCGCGATCTCCCGACCATTCATCCGCGGCGGCGGCGGGATTATAATCCACCGGCGCGAAGGCCAGTTCGTTGAGCCAGCCAAGAATCCGTCCTTGTTTGTCCAGAAAGCCGGCCGCCTGACTGGATCCCATCGCCAGGCCCAGCACCCCTTTTGTCCGCAGCGACAATGCCCCCGCCAGCGCGGTCACGTCGCCGTCGTTCATCACCGTTAGCGGCACATTCCATTCTTTTTGAATGCGTTTAAAAATCCGCGCCGCCTTCGGGAAATCCTTTTTCGGCACCGCCCGGAAAAGCGACGCGACCCGAATCTCGTTATCCACAACGACGCCCGCCGAGCTGCCACCGATGGCGTCCACCCGCGGCAAAGAAGCGGCGGCGCGATGCAACGCGGAAGAAATATGATGGTAATGATAGTCGGGATTGGACTGCGACTTGGGGTCCCAGGGCATTTCCTCGGTAAAAATGGCTTCGCCATCGACTACCGCCGAGACCTTGTAATCGCTCGCGCCCAAATCGAATCCAATCCGGCAGCCTTTGAGATGCGCGCCCACCGCCATCTCCATTTCACGATGAGCGGGGACTTTCTCCGGCGTGGTCAAGACTACCTTAAATTGTTTTCCGTAGGAGGCGGCCATCAGGTCGCAGTCAAATTTGCGCGCGCCCGTTGGTGAATAGGTCTTGCGGATAAACTCCCCAATGCCTTTAGGGCCGGCGATAAATAGCTTCCATCCGCCGCGCGCCCACAAAAGAAATTTCACCGTCCGTTCCACATATTGGAGCGTGGCGCCATCCGCCTCCGGCGTCACCCAAGTCTCATGGCGCGAGAGCAACCCATCCTCCCGTTCCAAGCCCAGGACAAGCGGCACGGCTTTGCCGGATTTTTTGGCGGCGTCCACGTAATGGCGATTGACCTGAATGGCCGGCGTGAACCCTGGATCCAGCGGCGGAACGAAGCTTGCAATCGAACGCGATATTGTGTCGCCCATGCCAAAAGTCTGTGTAAGGCAGTCGCGAAAAGCAATGGCAATACGTCAGTACGCAGGGCGGGGAAGGCAGGGCGCGCACGCCGCTGCGCGACAAGCGCCTTTGCTGCCTGGGACCGCATTGATTCAATTCCGGCAAGCCAGGATGTTCCCGGTAAATCCCGCGGTGCGCATCGCGCCCGTGATGGTTTGCTCCGCGGCATTCCACCGCAATGAAGCTTTGAGGCTGGTTTCCCCTTTTCCGGCTACCTCTGCGTTTCCGGAATTGTCAAAGCTTCCGGTAAACGTCAGCGTCCGGGTGCCAAGCATAATCTTGCCTGAAAACACCCCCGACGGCGTGACTGAAAGCTGGATAAGACCGGATCGGTTCAAGTCCGCCAAATACAATCCCCTGTAGTTGCCGGTCAAGGTTCCAAACAGGCTTTCCTCTTCCATGGCCGGGCCGGGCGTCGGCGCTTTGTATGTGAACTTGACGCTGTTGGTTTTCGAATAATTGCCGTTGGCATCCACAGCGTAGGCCCGGACTGTGTCCGCGGGAACGGCCAAGGGAAGCTCCGCCACCCATGCATCCGAAACGCCAGCCAGTTGGGCTGCCGTCCACGGGTTGGCGTTGAGTTGCACATAGACTCCGGTGATCGCCGCCGTTCCGGTAACCGTGCCAGCCACCGTAAGCGTGGCAGTCGTGACTTTCATGCCGGCCCGCGGCGTAAGAATGGTGAGGCTGGGCGGTGCCGCGATCGTCAGGGTAAACAACTGGGAAGCGGCTTGCTTCTTGTGGTCCGTTACTTTGATCGAAGAATTGAAAACGCCCCCTTTTGTCGGTTTGCCGTTCAAGACACCCGCCGTGCTCAAATGCAAGCCACTGGGGAGCGAGCCGCTGGCCGCGGACCACGTGTAAGGCGCCGTGCCACCGCTGGCCGAAAATGCCGCGTCATACGCCTCACCCAATTTGCCGTTGGGCAAGGGACTCGACGTTGTGATGGTTGGCGCGTTGCCGCCTCCACCCCCGGAAGAACCGGCAGGAATCGCCAGTGAGAAAATGGTTCCGCCATCGTGGGTATCCAGCGGCAAGCCAAATGAGCCGCCGAGAGAAGTCATGCCGTAAAGGGTTGAGCCTAGAATGACGGGCGTTCCGTAGGGCAAGCTGCCATCGGTTTTCGTCTCAGGAAAGAGGAACGTGTGCAGGATCTGGTAACTGCTGCCATCGGTATTGATGCGGAACACTGTGCCGTTGCCGGCTGGAATGCCGTGGTAATTGGTGACGCCTTGCCATGTCATGCCGTAGAGCATGGAGTTGTCCAAAACCAAATCTCCAAATGGCGTGAAGCCTTCCGTCAATGCGAAGCTGTGCAGCAGATTGAAATGGCCGCTGCTGGTGTCATAATAAAAAACGCTGCCTTCGTTATTGGTCCCACCGGTGGCGGTCATGCCGTAAAGCACCGAACCCACCAGGAGCGGGGACCCGTAGGCCGTGCCTCCGTCCGTGGTCGCGCCGGAGAAAGAGTGCAAGGTCTGGAAGCCGGTGCCGTCCGTGTTGATCTGGAAGAGGGACCCTTGCGTCATGCCATAGAGGACGGAGCCGGAGAGGATCAGCGAGCCTTCCGGGGCAGTTTCTCCAGGGACGTCCCCAAAGCTGTACAACAGCTTGTAATGGCTGCCGTCGGTGTTCATGGAAAAAATGGCGCCCTCCAAGTCAGCCCCGCCCGCCGTCGTCAGGCCATAGAGCGTGCTGCCGGAGAGAACGAGGGTGCCATGCGGATTTTCACCATCGGTGACTCCGTCAATTTGCCCGCCAAAGTGGTGCAGTACGTTGAAGCCGTTGCCGTCGGTATCGATCGTAAACAGCACCCCGCCAATATACCCATTGCTGCCTCCCTCCTCGGTCATGCCATAAAGGACGGAGCCGTCCACCAAGGGCGTGCCCATGGGATACGCTCCGTCGTCTATGGAGCCGCCCAAATTCAGGATAGACTTGCCGTCAAACTCATGCAGGACCTTAAAACCGGAACCGTTTACGCCAATTTGGAAGATCACACCATTCGTGTATTTGCCGCCATCCTGCGTCATGCCGTAAAAAACGGCGCCTGACGGCGCCAGGGACGATTGAAAGGTGGGCGTGCGGCCGTCCTTGTCGCCGCCGGTAAAGGCATGCAGAAGTTCATACGCGGCTGCGCGGTCTCCAGGCGCGGCCAAAACCAGGAGCAGAGCGGCAAGAAGCAATAGACGTTTCATCTTTTCGTTAATGGTCTTTTGGGAGTAATGGAACCGTGGCGCTGAGCGACCCCGCGCAATGCCAAATTTTCGAGAACGTAGCCCAATGTCCTGGCATTGACAATCAAAACAATCAAAACCAGTGGGCGCACGACAAGATTCTGCCAGTCGAAAAGAGAGAGCGAAGGCATCGCGGCAGGGCGCGGCCCCCCCCCCGGGGGGGTCACAGCGGCTCAATTTACCTCAATTAGGTTCAATTTGGTTCGGGATGGCCTGGACTTCCGGCATCTGGTTGAGCCAGGAGAGGAGGTTCTGGGCCAGTTCGCCTTTTTGGAGGCGCGGGTTAAGCTGCCGGCGGAGGGGCCAGCGGGAGGCGGACGATTCTGCCGTTGCGCGCCAGCGCGGCCCTCGAAAGCGTTGCCTCGTTTCCATGCGCGGCAAGGATAGCGAGAATGGGTCGAGACTAAAATCCTACGGAAGGTTTTTGAACAGGTTTATTCCGCTGCAATGCAGGAAAGCGCGAGCCAGCAAGTCCATGAAATCGCTTGGGGTTCTCCTCGATGGCGGCAGACAAGCCGTCGAATTCGTCCTGGAACCGCCTGGCGACCTCCGGCCCGCCTCATCTTCGTAGTAGCTCAAGGCCCCGCGGGGGTCCTTCGGCACGAGAGGATGAAAGCCCAGTCGCATTATCGAGCGACTACCACCTCACCGCCTGTTTCACTTGTTCCAGGGTCATCGCCAACGCGGGATTCTGGTCCAGTTCGGCGCTCCTGCGGAGGGCTTCGGCCACCCCATCGTCATCGTCAGAAAGAACGGCCGGCAGCGACTCGAGCAGGCGCGAAGCGAGTGAAGCACGGGCACTATCCGGGAGTTTCATCGCTTTCCGCTCGATCTCGCCTAACGTTAGCATATTCCAAGCTCACCCCGTGCCTTGCGGGGGCAAGCCCTTTTGCCTGGCCGGGCGCTTGCCTTCTTCCACCCCTTGGGGAACGACGGAATGGAAACCGATGCTGGCGGATATGTTCCGGCTAAATACCCTGTGGGACAGTCTGCCGAAGTGCGCTTTTTCCAGGAATCATCAATTCGACCAGCGATTGAACGGGGTCGAATATGTCACCAAGTGCCTGTCAGGATCGGCGCTTCGTGACGGCCTGGGGGGAGACTTCTACGAAGGCTCCAAATTCGCTCTGCGAGGTGCCGAGGCGACGCTTAGGGTCTGTGCAAAAACAACTTCCGGACAAAAGGCGTAATTCCTACATTATGAAAAGAAGAGGGTTAGGCAGAAAAATGGGGGCAGAAAAATGAAAGTGGCCCGCTTCGCTCAAAGAAGGGGGGGCGTCTTATATTTCTGCCACAGATTCTTCTGACATTCTCTTCAAGAAAACCCGAATCAGTTTTTGCGCGGATCCTTAGTAATGCGCTGGCCCCGACGGTAGGGGGCAGGCGCATCATTGCGCTAAGACACTGTTGAAACTGACTCACTGACAAAACGACAGGAATGCGAAACAGCCAAGGCCCGGGCCGTCCTGGGCGAATAGATGGGAAGGTTCTTCCCGAAAACGCTGTGGAGCGAGAGCCGACGGCGCTGGCACGGCCAGCTTGCATGTCTTGGACGCGGTGTGAAACGAGGAAGGGCCCCCGGCGGGGTTGCTTGAAGAGGAACCGTGCCCAGGTGAAGTTGGAGGATGGACACTCCAAGACGCCTCCGCTGCGGTTTAGTCCGCGCGTTGGTCGTGGTGTCGCAGGTTGGTGCTGGCCATTGAAGCTGGCGGCTGCAGGTGGTCGGCCGCATAATGAAGTTGAGCTGTCGTAAAGCCGTAGTATGAGCTTGTCTGAAGTTCTTTCTTCCAAAGCGAGCAAATCCGTGGATCCTCGTAGAAAATCACCATTCCGTTCAGCCACGCGCGCCACACCTCCGTATAAATGAAACCCTTTCGGTAATACAAGTACTCCTCTGCGCAGAGGTTAAAATAACCATAAAGAAGCGTAATTTCCTCGCCGGTAAGCTTTGGATCGGGTCGCGCGAGCAAAGCGTACAGTTGCTTGGACATTTTGTCATAACGCGCATTGAATTCAGAAAATAGTTCCTTGAACAGGTGAACTTCCTCCAAATGCTGTTTCAGCGCGAAATAGCTGAGACCGAGCACTGTACCGACAATCGGGCAAAGAAAACTTGGAGATTGCATCGCGTGAATGCTGGCCGACGCGGCAAGCACACCGACCAGCAATACGAACGATATAATCAAGTGGTTGTCGAACAGCCAGTGTTTCAGTTTTGGCGTCATTTTTCGGGCGTGCATAAATTCGGTTCTTTAAGGATATGAAAATTGCTTGAGACGAAAACCAAATTACGATTGACTGCGACTCCGAGTTGGAGACAACGCAGATTTATTCGTTGGTTGTGGCGGCGGAAACGGGGGGGAAGGAGCACAAGCATGTCGGACGGGGATTGATTGAGTCGTTTCAATACACCAGAACTAGCGCAGCAGCCTTCTCGGCAGATTTTACCGTGTCCTCAAATTTGCAGTCTTTCGTGTTCGGGTCTTTAAGCTTGGCTGCCACTTCTGGCACCGATTCGAGAAAGCTGAGCAGGAAGCTGCTTTTGACCGCGTAATTCACATTCTCCGGCAGCGCCCCGCTAATCGCCAAGGCAGCCGCCGCACTGAGCTTGGCTGAGACCACGCCGACCACGTTGCCGCGCTCATCAACCAGTGCGCCGCCCGAATTGCCGGGCTGGACCGCAACGCTTATCTGGAAATATCGTGGGTCATCCTGCGCTCCAGAGAGCGCGGCAATCTCGCCCTTGGCCAGCTTGGGCGCGAACCCTTGCAGACCGATGTTGGGGAAGCCGACAGTGGCAACCGTGCTTCCCATACGCATGGTGCGGCTGGAAACCACCTGCAACGGCGCGAACTTGCCTTCCGCCTTAAGCAATGCGAGGTCATTAGCTGCATCGACCTTCACAACCTTGGCGGAGATGAGGCCAGCTTCTGTGACCAACCGCACCTGCGCTCCGTTCCCGGCCACATGTTCATTGGTAATCAGATACCCATCCTCTGTGATGAAGAATCCGGTGCCGGAAGATTCCGGGCGTGTCTGCGCAATGCTCGCGGCTGAACTATCGCCCCCTGAGGCGGGAAGTTCCCGTGGCTTGAAGTTGCGTGCCAGCTTTTGTCCTTCTGCAATTTGGTCTGGCGTCATTCTATATTCCAGCCAAGTCGCGGCTGTCTTTGCTCTCTCTTCACCCTGGCCCGCCGCCAGCAGCCACCACTTGTAACCCTCGACATAATCCTTCGCCACGCCTTGGCCGTTGGCGTAGCAGACACCCAGATTGTATTGAGCCAGCGCGTCATTCCGCTCGGCGGCCTTGCGATACCACTTGTAACCCTCGACATAATCCTTCGCCACGCCTTGGCCATTGTCGTAGCGGAGACCCAGATTAAATTGAGCCTCGGCGATATTCTGCTCGGCGGCTTTGCGGAACCACTTCACCGCCTCCACATAATCCTGCGCCACGCCTTGGCCCTTGTCGTAGCAGAAACCCAGATAAAATTGAGCAGCGGCGTCATTCTGCTCGGCGGCTTTGCGGAACCACTTCACGGCTTCCACCTCATCCACGGCCGCCATGCCGAGGATACCCGTAGCGAGAGTCTCACCTAATTCGTACTGGGATTGCGCATCGCCCTTTTCCGCCTTGGCGCGCCACTCCGCCAGCGCCTTGCGGAGCTCGCTTTGTGGGGGGGTGGGATGGGGGTGGCAACTCCTGCAAAAGGATCCGCCAGCACCTTGCGGTCTGCCTCGCTTTGCTGGGCTGGTAATTGAAGAGCAGCACCAACAAGTAAGAAAATCGGAAACCATCTCAGCCGATTCGCCTTCATACCGCCAGCTTACGCCGATTTAGGCCGTTGCAAAGCACGAACTACCAGCCAGCGGGCAGCGGTAAAGAGAAAAGAGATTGGCACCGTTCGCGGCGGCGGAGCGCGAGTAAAAGCAGCGTCTGATTTCTCCCTGGTCCGCAAGAGCGGAAAGCCAAAAGTGGCACCTTAAAAGCAATCTTTCGTCTATGCCTTTATTTCCCTGGTGGTGGCGGCATTGGCTACAGTGTTGCGAGGGCAGCCGGGGCGCAATCCTGGGGACAATGACGACACGACCAGGCACTTGTCGGGGCGGCGATTTTCACTCGCTACGCTACACCTGGGCGACATTCCTGCAACGCAACGGCGTGGCGCAACGGTTCGCCATGAAGCTGATGCGGCACAGCGACATTAAGTTGACTGCCAAGGTTTACACCGACGAAATGCAGTTGCCGATTTACGATGCCATTAAGAACCTGCCACGGTTGGACGCGGTGCCTGGCTATACACAAATACGCGCACAGATTCAGGGCAATGATGGGCGCGATCTGACGCACGTAGTCAACGCATGGGCCGGACTGCCAGCCGCGTTCAAAGCGGCTATCTTGGCCATTGTCAATTCAAGCGAGAGAGGGGCCAGTGAAGCAGAGTAAATCACCTCAGCGTCCGAAACCGGTGCCGCCCAGGTTCCACAACGACGAATGCCCCCGCCAGTTCTGCTTCCGAATAAGCGCTGAGAACTCTTTTCAATTCCTCATGTGTTGCCGCCAGAGTCTCGGGAGAAATACGGAGATAGAGCACGCCTTTGCTCAGACGTTCGACGAATATCAAACCGCCAAAATCCTTATCCCGTGTGACGAACAGCCGCTTCTCGTCCGCTGCCCGCATCAGCAGGCCCCTGTCTGGAGAACGAGAAAGATTCAGTTCAGCGGCAGTGACGACATCGTGACCAAGGTCGCGAAGCAGATGGCACGTAACCGCGTAAACGTCCTGGTCAAGCAGAAATCTCACGAGGGCACGACCACATGAATATCCTCCGTTTGGACGACATCAATGGCGTATTGGACGCACGCCTGAATATCCTCCATTTTGAGATCGGGGTAGTAATCCCGAATGATCGATTCAAACGGAATCGCTTCACGGACCAGTTCCAGGACGGCCTGCACCGGAATGCGCGTCCCGGCAACGCATGGCTTCCCAAAATGAATTTCGGGGCTGACCTGAATTCGATTCATGCAACCAACATACCCCATTTTTGGCATGAACGGCAAGTTCGGCAGAGATATGGCGATTGTCAACTCATTCGGCCTCCAATGAAATCCAACCCAACTGCCAAACAACCAGCCCGAAGCCGGGGCGCGGGGGCCGCGTCAAAAAAACCATCCTGGGCTAAGGGGCATCTCAATTTCTTTCCCCGACATCTGGCCAGCGTCGGGGCGCAAGATTTGGCCAAGGAAAGGAGGTGAACGCAAATGAAAATGGAAATTATCGTGGCGGGCGTGGCGCGTGAGGTTTGGTTCCGGGGCAGCCGTGATGAGCGGCAAGTGACCGTTTTGAACTGCCTTGACCGGCAGGCGCATGAGGGTTTGAAGCTCAAACAAACGTTTGACTACACGCCGACCAAGGATGAGGAGGAGGGGCTTGATCTGGACAAACTGGACGGGGCCTCGCTGGTCCTGGCGGTGAACGAGATCAAAGCGGCCAATGGTGGCCGCCTCAAGTTCAAGGGAAAGATTGACCGGACCAGTGTGCCCAAAGCGGCTGTGCGGGTTGCAACGGCAGGCGCGGGCGAGAAAGCGCGGTAAACGTGGCTCTGTTACCCGGTGGCGGCCTCCAGGGTGGGGCCGCCCACGGATGGCATTAGCTGAATCCATATTGCTTAGTCGCTGCTGGTGTTGGCGGGTCTTTGGAACCGGCACATGGTGCGGTTTCGCGGAGCCAAGCCGGGTCAGCAACGAAAGTTGACACATGCGTTTTTGTACGAGGTGTCAAAAATGTTCGGCGTGCCCTTCCGTCGTCTCGTGTGGTGTCTCCGGCATGAGCACGGCGAAAAATTCGGTCGGGGGCACTATCATTGGTTATTGGGGTGCAACGAGTGGTTCCCATCAAGGTCGGATATGTTTCGGTTGAACGCGCTTTGGGACAACTTCCCCAAACGCGGCTTTTCCGGGAACCATATTTTCGACCAAAGGTTGAATGGCGTCGAGTACGTGACCAAGTGCCTCTCGGGTGGGGCGCTGCGGGACACGCTGGCGGGCGACTTTTACGAGTCGTCGAAATTCGCTCTGACAACATCCCACGTTACGCTGAGTAATTCGTTTTGTCGTATGATAGGCGGCAGGCGGGTCGTTGAGCTCAGATACGGCACTTGACACACTGACAAAAACGGCATGATGCGAAACGCCAAAAGCCTGCTGTGAAGGCAGGGGATTAGATGCGGAAGTTCTCCGCGAAAACGGCGTGGTGCGATTGTCGGCGGAACCGTCAACTCGGTTTGCATGTCTGGACGCGGTGTGAAACGAAGGGGTGCCCTTGGGGGCCAGGGCGGTGGCGGCGCGCAGCGCCGCCATCTGAGAGGAACCAGCACCTTTTGTTTGTTGGATTTCCGTCCAGAGATTAGGTATCTGCAATCGGGCTTCCGGGGTCTGAGCGTATTGAATCGTGCGGAGATTTCTCCACAACGCTGTCAGCACTGGCCAGAAAACTACGCCAAGGACGACTAAAAGGGCTAGGCCGATGTAGAGCCACGGATTCAGGTAAAGGCTAATTCAATTGCGGGCAATGATTCAGTTTGCGCATTCATTTAATTCCGCTAAAGGCTACTAAAATCGGTGGAAAAAAGCCAAGAAAAATGCTTGCGTTCGCCCACAGGCAGGACTGGCTTCAAGGCGCATTACCTGAGGTCTGAAACAAAAGTGAAAAAAGTGCTTGCGCCATGTAAACATATATGTTTCCATATAGCCATGACATCAACCATGTCGAGTGCCCTGAGTGAAGAGGGCGTGAAAACCGGAAGGCGGCCTAATCCTTCGATTGACGGACCGAGGGACAACACCGTGTGTTTCATGCTGAGCGACGGCGAAAAGCTTGCTGTGGATCGCCTGGCGTTCTGCCTGAACATTACGCGGTCGGGCCTGCTGGCGAACGTCGTGGCGGAATTCGTTGCCGCGTCGTCGGGTTCAAAGCCGGGGCGAGAGGCTGAAAAGAGGCTGCGGGCGTATCTTGAGGATTGCCGGAAGGCATTCAAGAAACGGGGGGAGTTTGCGGTCAAGACGGTTGTTGCGAAAACAGGAGCGTAGAACGATGAAAGAAATCAACGAGTTGAACAATACATTGCTTGCGCAATTGGGGAAATGCTTTGCCGAGGGCGAGCTGATTTTGCACCGAAATAGTCAACCGGACGAGTTGGCGGCGCTGCCGGTGGCATTGCGTGAGGAAATTGAGAAACTGCGTGGCAAGATTAACGCGGTGGTGCCGAATGATCACATATTCTTTCGACCTGGGGAATGATTCGCCCGGTTTGATGATCGAATATGAGGACGGTTCGCAGACAGGGTTCTTCCAAGGCCATGACTGGCAGCCTAACCGCTCGATCATCGAGCAATTAAAGGAGTTCAATTGGGAAGCAGAGCGGGAGCGGGCCTTGGCAGGGTGTCAGATATTCGACGCAATGAAGGAGGATGCGAAACACCTGCCTTCGCGGCTGCCTTCTACCAAAGAGCTGCAGAAGGCCTTCCGCGTCGAGATGAGGGAATTCTACAAGGCCAAGCGAAAGGCGTCGCGGGGCGTCCACGTCTTGATGTGGCGCGATGATGAGGGTGTGAAAGTGGAGAACTTTGAAAACCAGGCGTCGTTTTGCCGGGAATTGCCGGACATTATGACGGTGCAATTCCTGGTTATCACGGTGATTGTGAATGGGAGGCCGTTATCGCGGGATGAACTGGAAGTTTTGAAGAAAAAGGCGATAGCGGAATTGGAGGACATGCCGATTTCCCACGCGAAAGCACTGGGGAAATTCTGAATGAAGAGTGGGCGTGACGGAAAGGATGAGAATGCAAAATTACGTTGACGATAAATTGGGAAGGCCAGCCGGGATGCAATTGCTGACCAAACAGCAGGTGGCGAATTTGCTGGCTTGCTCGGTGAGGATGGTGGAAAGACTGGTGGCCTCGGGGACATTGGCGGCGGTCAAAATCCGAGGCGCGGTTCGTTTTCGGTTGAGTGATGTTGAGCAAATTATGATGAAAGGCTCAGCATGATCTTTTCGATTGAAAGACGGCGATTCCGCCGGGACGGGAAAGTCGAGGAAACGCGGTCGTATTATCTGCGGTATCGCATCGGCGACATGCCGGTGGACAAGTGGAAATCCCTTGGTGTGACGGATAAGCAGGTGGCCGATAAAAAGGGGCATGAGTTTATCCAGGAGCGCGAGCGCGAGACGGCGGGCATCCTTGAACCCAAAGCCGTCCGGGACTCCGCCAAGAAGCCTCTAATGGCTCACTTGGACGATTACGTGGCTGATCTGGCGGCGCGGGGCCGGAATGGTCGCGGCGGGCGTGGGGCGCGGTTGGTCGCCTCCCGGATAAAGGCGTTGCTGCAAGCTTGCGAATGGCAGGTGCCGTGCAATGTCACCGCCGATTCGTTTATCGTCTGGCGCAACCGGCAAACCTGCTCGCCGCGCACACTCAACCATTACCTGCAAGGCATGATCTCGCTGCTGAACTGGATGGAAAAGGCCGCCAGAATCAAAACCAACCCATTAAAGAACGTGTCCAGGGCCGATGAGCGGGGTAAACAGAAGCGGGTGCGCCGGGCCTTCACGGATGACGAAATGCGCAAGCTGGTGGCCGGGTCGGAAGATCGGGGCATTATTTATTTCACCGCCGCGCGGACAGGTTTGCGCCAAGAGGAATTGAAGCAAATGAAGTGGGGGGATTTGCGCCTGGATGCCGCCGTGCCGTTTGTGGTGGTGCGGGACTATGCGGCGAAGAACAAGAAAGAGGAGTCGGTGCAACTGGTGCCGGAAATCGTCGAGGCTTTGACCGCTCACCGGCCAGCGGAATGCAAGGGGACGGATTTGGTTTTTCCGAATGGCATTCCACGCGCCCGTCGTTTGACCAAAGACGCGGAAGCCAACGGCATTCCCTACCGGGATGAGTTGGGCCGCTACGCCGATTTCCACTCGCTGCGCTACACCTGGGCGACATTCCTGCAACGCAACGGGGTGGCGCAACGGTTCGCCATGAAATTGATGCGCCACAGTGACATCCGGCTGACCGCGCAAGTTTACACCGATGAAATGCAGTTGCCGATTTACGATGCAATCAAGAACCTGCCGCGTTTGGATGCAATGCCGGGCTATACACAAATGCGCGCACAGATTTTAGGCGGGAATGGTCAAACCATGTCGCAACCTGACGAAAAAATTGGAAAGTCGAACCCGAAAGAAACCCTTGTAAACAGGGGGATTTGTCACGTTCTGTCGCAACCTGTCACAAGTTGTCAAATGGAGCGGGTCAAGGGATTCGAACCCTCGTCTCAGAACTTGCTGAATGGCCACTTGAGACATGAATCGCGCCATGGTTTGCTGACCTGTCCAACAAGCGGTTGAAGTTGAGGGGCTGAACGATTCGATCTCTGTGTTGCTTCGTCGGTCGGTTTCGAAACTATCCAGACAACCCAAGAACCCTTGGCGAACACCTACGAAGGAAGCAACACAGAGATCGAATCGTTCAGCCCCTCAACTTCAACCGCTTGTTGGACAGGTCAGCAAACCATGGCGCGATTCATGTCTCAAGTGG
>JBKQWF010000176.1:0-22332 GCA_052139695.1 Limisphaerales bacterium
GCTATGCAAGCTGTGCGCCTGACCCCGAACGCATTTCATGGCGAGTGGAACTACACAATATCGCATTAACTGTGACAGTTATTTTTGCGCGGCTCCTAAGTCATGCGTGGGTGCGTTGCGGACAGATAATGAAGCGATCCTGCCCAGCCCTCGATATCGGGAAGATCATCCCGAACTGCAAAGAACGTCGATATCCGCCGAACAAAGTCAGGCAAAAGCGGACCGAATCAATTCGCAAATAGCAAAGCTGATGGAAAACCAGGCATGGGCTGAAAGTCCGCGCACGCGGGAGGAGTTTCCAGGGTTTCAAAGCGTTCAGGCGTTCGCGAAAGAAGCTCACGCCAAACCAGACCGAATAGAGTCGCAAATGGCAAAACTGATGGAAAACCAGGCGTGGGTTGAAACTCCCCGCGCACGGGAAGAGTTTCCAGAATTGAGGAGCGCTTTACCAACGGCGGACATAGATCATGTAAAAGGGGGAAGCATCCAAAGCACCGTAGGCGTTGTTACTCAAACCGGTCAAAGCAACTAAATGATTAGGAGTAAACTAGTTGTTAGTATGGCGACGAATTGGAATGCAAAGCGGCTGCGGGTGGCGGTGGGGCGACTGCGCGTCCACAGGACGACGCGATCAACTTGGTTCTGGATGCTCGGCTTGGGGGGAGTGTTATGAGTCTCAAAGTTCTAAGGCGTTTTCCATCAATATCTTGCATCGCACACGCTCAGTCCCCTCATTCTTTGGCACGCCGGCTGCGTGAAAGACGGAAACTCGCGGGTCGTGTTTACCGCAGCCGAATCGAGAAGCAACAGTCTTAAAAAGCATCTATGAAAACAAGAAAACAAATCAAACCCATACCTATAGTCGTGCCGTTGCTGGCCTTTGTGGTCGCTGCCATGCCAGTGCTGGCGAACGATGGCTCAGCAGCCGCGGCAACGGGTGTTCCGGCCGACATCCGTCCCTTTCACATCAATATTCCGGAAGAAGCCCTGGTTGACCTCCGCCAGCGCATCGCGGCGACTCGGTGGCTCGACCGGGAGACGGTTACCGATGAGTCCCAAGGCGTACAGTTCGCGACGATGCAGAAGCTCGCACGCTATTGGGCGACAGATTACGATTGGCGGAAGTGCGAGGCGAAACTTAACGCTCTGCCGCAGTTCATCACCACGATCGATGGGGTGGACATTCATTTCATCCAGGTTCGGTCCCGCCATCCGAATGCCCTGCCGGTAATTATCACCCATGGCTGGCCGGGCTCGATCATCGAACAGCTCAAGATCATTGGACCGCTCACCGATCCGACCGCGTATGGCGGGCGCGTCGAGGACGCCTTCGATGTGGTGATTCCCTCCATGCCAGGGTACGGCTTCTCAGGCAAGCCGACCGCGCCCGGATGGGATCCTGTCCGCATCGCACGTGCGTGGATCGTGCTGATGAAACGCCTGGGATACGCACATTACGTGGCCCAAGGCGGCGATTGGGGGGATGCTGTGTCGGAGCAGATGGCTCTGCAGGCGCCGCCAGAATTGCTCGGCATTCACGTCAACATGCCTGCTACGGTCCCAGCCGACGTTGCAAAGGCCCTCAAATATAACGATCCCGTGCCGGCCGGTCTCTCGGCCGATGAAAGGCACGCCTATGAACAGTTGGATTTTTTTTATAAGCACGGTCTGGGCTACGCCATTGAGATGCGAAACCGACCGCAGACGCTCTATGGAATTGCGGATTCGCCTGTCGGCCTGGCCGCCTGGATTCTTGACCACGATGCGCGCAGTTACGAACTAATCGCACGCGTCTTCGACGGAAAGACCGAAGGCCTGACGCGAGACGACATCCTCGACAACATCACTCTCTACTGGCTGACGGGCACGGCAATTTCTTCGGCTCGCCTCTATTGGGAAAACAAGTTAGCTTTTTTCGACCCCAAGAACGTCGCCATCCCGGTGGCGGTGAGTGTCTTTCCAGATGAGATCTATGCGGCCCCGCGGACCTGGACCGAGCGGGCGTATCCCAAACTTATCTATTACAACAAGCTCGATAAAGGGGGCCACTTCGCGGCGTGGGAGCAGCCAGACCTTTTCTCTGCCGAGCTGCGTGCCGCCTTCAAATCTCTGCGCGGCACCCAGGCGACGGCGCTGAATCAATAGCTGGAAAAGCGAGAATATCAATCAAATCACATTAACCATCAAACTCAGGAGTTCCACCAATGAATACTACATTGACCCCGAGCCGCGACGAGGCGGCCAGCAAATCGCAGCAGAAACAGTCCGTTTTCAGAACAGGAAGCACGACGAATCATCAGGCATGGGTCGCCAAGGCCGCGAAATAGCCGGTGGTGCTTGAAACCGTTGATCTCGGACCTCTTGGCGCCGAGGATGTTGAAGTCGCAGTCGAACATTGCGGTTTGTGTCACTCCGATCTCTCCGTCTTGAACAACGATTGGGGCATTTCGCGGTATCCCGCGATTCTCGGACACGAGGTGGTCGGCCGGGTTACGGCTCTGGGCTCGCATGCCAAGGGACTTAAGGTCGGGCAGCGCGTCGGTGTCGGCTGGAATTCGGGCAGTTGCATGCACTGTCACCAGTGCATGTCGGGAAGCCATCATCTGTGCCCGGAAGTCCAAATGACCATCGTCGGTCATCGCGGTGGGTTCGCGAGTCACATCCGCTCGCACTGGGCATGGGCCTTCCCGCTGCCGGACAAGCTGAACTTCGCCGATGCCGGGCCGCTCCTGTGTGGTGGAGTCACCGTCTTCGCGCCGCTTGCGATGTACGCCAAGCCGAGTGATCGCGTGGGCATCGTCGGTATCGGTGGCTTGGGGCACATGGCCGTGAAGTTCGCGGCCGCCTATGGCTGCGACGTGACCGCGTTCACCTCGAGCGAAAGCAAGTTCGACGAGGCTAAGGGATTCGGAGCGAACCACGTCGTCTCGAGCAAGGACTCGACGGCGATCAAAATGCTTGGTGGCAGCTTCGACCTCCTGATCAGCACCGTCAACGCGAAGGTCGATTGGGATGCGATGATTGGCGCGCTCGCGCCGAACGGGCGGCTGCATATCGTTGGCGCCGTGCTGGAACCGATTCCCGTCTCGGCGTTCTCGCTTATCATGGGGCAACGCAGCATCTCGGGTTCGCCGGCTGGCTCGCCAGTGACGATTGAGACGATGCTCGATTTCGCTTCACGGCACAATGTCGCGCCGCAGACCGAGCATTTTCCCATGAGTAAAATCAACGAGGCTTTCGCCAGGCTTGATTCGGGCAAGGCTCGCTATCGCATCGTGCTCGATGCGGATTTCTGATCCGTTTGGCCATTAAACCTCCGCACCCCGGAGGTTTGCCAATGAATGCAAAGACGATGTTCCAAAACGTCAACCGAACTCAACTTGAATATTATGAGTAGTCGTGTTCCGGAGGTGGTGGTCGTTGGGGGAGGTTTCGGTGGATTGGCATCTGCTAAGGTTCTCAAAAAGGCGTCGGCCCGGGTCACTTTGATTGATCGGGACAACCACCACTTGTTTCAACCGCTTCTTTATCAGGTTGCAACCTCGATACTCACTCCGGGGCAAATCGCCTCCCCCATTCGTGAAATTTTCGGCAAACAGAAAAATGTGACAGTCCTCCTCGGAGAGGTCACGGGTGTGGACAAGGATCGGCAATGCGTCTTCGTTAATTCTGCGGATCGCCAGGGCGTCGCTCTATCCTACGATTATTTGGTCTTGGCGACGGGCTCGCGCCCGAATTATTTTGGGCACGAAGAATTCGAACAATTTGCTCCGGGTCTGAAAAGCCTGGCCGACGCAGTCGCGATTCGTAACAAAATCCTGGCGGCGTTTGAAATGGCGGAAGCTGAGGAAGACCCCAAATTACATCGCGACCTTCTCACCCTTGTCCTCGTCGGCGGTGGACCGAGCGGCGTGGAAATGGCCGGTGCGATTGCAGAGCTTGTCCGTAATTCGCTGCGATCCGATTTCCGCAGGATCGATCCCACATCGGCCCGAATTATCCTGCTGGAGGGCGGCAGCCGCGTTTTGGGCAGTTTTTCGGACAGGCTTTCTGTCGCGGCAACAAGGCGGCTGGCGCGATTAGGAGTTGAGGTGCGGCTAGGGCGGGGAGTGGATCACATTGATAAGGAGGGCATTGTTATCGGGGGAGAACGTATTCCAAGTAGTACGGTGATATGGACAGCCGGTGTGGCCCCGTCGCCCGCGGGCCGATGGCTGGGAGTGGCGACGGACCACGCCGGCCGCGTGAAGATCCAAAATGACCTGACGGTGCCTGGCTATCCGAACATTTTTTTGTGGGTGATACGGCGTCGCTGGAACAAGGCGGCAAGCCCTTGCCCGGCGTGGCACAAGTGGCGATTCAACAAGGGCGTTATGCCGGAAAACTAATCCGCCTGCGCATCAACGGTTCGAGTGCGTCGTCTCCATTCCGCTATTTTGACAAAGGCAACATGGCTGTAGTCGGCAAAGGCTTCGCCGTTTTGCAGAGCGGCAAGGTTCGTCTCAGCGGCTTCTTGACGTGGCTCGTCTGGTCAATCGTGCATCTCCAATTTCTCGACCTGTCCAGGGTCCGCTTGAGCGTGTTCGCCCAGTGGGTCTGGACCTTTATAACCGGGCAACGCGGCTCGCGGATTATCGTAAATCATCACAAATGGCAAGGAGCGAGAACTGCAGCCCCAGTGCCAGCGCCAGAATCGCGTTTCGCCACGGCGACAGAGCATCAACAGCGCGATTCGGCAACCGTAGAATGATCGAATAAACCGTGATAGGCATTTACATAGTCCCAAACGAGTTGCCCATACCACGGCGCACTCGTGACTCGGCTCTCATTCATACGTGAGTATCCTGTTGGGCTCAGAATCCGTCGCTGACATTCAACCCAATCTTTCCACGCAACCCGCCTTGCGCCGCGCGAGCGTACGCCTCACGGGCGCGAGAGACAGGAAAGACGCCTCCGCAAAAAACGCGGAGTTCGCCGCCGTCAATCATTTGGCCGATCCGCGCGAGTTGCGACCCGTCCGCGCGCACCAGCAGAAAGGCCCCGCGAGCGCGATCGTCTCCGGCGTCGCTCGAACTTGCGATCGTGACTAATTTCCCGCCCGCCTTGAGCACGGCCCAGGAGCGTTTCAGCGTCTCGCCACCCACGCCATCGAACACGACATCCACGTCGCGGACCGTGTCCTCAAAGCGGTTAAATCGATAATCAATCACCTCGTCGGCGCCGAGCGACCGGACGAAGGCGAAGTCGCGTGAAGATGCGGTCGCAATCACGTGCGCCTGGCGCCAACGTGCCAGTTGGACGGCAAATGCTCCGACCGCTCCCGCGCCGCCGTGGACCAGGACGCGCTGGCCCTGGTCGAGCGAAGTTTTCTCAAAAAGACCCTGCCACGCAGTGAGCGCTGAGATCGGCACCACAGCCGCCCGCGTGTGATCGAGCGTTTTCGGCTTGATCGCCAATGCGGTTGCTGGCACGACGCAGCATTCGGCCTGCGCGCCGTTGGCAAACCAATCGTTGAGTCCATAGACCGGCTGGCCAGTGCTAAAACCGCTCACACCCGGTCCGAACGATTTCACGACCCCCGAAAACTCGTGGCTCAGAACAATGGGAAACGAACGGGGCTGGCCGGACGGTGCATTGAACGTTGGATACCAGCCCAGTTCGGTGGGCATGATCGCCGTTGCGTGGACGTTGACCAGGATCTCTCCTTGCTTAGGCGAAGGCTCGGGTATTTCGCCAGGTACCAACGCGTCAGCGCCCGCCTTTTTTTCCAGGAAAATCGCTTTCAATGCCCGCGGAATGGTTTCGTCGAAATCGCCTTGTTATTCTGCGCCACGAGCGACGGCGTCTGTTTAACGGCATCCCATCCTCCACCGAGGGATTTGTAGAGCGCGACAACGTCCGCGGCAATGTCGCGGTCGCCCTGCGCGAGCGCGTCCTGGGCCTGATAAAGCGCGCGTTCCGCCTCCAGGACGTTTACAAAATCGGTCAAGCCGCTGGTGTAAAGTCTTTTGGCCAGGTCAAGCGACTTCTGGCTGGTGGAGGCTGAATCAGCCAGCGATTGACGGCGCGTCTGCTCCTTGGCGTAAGCGACCAGGGAGTTCTCAACGTCCTCAAACGCGCTTAACGTTGTCTGTTCGTAAGCCGCCAATGCTTGTTCCTGCCTCGCGTTTTGCACACGGATATTCGCCCGAATCCGTCCCGCGTCAAAAATCCTCCAAGTCATGGTGGGGCCGACAGACCAAAAGCGGCTGCCGCCGGCAAACCAATCGCTCGCACTCACGCTCTCGAGACCACCTCCGCCGGTAAGCGAGAACTTCGGGAAAAGATCGGCCTTGGCAACGCCAATGTTGGCTGTGGCTGCCGCTAATTGGCGTTCGGCTTCGCGCACATCAGGCCGGCGCAAAAGTAAGTCAGAGGGCAAGCCGACAGGAACCGACGGCGGCGCGGGGGGAATGGGCTCCTCGACCGATAATTCCGCGATCAACGCACCTGGCTGAAGTCCCAGCAACACGCCAAGACGATGGATGCTGGTTTCAAGCCCAGCCTCCAAAGCAGGCACTTCAGCGCGCGTTGCGCTCAATTGCGTCGCAGCCTGCTCGACATCCAGGTCGCTGGTCAAACCATGAGTAAAGCGGTCACGCGTAATAGCCAGACTCTCTTCCTGGGCCTTGATATTCTCCTTGGCGATGACCAGGCGGCGCTGGTAGCCGCGCACGTCCATGTAGTTCCGGGCCACATCTCCCAATAGCGTCAACAATACATACTTGCTCTCGTCTTCTGTCGCCGCCATTTGGGCGGAAGCTGCTTGGACCGCCCGGCGTTTGCCGCCAAAGACGTCAATTTCCCAGGAAGCATCAAAACCGGCCTCATAAACGTTGTTCTGAAAGGGAACGTATGCCGGAATCGGAAACGAGCGGAGCACAGGCTGGTTTCGGCTCTGTTGTTGCCGCTGATAAGAGCCGGAAGCGTTGGCCGACGGCCAGAGATCGGCGGAGGCGATTTGCTTCTCCGCCCGCGCCGCTCGCACGCGCGCCTGTGCCATTTTCAAATCGAGATTCGAAGAGACGGCGCGGCCAATCAGCGAATTCAGTTCCGCTTCATGGAAGTTCGTCCACCACGCCCCCAGCAAAGCGGGTGCATTGGTTTCGCCATTTCCCAAAGGTTCGCTCCAATGCGCGGGAGTGCTGGTTTGAGGTTGATGATAGTTGGGGCCAACGGCGCAACCGCCGACCCAGAAGGCCACTAGCCCCGGAATAATGCACAGGTTTGATTTCATCTTGACATCTCCTTCAACCAGCCATAACCGGCTCGTGACTGGCTGTTTTTTTCATTAGCAGCGCGGCGGCAATACAGACCAAGCTCCCCAAGGCAAACAGGACGAAATCTTCCAAATAGGCCAGCAGGCTTGCTTGCGTAAGCAACGTGTTATACAGCGCGCCCAATGCCTGGTGATGTCCCTCATACACACCGCTGTCCACCGCGAACGCCGAACTCAGGGCATGAAGCTTCGATTGGTAGGCAGGGTCATAAGGCGTCGCATGTCCTGCTAGGAAAACCTGGTGTCGCAGGGCGGCGCGCTGCTCCAGGGTGGTCACTAGTGTAATGCCCACGCTGCCGCCGACGTTGCGCATCAGGTTGAAGATGCCGCTGCCATTGCCAATTTCCTCGGGCTTGAGCGAACCAAGCGATTGTGTGTTGAGCGGCACGATCATGAATCCGATCGAAAAACCGCTCAAAAATAGCGGCCAGAACAGAACAGAGGGGGAAATGTCGAGCGTTATTCTGCTCATCGCCAACGAGGAAATCGCGAACGTCAGAAATCCCACGGCCACAAGGTAGCGCCCCTGGACCTTGCTCACCAAGCGCCCCGCCAAAGGCATGGCCACCATGGCGCCAAGTCCGCGGGGAACCATCGCCAGACCGCTCTGAAGCGCCGTGTAGCCCATGAGTGCTTGCAAATATAAGGGCACAATCGCCGTCATGCCGTAGAGGGTGACACCCGTGAAGAACATGAGGATCACGCCCATGCTAAAGTTATAATTTTTGAACACACAAAAATCCACAAAGGGTTTGTCGGTCGTGAGCTCTCGAAAAACAAACACCACGAAACCAATGACAGCCAGAACCCCCATCCAGGCAATGAAATGTGAACCAAACCAATCGTCCTCCTGCCCCTTGTCCAACAGCACTTCCTCAGCTCCCAGCCAGAGCCACATGAAAGCAAATCCAATGATATCCAGCCGCGGAGGTTTGGCGTCCCGAATCCACTCCGGGTCACACACGAACTCGTTCATCAGCATGATCGCCAGGATGCCAACCGGGACGTTGATGAAGAAAATCCAACGCCAGCTATAATTGTCCGTGATCCAGCCGCCTAACACCGGCCCGAGAATCGGCGCGATTACCACGCCCAAGCTATAGATTCCCATGGCCACGCCCTTTTTTTCCTCAGGAAAACTCTCGAGCATGACTGTTTGTGCGATGGGCTGAAGAGCGCCACCGCCCGCCCCTTGAATGATTCTCATCATCAACAGCATGGGCAGGCTGGTCGCCAGACCGCAAAGAAACGAAGAAGCTGTGAAAACGGCGGTGCAGATCAACAAGAACCGTCTTCGTCCGAACCGTTCGCCGAACCAAAACGTGCTGGGAATAATGATGGCATTTGAAATAAGGTAAGCCGTCAACACCCACGTCGATTCATCCGTCGAAACGGAAAGGCTGCCCGCTATGTACTTGAGCGAAACATTCGCGATGGACGTGTCCAACACTTCCATGAATGCGGCCAGCATGACCGCGATGGTCACCAGCCAGGGATTCACTCCCGTTGGGTTTTTGTTCGCGTTCATGACTTGCGGCTTTTTGTATTTTCACGTCACTTGACACGCACGGTGGGCTCCACGGACAGACCGGCCCCCAGCACGTAGTTCCCCTTGGGAATGTCATCCAGCAAAATCTTGACTGGCACCCGCTGAACGACCTTGACGTAATTGCCCGTCGCGTTTTCGGGCGGCAGCAGGCTGAATCGCGCCCCCGTGCCCGCTTGAATGCTGTCCACCTGTCCCCTGAAAGTCGTCTGCGGATAAGCGTCAATCCTCACTTTGACGGGCTGGCCCGGGTGCATATGGGCCAACTGATTCTCCTTGAAGTTGGCAACGATCCAAACCTGGCGTGGCATTATCGCCAGCAAATCCTGTCCGGGTTGGACATACGCGCCCTTATCCAAAGTGCGATGCGTCACGAAACCGGACAGCGGAGCCGTTATTTGCGTGTAGGATAAATCGAGTTCGGTCTGGCGCACAGTCGCCTCGTTCAATTCAACTTGGGCAGCGGCCGTCGCGATGTTGGCCCGGTCGAGCATGGCCTGCGCTTCGGCCGCCGATTCCCGGTTGCGCGCCACATCCACTTGCGCGGCCTGGGAGCGGGCCTGTGTCCCTGCGAGGTCCAACTGGCTGTCGGACACCGCAAACGCCCCCGCGGTCCGATACCTTTGAAAATCCGCCGCTGCAAATTTCGCTTGGGCTTGGACGGCGATGACGTTGGCCTTTTCCTGATCGACCTTGGCCAAGTCCACAGTGAGTGATGCCTTGGCTTGTCCCAGGCTGCTTTTGGCCGCGGCGAGACTGGCGCGCGCTTGATCCACCCTCGCCTGATATACCCTGGGATCAATCTCCAGCAGCAAATCGCCGGCATTCACGTCTTGATTGTCCCTTACGAGCAAGCGCACGACCTGCCCGGCCACTTGGGGCGCAATGGGCGTCGCATCGCCTTCGATGAAGGCATCGTCAGTCGATTCAAACGGCGCGATGAATCGTAGGTAGTAAACTCCCACTGCGGCTACGGCAGCCACTGCGGCAATGCCGATGATCACTTTCACACCGCGCCCATGTTTTTTTGGCGCACCATTGGAGCTGGCCAATGTTTTGCGTGGCTGAACGGGTTCATCCGGATTGTTGCCCTGGAGAGCGGGATCAAGTTTCCCCGGATTCAGCGCATCAGCTTCATTTTTCAATGTGGTTCTCTTCATAAAATCTCCCGGCAACTTGCGAACGCATTCAATGCCTCATCATCACTGATACAAGTAACGCTTCGGCCTTGCGGGCCGCGCGGCCCCGCCAATGAGTGAGGCCGACCCATGGCAAGGCATTCAAGCCTTCCGACCTGTTCCTATTTGCTCAACCCATTGCGCGCGCCACCCCGGAGGATCAAAGGGCTCGGCGAAGTACTGCGTTTCATGCACTACTTTGCCCTTCTCAAACTCCATCATGCTGATGGTGTAAAAAGGGCGACCTTGGTAGGTGATTGTATATTCTGTAATCCATAATTTGCCGGATCCGAGAAGCCGCCGAATGCTGAAACCCGTCGGCTTGCCCGGGTGATGGCTGCGGAGGTTCTGCAGATTCCGTTTGCCCTTTATTCTTTCACCGGATTGCGGGTAATCGCAGATAACATGCTCGTCGTATATTTCATGCTCGAGATTCTGGTTTCCGGCTGCGGAAGCGGCCCAATGCTGGCGCAAAGCGGCTTCCATTCGTTCGGATGCCACACCCCGCGCGCTCTGGTCTTTGATTTGATCATCATTGCTTGTTGATAGAGTATTCATAGGAATTTAGTGGTGTTTTGCGTTTGTTATAGCCCGAGCGCTTCGAGAAGGCGCAGCCAGATTTCACTAATTGTGGGATACGCAGGAACAGCATGCCAAAGTCGTGAAAGAGGAACGGCGCCAACGATGGCGATGGTCGCGGCGTGAATCAATTCTCCAACGGAAGGGCCAATGAGAGTCATTCCAACCATTACACCGCGCGTCTGATCAACGACCATGCGCGCATGTCCTTTGTAACCGTCAGCATAAAGTGCTGCCCCCACGACATTGCCAATGTCGTAATCGACTACCCGCGCATTTATCCCACGGGCTTTCGCCTCTCCTTCGGTCAGACCGACTGCAGCGACCTCCGGGTCGGAAAAGACGACCTGCGGCACCGCGCAGGTGTCCGCGGTGGCGGAATACTTTGCCCATGGGGCTGGCGCGGAGGCCTCCGGTTTCCCTTTGGCGCGGGCGGCTATGACATCCCCGCACACGCGCGCCTGATACTTTCCCATATGCGTGAGCAAGGCGCGGTGGTTGACGTCGCCCGCTGCGTAGAGCCAGTCGCCAGTTACGCCTTTCACCCGCATAGTATCATCCACTTCCAGCCAGGAGCCGGGCTTCAAGCCAACTGTCTCCAACCCCAGCTCCCCGGTCCGCGGCCCGCGACCGGTCGCGACGAGAACTTCATCGGCAAAAATCGTTTGCCCGCTGCTGAGGGCGATGCGGGCAACACCACCGCGTTGGCGGTCCACCTGTAGAACCGTCGTATCTGTTAGTACGACTATCCCCCGTTGCTCAAAGCGCACTCTTAGTAATTCCCCAGCGAACGATTCCCACTTGGGAAGCAGTCGCCCATGACGCTGGATCACCGTGACCTCTTCAGTTCCAAGTTGTTTCCACGCCGTGGCCATTTCACAGGCCACGACCCCGCCACCGAGAATTGCCAAACGCCGCGGGACCATTTTGGCGCTGACGGCTTCACGGCTGGTCCACGCGCGCGCTTCGGCCAGGCCCGGAATGTCTGGGACTGCCGCTCGGCTACCCGTGCAAACGGCCACGGCCTGGCGTGCAGTTAGATTCGTCGTAATGCCGACTTTATCCGTGACCGACACGCGACGTTCGCCGGCTAATCTGCCATGGCCGCGCAATAGATCTATATTGGCGTTACGGAGCCATTTTACCTGGCCGGCATCGTTCCAGTTGGCAACGAAAGAGTCGCGCCTCTTGAATACAGCCGGGGCATTGAGTTTGCCGGCTACGGCCTCCAGCGCGCCCGAGACGTTTCGTGCCTCTTCGAGGGCCGATCCCGGCCGCAACAAAGCCTTGCTCGGCACGCATGCCCAGTAGGAACATTCCCCACCCACGAGCTCCGATTCAACAATGACGGCTGTTAATCCTCCTTTGACCGCACGATCAGCTACATTCTCACCCGTCGAGCCAGATCCGATGACGATCACGTCATAACTAAGGTCATTCATACGATTGGGGTTCCTTCTCATTCGTGGCATGGACCGGCGCGAGCTTGCCGGCGACTTCATGCGCGTAGCACCAGGTCCATTGGTCTCCGGGCGTAATCGAGCGCATCACCGGATGCAGCGTTTTGTGGTAATGCCTCGTCGCGTGTTTGCCGGGCGACGAGTCGCAACAGCCCACGTGGCCGCAGGTCATGCACTGGCGTAGCGAAACCCACCGAGTGCCTGCTTTCAGGCACTCTTCGCAGGCGATAGTCGCGGGAGGAGAGGCAAAGTCGGCCTCGGTCAGATTCTTAAGATGTTCACATGGTTGGTTCATGGATTTTTTCTTCCTTGAATTTGAGTTTGGATAATTTGCGTTTGCATCAAATTGTTCAGTTTATGGAAAAGGGGGCCGGCTACGTCGGCCTGAGTCGAAGCCCCCGAGGGATGAGGAATCGATCCAAAATAGAAAAAAGTTCCTGTGCCGCAATGGCCATTAAAGCTGCCGGGATGGCGCCTTCCAGAATTGTGGCTCCATCGTTTAGATTTAACCCGCTAATGATCGGTTCGCCCAACCCGCCGGCGCCAATAAGAGCCGCGAGTGTCGCCGAACCAATAGTGACAATCGCGCTGGTCTTTATTCCGGCGAGGATGGATGGCGACGCGAGCGGCAGGAAGATCTTCAGAAGCCGGGTTCGCGGTCTCAGGGCCAGCACGCCCGCCGCATCCCGAATCTGGGGAGAAATGTCGCGCAAGCCTGTGGCGGTATTCCTTACTATCGGCAATAATCCATACAGGAAAAGAGCCACGACCGCGGTGACTGGGCCGATCCCAAGAAAGGGGATTGGAACCAGGAGCGCCAGCAAAGCGAGCGCGGGGACCGTCTGAATCAAGCCGGTTAACCCCAGGATGATCTCACCGGCGAAGCCTTCCTTGCTCGCGTAAATGCCCAGTGGAATCCCGATCGCGATGGCCGCGGCCAGTGACAGACCGACCAAAATGAGATGACGGATCGTCCACCGAGTAAGCCGATGCGCCAATGATTCGGGACGGCTTGAATTGCCGACCCGGCCCATTTGTTGGAGATACCAATCCGCGGCTGATGAATACTCTCCGGTCTGTTCCGCGAGTTGATTGAGATGAACCATTCTGGCTTGGTCTAGAGTGCCTTCGAGGCGCCGGAGGGCCTCGATGGCGCGGGGCGGAGTATCGAGGCGAAAGAGGAAGACGGCGCGATATTGGGGGAAGAACTTGAGATCATCTGCCAAGACCACTAAATCGTTCTCGCCGATTTTCGCGTCGGTAGTGTAAGCGTCCTTCACGTCAATCTCCCCGTTGACCAGAGCCAGGTAACCCAGCGTATGGTCGATTCCCCGGACGTCCGACATCAGCAGACCATATCGTTTTGCCAGCGGAGCCCACCCGTCGTGCCTGCCGAGGAATTCGTGCGTCAATCCCAGCGTTAACTCAGGGTGTCCCGACAGGTCGCTGATCTTCTGAATGTCAAGCTGCCTGGCGCGCGTCCTGGTCATCACCAGGGCGTAGGTGTTGTCGAACCCGAGCTCTTCCGTAACGCCTACTCCGTATTTGGCCAATTGTTGACGCAGTTCTCCAATTGATGCGGAAACAGGGCGTTTCAAAATTTCCTCCTGAATCGTTCCGGTGTAATCCGGGTAGGCCGCAATGGAACCCTGCGTCAATGCTTCCCACAGGATGATTGTTCCGCCCATGCCTTGGTGATGCTCGACATTAAAACCCGCTTCCTCGAGGTTCCGTTTGGCCAGTTCCGTAAGAACGAACGACTCCGTGAATCTTTTTGAGCCCAACGCAATCGCGGGTCTTCCTTCTGACGCCTGGCCTGGTAGAAGGCTCCCGATCAGCAGAGCGACCATCCGAATTCTCATGGCCTCACCTCGTCCATTTGAGCGCGAAAGAACTCCTCCACAAAAAGTTCAGATGGACACAAGGAAAATTCAGCAAAAGGACCTTGCTGAACAATTCTGCCTTCTTTAAGTAACACGATCCAGTCGCCAAGTCGCGAGGCCTCCACAAGGTTATGCGTCACCACAATCACGGTTGAATTCATCTGCTCGAACAATGCTTTCAAATCCGTGAGCAGGCCGGCGCGCGCCATTGGATCGAGAGCTCCCAGTGGTTCATCCAGAAGAAGAACGCCCGGTTTCAACATCAGCGCGCGCATGAGGCTCACCCTTCTTTGCTCGCCGCCGGAAAGTTCCACTGGGTGGCGATCGAGAAGGCGGCTGGGGAATCTTGTCAGGACGCACAACTGTTCCATTCGGGCGGTGATTTCATCGATTCCCAATCGCAGTTCCTCCGCGACGAGGGAAATGTTCCGGCGGGCAGTCAGGTGGGGAAACAAGTCACCGCTCTGGATCACGTAACCCATTCGTCGGCGAATCTCGAAGAGTGTCTCCCGGTTGAGTTTTTTTCCGTCGATCTCAATCCAGCCTGTAGTCGGTTCGATTAATCCGGAGATGAGTCGCAGAATGGTAGATTTCCCCGAGCCGCTAAGACCAATCAGCACGGTTGTCTTGTTCGCCGCAATGTTCAGATCCGTGGGCCGGAGTGCGACCGAGTTTCCAAAACTCTTGCCAGCCTTGTGAAAACGGATCATAAACCGGCCTTTCCCTCACTACCAGACTTCGCCAGCTTTCCCAGCTATTCCGGCCAAACCTGACGCAACCCTCTTTGGGCCTGGCCCGCACTCTCTCACCCGCAAAAACAAGACGCTGAACAAATGATTGCGGTCCTCCCAATTCTTCACTGGCTCAAATCCAGCTCTCAACGCCAGCCCGGCGAAACCCGGCAGCGTGTATTTATACGAATGCTCTGTGGTGATGTATTCTCCTTCCTCGAAACTGAATCCGTGCGAGTCCAATTGCACCGTTTGTGCCCGTTTATTGACCAGGTGCATCTCGATTCGACCATGGGTTTCGTTATACGGGGCGCGATGGCGAAAGGCGGAGAGATTGAAATCCGCCCCCAGTTCCCGGTTGGCGCGGGCCAGGATGCCGAGGTTGAACCTCGCCGTGACCCCTTTCCGGTCATTGTAAGCAGGCTCCAGAATTCGCCTCTGTTTCTTGCGATCAACGCCGATCAATAGACCCCCATCTCTGCCGCAAAGTAAGGCGATGTTGCGCATAAAGGCGACAGCCGCCGCCGGATCAAAGTTACCGATAGTCGATCCTGGAAAGAACGCTACTGTTCTCCTTGGCTTCCGCTTCGTCCTAGGAATTTCCGAAATCGCGCTGTAGTCAGCCTCCAATGGGCAAATCTCGAGGTCGGGGAATTCGCTGGCCAACTGCACGGACGACTCAAGAAGTTGCGGCCCGGAAATATCGATGGGGATGTAGCCGGAGACGCTGGGAAGATGAGTCAAAAGATGGCGGGTCTTGCTGCTGGTGCCGCTGCCAAATTCCACCAACCGACATTCACTGCCGATCAAACTGGCGATTTCATATATGTTGTCGCGGAGTATCTGATTCTCGGTTCGAGTCGGATAATACTCCTCCAGCTCGCAAATCTCATTAAATAACTTGGAACCCTCCTCATCGTAGAGGAACTTGCAAGGCAACGTCTTTTGCGGCTGGGAAAGTCCGGCAACTGCTTCGGACAGAAAGCCCTCACACGAACATGGGCGGTCCATCGGCGGAGAACATAGAATCGCATCATTCATACAAGATCCTTTGCCAGCCTGATTCCGCTGAATTGCCATCGGGCGTCGGGCGGAAAAAAGTTTCGGTAGGTGCGGCGGGTATGCGACTGAGAGGTGGCGCAGGATCCGCCGCGCAAAACGTACTGGTTGCACATGAATTTGCCGTTGTACTCTCCCAGAGCCCCCGCGGCGGCGGAATATCCCGGATATGGCGAGTAACTGCTCCGTGTCCACTCCCAAACGTCACCGAACATTTGGGTGGGTTTACCGGCCAAGGCGGGTGGAGCAAGAGGCGCCACATGGAATATCTCGCTTTCGACGAAATTGCCCTTGAGCGGCAATCCTGATGACGCAGTCTCCCACTCCTCCTCCGTTGCCAGGCGTGCTCCAAACCACCGTGCGTAGGCATCCGCTTCAAACAAACTTACACGGCAAACGGGTTCCTCAGGGACTAGCTCGGTCATTCCGGCCAGTGTCATGGTGAACCACTTTCCGTCCCGCTTTTCCCAATAAAGCGGCGAATCCCAGCCGCGTTCATTGACCGCGTTCCAGCCGAGTGAAAGCCAAAGCTCAGGGCGCCTGTAACCTCTATCTTCAATAAACGCCAGGAAATCCGCGTTTGTGACCAATCGGGATGCCAAGCTGAACGCCGGGACAAAAACCCGGTGGCGCGGCCCCTCATTGTCGTAGCTGAACTCAGTGCCCTCGTGTCCCACCCAGCAAAGCCCGCCATCAAATCTCAGCCACTGGATAGCTGACGCCGGCGGCGGTTTGACTGGATCTCGCTTTCGAAACGAGGGCCGAAGCGGGTTCTGCCAAAACACATGTTTGATATCCGTCAATATCAACTCCTGGTGTTGCTGTTCGTGGTGCAAACCCAGGGTCAAAATCGGCTCCAACTTAGCTAGAAGCTGCTCATCCGCGGACTCAATCAGGTCACAAACCAACAGGTCTATATCAGAGCGATAGTGAAGTACCTCTTGAACCGTTGGCCGGGAGAGCAAGCCACGGTGCGGCCTGGAATAAAACGGGCCTACGGCGTTGTAATAAGAATTGAACAAGAAGCCGAACTGCGGATGCATCGAATGGTAGCCCGGGAAGAATTGTTTCAACACGAATGTCTCAAAGAACCAGCTGGTGTGAGCCAGATGCCATTTTGTCGGGCTGGTCTCGGGCATGGTTTGAACAACGCAATCTTCCGGTTCCAATGTTTCACACAGCGTTCCGGAGAAACGTCGGACGCGACGATACCGCTGCTCTAAATTGGATTTAGAGGTTGGGTTAGTTTCCTCCGTTCGACCCGTGGCGTTCGAGGAACGGGAGCCGCTCGGCAATGTTTCCGCAAATGTGTTCATTTTATTGAGTTCCTTTGAATTTGGGGGAACTAGTGAGTGCCGTTGCCGCTTGTTTGGCCTTCAAACTGGTTCGGTGTTCGATTGATGTCATGTCTCTGCGCCTGATGTGCAGGTGGCGTGCCAAGTCCATACACTTGCCTGCAAAGCGGCGCGGGAAAGTCTCAGAAACTTTGCCTTTCAGCTCCGCCCCATCCGTGCAGCCAAGCTTTTAGAGAATAAAAAGAACCTCAGTTTGAGCCGCCGGGATGGCACCCGAGTCTCCGGTTTTGGAAGATGGAGCAAGAACGCAGTCGCTATTTGGACGCCGAGTCGAATCGCCGACACCTATCGTCATTTGCAAGCGGCTTTAGATGCGAGTGACCTTCTGGCGACAGCGAGACGACCGGGCGACGCAAAGATGCATCACTTGATTTTCGCCCTGATCTCGGTTTCGCCAATTTCGCCGCACCAAATCATTGTGCGGGAGTCCTTTTCATCATGCCTGCTGAGCCCCACCTCGTTTGGCACGGCGGCTGCATACCATGCAGGCCAGTAGAAATTCAGGCGCCAGCAGCGTGACAATAGCGGACAGATCTTGGTATGAATAATCAATTGGATAGAACAGATGCGCGATTGGATAGAGTGGCTGCCGTCCCCGCATCCGCTGCTGTCGTCAAGGCGCCGCAAAAGACGATCAGAGAACGGCTAAGACTGCCTCTCATGCTCGCCTTTCCGATTCTCCTGGCTCTGGCAGGTGCCGTTTACTATCTCGCGGAAGAGGGTCGCGTTTCGACCAATGACGCATTCGTGTACGCGGCGAAAGAGTCCGTTAATGCGCGCGTTTCCGGGCAGGTGATCGAGATAGCCGTGAGGGATAATCAACGCGTCACAAAGGGGCAGCTCCTGTTTCGGGTTGACCCGGAGCCCTATCAGATTGCCATCGAGCACGCAGAGGCTGTGCTGGGCACTGCCCGCATCCAGATCGAAGGGCTTAAGGCGACGTACCGCCAGCAACAGGCTCAGTTGCAGTCGGCGAAAGCTACGGCGACCTTTGATGAGCAGGAATACGATCGCAAGAAAGCGCTGCTCGCTTCTGACTTCACGTCAAAATCGGCCTATGACCGAGCCGATATGGATCTCAAGGTCGCACGCCAGAATATCGCGTCAATCGAGCAGCAGATCGCCAACACCGTCGCCGCCTTGAACGGTGATCCGGATATAGAAGTTAGTCGCCACCCGACCGTCCGCGTGGCCAAGGCCAGCCTCGACCGGGCTAAGCTGGACTACTCCTACACCCAGGTGTACGCGCCCGATGATGGCACTGTGGCGCGGGTCGAAGATCTGCAGGTGGGCGACTTCGTCAATCCGGGGGCGGCGGTGTTTTCGTTCATGTCGAGCCGCAGAATCTGGATCGAAGCGAATTTCCGCGAAACCGACCTGACCCACATGCGCCCGGATCAAGAGGCGACAATCGCAGTCGATGTTTATCCCGATAGTACCTTCAAGGCGCATGTCGTCAGCATGAGTCCGGGCACGGGGTCGGATTTCGCGGTCCTCCCCCCCGAGAACGCGACCGGCAATTGGGTCAAGGTGGTCTAGCGTCTGCCGGTGCGCCTCGAACTCGATAGACTTGATCCTGAGCGCCCGCTGTTCTCCGGCATCAGTGCCACCGTGCGGGTGGACACAGGCTATCGCCGTACCTGGCGTCATCCGCTTCGGGTGGCGCTCGTAACGGAGGCGGTCAAATGAGCGCCGCCCCCGCATCGGACGTCTCAGCCTGCGGGCGTCGTGTCTTTACGGTCGCGGCGCTGATGGCAATCTATATGCAGGGGCTCAACGTCTCGGTCCCAAATGCGGCCCTGTCGCACATCCAGGGGTCGCTGTCGATGGCCGACGACGAGATCGGCTGGCTGTTTACGTCGTATATCGCGGCGAGCGCCATCGTCATACCAATAGCGCCGTGGCTGGCGTGCCGCTTCGGGCGGAGGCTGGTTTTTCAAATTGCAAGCGTCGTCTTCGCGCTTGGGCTCGTGCTGGACACACTTGCGACTGGTCCCATCCAGCTTGTCCTCGCACGGGTAGTCCAGGGGGCCGCGGGCGGAACCTTGGCTCCTCTGTCGATGATAATCTTGCTCGATCCCTTGCCGCCCTCCCGCCGCGCCCGGATTGGCCTGTTGCTGTTGGCATGCCTGCTGCTGGGCATCAGTAGCGGCCCGAGCATTGGCGGGTGGCTCAGTGAATATCATGGCTGGCACTCGATCTTTTACTTCAGCCTGCCGATGGCGGGCTTCATCTTCCTGGCGGTGACACTCTTGCTGCCCGAGAAGAAGGCCCCGCGGAAGCCGTCCTTTGACTTCTTTGGGTTGGCGACTTTCTCGCTGGGGGTGACCGGGCTGCAAATGTTGCTCGACCGGGGCGAGCGCTTGGAATGGTTTGCCTCAGGCGAAATCTGGGTGGAGGCGAGCGCCTCGGTAGTCGGATTTTATATGTTCTTTGTTCATATCCTGACGATGAAGGCGCATTTCTTCGACAAGGGGTTGTTCAGGGACCGCAACTTCGTCCTCTCGACGATCATCTACTTCGCCGTTGGCTTCGTCCTTTTGCCAACCTTGGCCCTAACCTCGCCCATGCTGGAGGAATTGCTCAACTATCCGGTTGACACGACGGGCTACATGACGATTCCGCGCGGCCTTACGTTCGTCGGGACGCTGGTTCTGATGAGCTTTGTCCCGGCACGAATCGGCAACCGGATGCTGCTGATTGGCGGCATGGCTTTCGTGGCCTATGCCAATTGGCGGATGATCGGCTTTTCGCCCGCGATGGACTGGCAAGCAGTGGCCACAGCGGGGCTGCTCCAGGGTGTCGGCCTGGGCATGTCAATTCCGGCGCTCACCAGGACGGCGTTCGGCACGCTTGATCAGAAGTTTCATCCGGAAGGCACCGCGATCTTCAACTTGTCCCGCCTTTATGGGGGCACGATTGGCATCGCGGTAGTCCAGATCTTCTTCTACGGCAATACTCAGGCCATGCATTTGGCGCTTGCCAAGGGCCTCACGCCCTACCACGCCGCCGCCCGTCTCACGGGTCGGCTCGCCAAGCCGGGACTTGCGGCGCTTAACGGCATAGTCACCGGCCAGGCGGCCGTCGTCGCGGTCATTGGCCAGTTCAAGGTCCTGTTGTTCGCCATCCTGATCGTGAGCCCGCTTGTGCTGCTTCTCCGTAAGCCGCGTCCCGCGGTTCAACTCGCGGAGCCCGCCAAATGACGTTGCCTACGACCATCCCAAAGGGTCAGGCCTGCATGGCAGCCATCGTCATGATATCCGCGCTTGCGTTCCTTCCCGGCTGCAAGGTCGGCCCAAACTATACGCGGCCTGCGGGTCCCGCCTCGCGGCAGTATGATCAACAGGCTGAGAAACAACTCCGCACAGCTGGCGGACCGATTGGCGCGCAACACATTGGCCTGGGCCAAGAGATCAGCGGCGACTGGTGGTCGGCTTTCAACTCAGCGAAGCTGGACCAGGTGATGCACAAAGCAATTGGCGGCAACTTCGACTTGGCCTCCGCCGACGCAACGATTGCCCGAGCCAACGAAGCCGTTATTGGCGCCAGGGGCGGGCTGTATCCGCAGATCGATTATGGCGCCGAGCTGGGCCGTCAACGGGCGGATGCGGGGGGCTTACTCAAGCCGGGCACCGCCAGCTTTTATGCAGTTGGGCCGGTGGCTAATTTCGATTTCGATGTTTTTGGCGGCACGAAGCGACTGGTCGAACAACAAGCAGCGCTGGCGGATTTTCAGAAGCACCGTTACGATGCCGCTTACTTGACCTTGACCGGTCATATCGCGGATCAGGCCCTCTTACTGGCGTCCGGCAGGGCGCAGATGGATGCCGTGCAGATCCTGCTCGCCGATGACCGGAAGAACCTCGAACTCACCCGCGTCGCCCATCTCACCGGCAGCGTCGCCGAGGTGGATGTCGCGCTGGCTGAAACCCAGCTCTCGCTCGACCAGACGCTGCTGCCGCCGCTCGCCCAACAGTGCGCCGCGGCCCGTCACGCGCTGTCGGTTCTTGCGGGAAAGGGGCCGAACGATTGGGTTCCCCCGGACTTCGATTTGACCGATTTCACGCTGCCGCCGAATCTGCCCGTGGCCCTGCCTTCGGAGGTCGCGCGCAACCGGCCGGATCTGCTTGAGGCGGCGGCCGAACTCCATGCCGCGAGCGCAGCTATCGGAGTGGCGACGTCCGATCTCTACCCGCACTTAACGTTGTCGGGGTTTATCACCCAGACGGCTGTCGGCGCCAGCTCGCCGTTCGGGACCGCGGCTACGCTATGGGGCGTTGGAACCGAGGTAGCCGGTCCTCTATTCCACGGCGGCACCCTCAAGGCGAATCGCCGCGCTGCCATTGACGCCTACAAGGCATCGCTCGCCATCTTCCGGCAAACGGTGGTCAAATCGCTCGGCCAAGTAGCAGACGTGCTGCAGGCGATTAACCACGATGCGGAGGAATTTGCGGCGCAGGACCAGGCATTGAACGCCGCTGGGGTCAGCCTGCGCCTGAACCGAGCGGGTTACCGGGAAGGCGAGACCGGTGTGCTGCAGGTGCTGGATGCGGAACGGGCTTATCAGCAGGCGCTGCTCGGTCAGATCCGGGCGAAAACGGCGCAATACCTTGACACAACGCAGCTCTTCATCGCGCTGGGAGGCAATTCGGCAGGCGCTTTCGAGCGGAGGGCTGTGCAGGAGGCTTCCAAATGATCGCCGTCGTCCAAGATTTGCTGCAAAGGCGCACTATTCCTCTCGTGGCCAGGCAAGCTGTTAGAACTGCATTGATTCCTTAACCCTTTTTCCCCCTGCATCTGAAACTTATGTCTGAAAATAAATCCATTGTTAAACTTGTCGAGGCGACGCTGCTGACGCCGCTGAACATTCCTCCGAAACTGGCGCCGACTCCCAAAGGGCCGCCGCGGTATTCGGTCAAAGTCAAGAACGCCAAAGGCGAAGATGTCGTTCTCGGCGACCCGAACGCTACGCGCGCGATCGTCGCCCTGATGGACATGGAGGCGGTGAACGGCGGAGCGGCCTGCCATTGGGGTGGTCCGGCGTCGTTCGCAGAAATCATGGCGTCGATTCATGGCATCATGTTCGCGACGCAAGGACCGCGTCGCGGTGGTGTTCAACGGCGAGATCTACAACTTCCGGCAGTTGCGCGCGGAGCTTGCGCGCGGCGGCTGGACATTCCGTACGGCCGGCGACACCGAGACACTGCTGGCCGGATGGGCCGC
>JBKQWF010000177.1:0-52721 GCA_052139695.1 Limisphaerales bacterium
CCGAGCTTCATCGAAGCATTCCTTCAACGCGGCGTATTTCTCGCGCAACCTCTTCATATCGATCAACATGCAACTAGCATAGCACAAGCGGACAATATGTGACAGTTATTTTTGCGCGGCTCCTTACTGCATGGTTACGGCTAAGGTTAGGCGAGGATTTGGGGAATGATAGGCCAGTTGTTGTTCCTTCTTACGCAAGAACAGTGGATTGACAGCCGGACCGGTCAGCATAATGGTACCTCTAGTGGGAGATAATGCATATTGGCTTAATATGCTGGACAGTTGTTTCTGTGTCCAACGGCATGTGAAGACGAAAATGCGCAAACGCTGCAGTCAATTCGGGAGAGCCTTTACCCTCGTGGAATTGCTGGTGGTTATGGGGATTGCCGGCATCGTCGCGGGCTTGCTCTTGCCAGCCCTTTCCAAGGGCAAAAACCGGGTCCAAGGCGCTTCCTGTAGAAACAATCTCAAGCAAATCGGACTTACCTTGACAATGTATTTGTCGAGCGATCGCCGCTTCCCTCCTTGTCTGGATCGCAACACCGATCAGACATGGGCGGACAGATTGAACCCGGAGGCTCCCTTGAACTGGACGAATCATTCCTGGCAGTGCCCCGCGTTTATGGCAGACAATGGTCTCGTGGAGCGGGTAATGCACACCTCCCCCAGAGATGGGGTCCAGATTTCGATTAGTTACTCCTATAACGCATTTGGTATTGTTGGCTATGGGAATGACATGACCAGCACCAACTACAATCACCAACTCGGATTAGGATGGCGTCCGTATTCCGCCTCATCGGAACCGGAAGTCCTGGCGCCAAGCGAGATGTTCACGGTGGCCGATGCGCGACCCGTTCCCGAAGCGCCAGGGTCCACGAGGTTAGTAGGATTCCTTGCCATGAACGCTTACTGGTTTGCTCCGAACGAAACGGCTCCTCTCCACGGGCAAGGGTATAACATGCTGTTCTCCGACGGGCATGTGGCCATGGTAAAGCGGACCGACTATCTGTTTCCACCTCGCACCGCGCGCAATTGGAACCGGGACAACCAGCCGCATGCAGAAGCTTGGGCGCCTCGAAGCGATTGGGTGGTGAAGCAATAGTGGCAGCCTGAACATCCCGTGTCAATAAAGCTTAAACACGCAAGGCGCCTGGGGATGGTTTTCAGCCGATTGCCAGGCGGCGGGAAGGCTGATCACGGCTCCGTTTCCCTCTGCCCGCCAAGCAAGAGACTCGCTGGTTCCAAGCATCGTGACGGTCGCTCCGGGCGGAAGTTTAATATTATGGAGCGCCAACTCGTTCCCTGGCCAGTGCAGGGCGATAGCGTAGGTAATCGGCCCAAGGTCGCTGCGGGTGAAACGCAGGTTGTCGCCATCTTTCCATCCCTCTCCCGCCATTGGATGAGTGTTGAAGATAGCTTCGCCGTTGGTTTTAAGCCACGCGCCGGTGTATTGCAGCGCGGCGATAGCTTTGGGATGAAAAAGCCCGGTGGCGTCGGGACCAATGCCCACCATGAAGTTGCCGCCCTTGGCGACGGTGTCAACCAAATTAGTGACAATCCACGCGCCGTCTTTGTATTTGCCCGCATCGGGTTCGTAGGTCCAGGTGCCGTCTCCCGCCAGGGGATAAATGACCATCCACGGCATGTCGGTATTTGATTTGGCGCCGGGGACGAATCCTTCCGGCGTGTAGTAATCGCCATAATTGCCAATGCCGCGCGCGCGAAACATAACATCGGGCTGGAGACGGCGGATGATTTTCATTGTTTCCCGCAAATCGGGCCAGGCGGTCTCGTCGAAATATTGGTCGAGGCAGACCAGGTCAATGTGGCCATATTGCGTGAGCAACTCGGTGAGCTGCTGGCGATGGCGCATGACGAAATGGTCCCATTCCTCCGGATGTTTGGCTTTATCGACGCGATCGTGCAAAGGATGATCGGCAAAGGGTCGGAAATCGGCGTCATACCAATCCGGATGCGAGAAGTAGAGATCAATCTTGATCTCGTGCCGGTGGGCGGCGTCGGTGACTTCTTTGACGATGTCGCGGTGAAAGGGCGTTTCCATGACGCTATAAGCCAAGTCACAGTCCTCAATTTTTGGCCCGCCGGGAGCAGTCCAATTGACGCGTCGCGCAACATGGGCGTGTGTGTCAAACATGGAAAAGCCGTCATGATGTTTCGTGGTGAAGGCCACAACCTTGACGCCGTTGGTCTGGAAAAGGTCCATCCACGCGTCGGCATTGAAATTGGTGGGGTCAAAGCTGTGATAAAGGTCCTGATAAGCCTGCCGTTGCTCGTTGGACATTTTCAGGAAGGGCCAGGAGGCGTTGCCGCCAATGCCCAGCATCGCATACACTCCCCAATGAATCCTCACTCCGAATTTCATTTCCCGAAAAGCCGCCCGGGCGGCATCCGATGCTTGACTATAATCGGGATCGGGCGTGTCTTCAATGTAGGGCTTGACCCGTTTGTAATGCGTGTCGGTGGCGGGCAATTTGACGTAGTTGTGGAACTTTGGCGGGCTGATCGTGCCGGCTTCCGCGAAAACGAAAGGTGAACCGCCGACAATTTGGTCGCTGATGATGGTGGGACACAAGGACTTCTCAAGCGGTTGATAGGGCGGCGGCGCAGCCGCAACGGAAAACAGAGTAACGGCCAGACCTAAAGTGATGACCAGGCTCTGTTTGCAACAAATCTTCATGGAGCAGATGTGTGTTCGGTGCGGTTGTTAATGTCCCCATGCGAAGCCGATGTCGAGCATTTTCTTACCTCAAACCTGATACGGTTTCGGGGAGCGCGGTCGTCTCGACCGCCCCCGTTGGCGTCCCGCCAACGGGTTCTTCCTCTGGCCAGCCTTATCGTTTTGCCGGATGAGCGAGCTGGTCGCTTACGATTCGGGTTTCCTCACCGTTCCATTTTCTTCCAACTTGACTTCATGGGAACAATGAATGATCATGACGCTTGTTATTGAAAGTTATGACGAAAACAAAGCTGAAAAAGCAGTGGAAGAAGCCCCAGATTAAGACCCTCCAGGTGTGCTGCGAATGTACGGCATACGTGGATGCTTCCTAGCCTTTCCGCGGTTCAAAGGGAGGAGCTATTCGCATTCGCGTGCTCGGCGCCGCCGCCGGTGGCGGATTGCCGCAGTGGAACTGTGGCTGCGCCAATTGCCGCGCCGCCCGAAATGGTCAGATTGAGCCAAGGACTCAATCTTCGGTCGCCATCGGTGATGACCGCGGTCGGTGGTTCTTGGTCAATGCCTCGCCGGATTTGCCTGCTCAAATCCGCTCCTTTCCAGAACTTCAACCTCATGCCGGCGCCTTGCGCGGCACCCCCATTGCGGGAGTTTTATTGACTAATGCCGACCTTGACCACGTGCTCGGCTTGTTCTTGTTGCGGGAGGGTGGCCGGTTGCATATTTATGCCACCAACACGGTGCGCCAAACTTTAGACCGCTCGATGGGCCTGACTCCGCTCTTGGACGCTTTTTGCGGTGTCGCTTGGCGCCTGCCTTCCGAGAATGACTTTGCGCCATTGGAAGGCGGAGAGGGAAAAAGCTCCCTGCTTTGCCGTGCTATAGGGCTGCCGGGAAAGCCGCCGCTCTTTGCCGAAGGAAAACACCGCGAGGGAACCCACAGCGTCGCTTACCAATTCATGGATCAAAGGACCGGGCGGCGTTTGCTGGTCGCGCCGGACGTGGCGGAGTGCCATGGCGCTTTGTCCGCGGCCCTGCAAGAGTCGGACGCAGTCCTCTTTGATGGGACCTTTTGGTCTGGCAATGAACTCTCGCGCGTCAAGCCCCAGGCCCGCACGGCGGCCGACATGGGGCATCTCACCATCAAAGACGATAGCCTGGCTCTGTTGGGCGGGCTTCGTGCCCCACGCAAGATTTACGTCCACATTAACAATACCAATCCGGTGCTATGCCCCGGTTCGCCGGAACAGGCTGCGGTGGCTGCGGCTGGGATCGAGGTGGGTTATGATGGATTGGAGTTTGAACTATGAACCAAGTGCCTTTGAGCCGGAAAAAATTTGCCGAAAGCTTGCGTAAAATTGGCGATATTTCTTATCACCACAAGCATCCGTTTCATCTTTTGATGAATTCCGGCCAGTTGGACCGCCAAGCCATTCAGACGTGGGTGGCCAACCGTTTCTATTACCAGGCCCATATCCCCATCAAGGATGCGGCCATCATTTCCAATTGTCCGGTCCGCGAAGTGCGCCGCTTGTGGTTGCACCGCATCATCGACCATGACGGCGCCGCGGCCGATGAAGGCGGCATCGGCGCATGGCTGCGGTTGGGGGAAGCTTGCGGCTTGTCACGCAAGGCTCTCCTCGCCCACGACCGTGTCATTCCTGGGGTCAAGTTTGCCGTCGAGGCCTACGTGAATTTTGCCCGCACCCGCCCCTGGCCGGTGGCGGTTGCCTCGTCCCTGACGGAGTTGTTCGCTCCAGACCTGATGGCAAAAAGGTTGGAAGCCTTTGAACGATTTTATCCGTGGGTCAAAACGTCCGGTCTTGAGTATTTCAAGAACCGCCTCGTCCAGGCGCCGCGCGATTCCGGGGAGGCTTTGACCCTGACTCTGGACCACTGCGCGATCTACGACCTGCAAAAGGCGTGTTTGGCAGCGTTGCAATTCAAATGCGACTTGTTGTGGACCATGCTCGACGCGATTCATGGGCGGTGTTCTTCCTCTGGCAGGGCCGTCCCGCCGGGACGCCCGGACGCCTCGGCGCGGCGCCCCTACCTCGCATGATCTCGATGGATGCACAAAGCCGCCCGGTGCTGGCACGGGGTGTCCGGCTACGAAATGATCCCATCACGGGCCAACCGCTTCTGCTTTACCCGGAAGGTGTGCTGCCGCTGGACGCCGCGACCCATGATGTGATCAGCCGATGCACCGGCGGCCACACGCTTGAGGCCATCATCGCTTCTCTGGCGGATGAATATGAAGTGGACCAGGACACGTTGCGGGCGGACGTGCGCGAATGCCTGGAGCAATTGCTGCAGCAAATGCTGATCGCTTTTTCAAGTGAATGACCGGCCTTATTTGCTCCTGGCTGAGTTGACTTACGGCTGCCCCTTGCACTGCCCGTACTGTTCCAACCCAGTGGCCTATCCGGACGGACAGGAGCTTTCCACGGAGGAATGGCGCCGGGTCTTTGAGGAGGCTGCCCAATTGGGTGTCCTGCATCTGGGCTTCTCCGGAGGAGAACCATTGCGGCGCGCGGACTTAGCCAGTTTGGTGGCGGCCGCGCGTGCTGTCGGACTTTACACGAACTTGATCACCAGCGCCTTGGGCTTGCAACGACAGCGCGCCGCGCAATTGCGGGAGGTTGGCTTGGACAGCATCCAAATCAGCTTTCAGGCCGAGCAGGAATCGCTGGCGGACCAGATTGCCGGGACGCCGGCCCACGCGATCAAATTACAAGCGGCAAAGGTGGCGCGTGAGCTTGGTTTTCCATTGACAGTGAACGTGGTGCTGCATCGCGGCAACATTGACCGGCTTGAGCAGATCATTGGCATGGCCGAAAGGCTGGACGCGGAGCGCTTGGAATTGGCCAATGCGCAGTACTACGGCTGGGCTTTTCAAAACCGCGCGGCGTTGCTGCCCACCCGCGACCAGATCACGCGGGCGGTGGAAACTGTCGCCGCCCAAAAAAAGCGGTTGCTCGGCCAAATGGAAATCTTGTTTGTCACGCCTGACTATTATAGTGACCGGCCGAAACCTTGCATGAACGGGTGGGGAAGACGCTTTTTGACCGTCAACCCGGTGGGAGACGTGCTGCCATGCCCGACCGCCTCCGCCATCAAAGGCCTTCGCTTTGACAACATTCGGGCCAAGCCGTTGGCCTGGATTTGGGGCCAATCGGAATCGTTCAACCGCTTTCGCGGAACTCAATGGATGCCGGCCCCCTGTTGCGAATGTCCCCTGCGCGAAGTTGATTTTGGAGGCTGCCGCTGCCAGGCGGCGCTGCTCACGGGCGATGCCGGCGCCACCGACCCGGCGTGCGCTCTTTCCCCTTACCGCGAAAAGCTGATCGGCTTTGTCGAATCGGTGCAGGAGGTGGCGAAAGAGCTTCCGCCGTTGTCGTTTCGGCAAAATCCATCCAGCGCTGGACCGTAACCGGAAAGTTACGATTATGAGGTTTGTTTTTCTTGCTTATTAACCGTTGGCACGGCAACATTAGGGCAGGTTCGTCCCAAAGGATTTTAAAAAACATGCGTAAGCTGTTGTCATTCATTGCCGTCGCCCGTCTCTTTTTAATCGGTGGTACGCCAGTATTCTTGGCTGGCCAAACCATGGCCCAAACTGCCTTTGTCAATTTCAATACTCCCGGGGAATACACCGCCAACTTTTTCCCCTGGAACGACAATGGCGGAGTGGATGGGGCCAATTCCGCTTTTCAGGAAAATGCGACGGACGGCGTGGGTGGCAGTGGAGGCGTGGCGGTCTTCCAAAGCACTGACACCACTGCGACCTACAAGAGCGGCAGTTGGAACCTGTCCACCAATGGAGCGACTGTCCTGGTTTCCGTGCTGATATACACCGACGGCCAAAGCAGCGCGGACAAAGTGCAGCTTGGGGTGATGAATTCCACGACCAATGGCCTCAATTCCAACCCGGGCGCCGCTTTTGAATCGTTTCGCTTCATCCCCAATAGCGCGACCAGTTGGGGCGTGTACGAGCAGTATCGGACCAATAACACCACGGTGACCAGCGGCGAACTGGGAACCGTCACCGTGACGGCGGGGCATTGGTACAAGTTTGTCGTGGGCATAACCAACGTCTCAGGGGGGACTTCGGGTAATTTAAAGGCGGGCTGCGCCCTCTATGATTATGGAAGCAGCGGTTTGACGCCAGGCGCCAGCCTCCTCACGGCGTCCGCGAGCCATGCCGCTCCGAACATCGCTACCAACACCCAGGTTTGGCCGGCTTTTCGCGCCTTCGCGGATGCGGGCATCAGCGCTTTTGATAATTTCCTGGTGTTTCAATCGAATAGCCCGCCCGTTTTTACTCTGGACCTGACGAACGCCTTGGTGTCGCCAGGCGGCGATGCCACGTTCGCCGCGCTGGCAGACGGTCCTGGCACTATCAGCTACGCCTGGCACACGAACAGCGTTCTCGTCCCGGCCGCGACCGGTTCGGCCTACACGGCTTCGCCGGTAAGTGCGGGATTGACCAACGTCATCGTCGTGGCAATGAATGAGAACGGAACCGCCACCAATTCGGCCAGCGTCGGGATATTGGTCCCCAAGCCTCCGCGGGTGACGAATCTTCCCGCCACTGGCATCAGCGCCACCGGAGCCACTCTCAATGGGCAGGTCGTTTCGACCGGGGGGGCGCCTACCTCCGTCCTTCTTTACTACGGCCCGGCCGATGGCGGCGCCAATGCGGCAGCGTGGTCCAATAGTGTGCCGCTGGGTTTGGAGGGCAGCGCGTTTGCGCTGTCGATTGCCTCGCTTTCGTCAAATACAACCTATTATTTCACATCCGAAGCGACCAACAGCGCGGGCGCGGTCTGGGCGATGCCGTCACTTAGTTTTACCACGCCGGCCTCCAACCCAGTGCCCACCTTGACCGCGGTCCCGACCTTTCACAACGACAACACGCGCTGGGGCGTTAATTCAAACGAAACGATCTTGACCCTGGCCAATGTCAACACCAACAGTTTTGGTAAATTGTTCAACTGCGCGGTGGACGGTTTTGTTTATGCCCAACCGCTCATCATGACCAACGTCAATCTCCCGGGACGGGGAACGCACAATGTCGTCTTTGTCGCCACGGAGCACGACAGCGTGTACGCCTTCGATGCGGACAACAATACGGGCGCCACCGCTTCGCCCCTTTGGCACACCAGTTTTCTCGGAACGGGGGTGACAACCGTTCCCGCGGGCGACGTCGGCACGGCCGATATTACTCCTGAAATTGGTATTACCAGCACCCCGGTCATCGATCCGGTGACGGGGACAATCTATCTCGAAGTGAAGACGCTGGAGCATAATGTTACCTATGTGCATCGGCTGCACGCGCTCGACATCACAACGGGCTTGGAGCGAACCGATTTCCAAAGCCCGGCGGTGATCACCTGCACTAATTATCCCGGCTCGGGCACGGGTGACAATGATGGCAAAAACCCGCCGCACGTGCTGTGGAATCCCCTGCGCGAGCACAGCCGTCCAGCCCTCACGCTCCTCAATGGCGCGGTCTATATGTCCTTTGCTTCGCACGGCGATAATCAGCCGTATCACGGCTGGCTCTTCGCCTACAACGCCACCAATGTTTCCCAACAACTAAGCGCCTATAATACGACCCCCAATGGCGGCGAAGGCGGGTTTTGGGACGGCGGTGGCGGCCCTTCTGTGGACGCGGCGGGCAATCTGTATCTGCAATCCGGCAACGGCACGTTTGACGGCGGCACCGGCATTACGACGGTAAACGACTATTCCATGAGCTTGATGAAATTCTCCACCACCAACGGACTTAAGCTGGCAGACTATTTTGCCCCCGCCGACGCCGTTGCCTTGAGTGATTCCGATCAGGACCTGGGTGCAAGCGCCCCGGTCATTTTGCCGGATTCAGCCGGCAGCACGGCGCATCCTCACCTCGTCGTTGGCGGCGGCAAGACCGCGCCGATTTATTTGGTGGATCGGGACAATATGGGGCGGTTCAACGGCGTCAATGGGGCGAACAAAATTGTGCAGCAATTCAATGGCGGCCCTTCGGGAGACAGGGACGTAGCGCCAGCCTTCTACAGCAACACCCTTTACATTATTGATTCCAACTCCAGAATCGGCGCTTACAAAATCGCCAACGGGTTGTTCAACACGACGCCGGTGGAATCTCCAGACTTCTACGATAACAAGGGCGGCGCCACCGTCTCCATTTCGGCCAATGGCGCCAGTAACGCCATTGCCTGGGCGGTTTATAATACGGGGGGCGAAAGCCCGACGGGGCCTTGCGTTTTGCGGGCTTATAACGCGAAAACGATGGCAGAGCTTTATACCAGCGACAAACTTCCCGCGCGCGATTCGGCGGGGGTTGCCGTTAAATTCACCGTTCCCACCATCGCCAACGGCAAGGTCTATGTCGGCGCGCAGTATTCTCTGACGGTTTACGGGGAGGTTGAGGCCTTTGTGAACGCGCCCGTTATCAGTCCCGCGGGCGGTATCTATACCAACTCTGTGACAGTGAGCTTGTCGGACGCGACAGCGGGAGCGGCCATTTACTACACTCTGGATGGCACGACGCCGACCACGAATTCAACGCGCTACACGGGTCCGTTTGTGTTGACAAACTCGGTCCTGGTCACGGCGGAAGCTTTCCAGTCTGGGGCGGTGCCAAGCGGGCCGGTGAGCGAGAGCTTTATTAATATCTCATCCGTTGGCACAGGAACCGGGTTGTTAGGCCAGTATTGGGCCAATACCACGAGCGCTGCTTTCATCAGCTCCACTTTCAACGCCCCACCTGCATTGACTCGCGTTGATCCGACTATTAATTTCGATTGGAGCACCATTCCTCCCGCGGCCAATATTGGTCCGGATACTTATTGCGCGCGCTGGACGGGATCGGTGCAGCCGCAATTTAGCGGCATTTACACTTTTTACACCGACACGGATGACGGGACGCTTTTATGGGTCAATGGGCAATTGCTGGTCAACGCGTGGGAAGATCAAGGTCCGACTACCTGGAGCGGGCAAATCAACTTGGTGGGGCAGGAGCGCTACAATATTGAAATGGAATATTTTCAAGACGGCGGTGGCGCGCAGGCGCAATTGTATTGGAGCAGTCCGCTGCAAGGCCCCATGACGATCATTCCCGAATCGCAACTCTATCCGGAAACGAATCCGCCGCCTTCGGTGGCTTTGACCGCGCCCACCAACGGCGCCAGTTATACGGCCGGCGCTAGCGTGAGCCTGACTGCCGAGGCGGCCGCCCAATACAACAGCCTGAGTCTGGTGGAGTTCTATCTCGGCGGCAATCTGCTGGGCAGTGTGAGCAATCCACCCTACAGCCTGACCGTGACAGGGCTGGCGCCCGGGAGTTATAGCTTGACGGCGGTCGCGGTGGACGGCAGCGGGTTGACCAACACGTCCGTGCCTGTCAACATCACCGTGAACCCTGGGTCCGGCCAGCCTTACGGCTTGACCAACGTCGCTTCCGCCCCGGCCTTTTACAATATGCCCCCGGTTTTCTCCGGGGCGCTGCCGCCGCAATTATCGTTGACAGGTGTTTTTTCCAATACCCCGGCGATGGCCCCGTCCGTCAGCCTCATCCCCTACGCGCCCAACGTGCCGCTGTGGTCCGACGGGGCGCAAAAGGTGCGCTATTTTTCCGTTCCCAACAGTGGGGCGCCTCTCACGCCCGGTGAACAAATTGCTTACGCGCCCGCGGGGACGTGGTCGTTTCCTGCCGGCACCGTTTTTGTCAAAACTTTCGAATTGCTCACTAATCAAAGCGATCCGGGTTCGCTCCTCCGCCTGGAAACCCGGTTGCTGGTGCGGGATACCAACGGCGCCGTCTATGGCGTCACTTACAAATGGCGGGCTGACAACAGCGACGCCGACTTGCTGACGAGCAATTTGACTGAGGCGATTTCCATTGCCACCCCCAATGGCGTGACCACGCAGTTGTGGTACTATCCCAGCCCGAGCGATTGTTTGCTGTGCCATACGGCGGTGGCCAATTATGTTCTTGGGGTGAACGCCCGCCAGTTGAATGGCAGCTTCGCTTATCCCAACGGCGTGGCCGATAACCAACTGCGATCTCTCAACCGCGCGGGACTCTTTTATCCCGCCATGGACGAATCGCAAATTCCAAGCGTCGAACAACTCTCCGCGGTGACGAATACGGCGGCTTCCTATGCGCAGCGCGCCCGGTCTTACCTGGATGCCAATTGCGCCCAGTGTCATCAACCCGGCGGCAGCGGCCCAACTTTCGATGCCCGCTACGATACGCCCCTGGCCAGCCAAAACATTATCAACACACCGGCGGCCAAGGGAAACCTCGGTTACGACAATGTGAACATTGTCACGCCCAACGACGTTTGGCGGTCGAGCCTCTACGATCGCATGGACGTGGTCAATCCCGCCATCCAAATGCCGCCGCTGGCTCGCAACCTTATTGACACAAACGCGGTCCAATTGATGGCCGATTGGATTAACAGCCTGGGCGGGACACCGGCCTTGCCCCCGCCCACGGTGGCTCCGGCGGGTGGAATGTTCGAGGGATTTGTCAATGTGACATTGCAACCGCCCGCCCCGGGTGTGACGATTTACTACACGCTGGACGGCTCTTTGCCGACGACCAATTCGCAGGTTTATGCGCTGCCGTTCGCGCTGACCAACAGTGCGACCGTCAATGCCAGCGCCTGGGAAGCCGGCTACGTCAACAGCGTGGTGGGGACGGCCCAGTACACGATCCTGCCGGGTATATTCTTCTTGTCTCCAGAGTTTGCCGGCGGCGCTTTCCAAATGACCTTTGCGGGGCCCATCGGTTCCAATTATATTCTCCAGGTCAGCACCAATTTGACACAATGGACATCGATCAGCACAAACACGCCCGCGACATCGCCGTTCACTCTCTCCGACCCCTCTGCCTCCGGCGCCTTATCCAGGTTCTACCGGGTATTGCAAGAGCCGTGAGCCGCTTCGGTAGGGCGGAGCGGGCGGAGCTGCCGCTCCGCCCTGATTCTCCCCTCACTATTGGATTTCCGGCGCCGTGCCGAAGAAGAAGAATGGGCGGCGCGGCAGCCCCGCCCCACCGATCTTTGTTTTTACTGTGGGTCGTGGCGTTGTTGGGGTTAACTCATTCTGTCTTTGGCGAAACCAACGAGTATGCGGGCGCGGAACAGATTCGCGCCCAGTGTATCCACGGCCGGCGCTGCATTTGCGGACGCGTGCTGGAAATCACCAAGGCGGGATTGGTGGTCGATAGCGGTTATACCAGCCTTTTGCAACCGCCGTTCAACCATTCCTGGGTGACGCGCGGCAACGCCAATCCAGCCCGTCCCGCCGCTCTAGTCGAAGGTCACGAGCCGAATTCCGTGGCCGTCGGGTTGGTATTTTTGACTGATCTTCCGCGGCGCCCTAAAGTCCACCCATACGATTACGTGGTCCTGACCGGCTATCCGGCGGGCCAGTACGATTATGTTCCCGCGCCTGGTGTGACGAAGAAGATCCGGCAGTTTGCCGGCGGACTTGAGACTGCGGTGCGTTTGAATCTAACGTCCAGCCAGCCGCCCGGCCGAACCGTGCCTGCCGCTTACCTGGGCCTGCCCAATCGCCCGGATGGAGTGTGGCCGGCGTTGCTCTCACAAACGGGGGCCTTTCAGGATACTCGGCGTCTCAGCGCGCGCGACGGCCTGGTACCTTACGAGTTGAACATTTCCTTTTGGTCGGACGGCGCTCAGAAGCGGCGCTGGATGGCGCTGCCTGAGGCCAGGATTGGCTACGCCCGGCAAGGGGCGTGGAAATTCCCCGCCGGCACGGTCTTTGTCAAACATTTTGAATTGGCGACCAATGAGGCCCAGCCATTGCGGCGGCGGCGATTGGAAACGCGCCTGCTGGTGTGCGGGACCAACGGCTCAGTCTTTGGCGCGGTCTATAAGTGGCGGCCTGACAACAGCGACGCCGATCTTCTGGCGTCCAATTTGACGGAAAGTGTTCTCATTCGCACCGCCGCGGGCGAAAGAACGCAGGCTTGGTATTATCCCAGCCGCGAGGATTGCCGGACTTGCCACACGGACCGCGCCGGGGGCGTGCTGGGTCTTAAGACTCGCCAGCTCAATCGGGATATTCTCACGGCGTGGAACGACTTAGGTTTGTTTGATTCCGCGCCGTCCATTGCCGCGCTCACGCCCGCCGATTTTTTAGCTCGTACCGATGACACCAGCCGCAGCCTGGAAGATCGCGCGCGGTCTTACCTGGATGTGAATTGCGCCCATTGCCATCGGCCGGGCGGAACGGTGGCCTATTTCGATGCCCGCTATGAGACGCCGCTGGAGAAACAAGGGTTGATCGACGGCCCGGTTTTGATCGACGAAGGAATCGACCATGCCCGCATGATCGCTCCCCGTGACCGATGGCGCTCCATCCTTTACATGCGCGCCAATACCGTTGAGGGGTTCAAAATGCCGCCACTGGCGCGGCAAACGGTGGATGGCGAGGGCATGGCCCTGTTGCGGCAGTGGATCGAAAGCTTGGGCGGACGGTCCGTGGTGCCGCCGCCGGAATTCTCATTGCCAGCGGGAAACTTTCCCAAGCCAATTGATGTCGTGCTGGCCGTGGGCGAGCCAGGCGCGGTCGTTCGCTACACCCTCGACGGCAGCATTCCGGCGGCGGACGACCCGCTTTATGCACAACCGCTGCATCTCACCAATTCAACGACAGTGCGGGCCAAAGCGTTCAAGAACGGTTGGACCCGCAGCATTACCGCGCAGGAAACCTTCATCATCGGGGAATGATCAGAGCGCTTTGGGGACGAGCACAATTCCCCAGGGGCTGGTCCCGGCTTTGACGCGCTGCACTTCTTTTTCCGCCGCCAGGTCAATCACGGAAATGTCGTTGGAAGGCCCGTTGGCCGAATAGAGAAACTTGCCGTCCGGCGAAATAATGATGCCCCACGGGCGGGTGCCAGCCTTGATGTAATTGAGCACCTCGTGCGACGTTGCGTCCAATACGCAGATGGACCCGGCGCGCCCCGTCCCGGCATAGACCTTCCGGCCGTCCGGCGACACCTTGACGCACATAGGCCGGGAACCTTTGGCCAGCACAACCGTCTCCAGCGGCTGATTGCTGACTGCGTCAATAATATGTATTTGCCCGGCGGATTCCGAGGGGATGAAAGCGCGCGCGCCGTCTGGCAGGAAATCCACCGAACGGGGCCGGCCCCCCACGTTGAAATGGGTGATCACTTTAAAGGTCGAGGCATCGACCGCAAAGATTTCGCCGTCGGTTTCGCACGTGACGTAAAAGACTTTGCCGTCGGGCCGGATGCCGACCCCTTCCGGTTCCTTATGAACGGGAATAATCTTCTCCACTTTTCCCGTGGCAATATTCAGGACGCTGGCCGTGGCCACATCCTCGTTGGAAATGAAGAGACGACTCCCGTCCGGGCTGACGGCGAACTGTTCCGGGTCTGAGCCGGCGGGGAGTTTGCCCACCAGCTTCCGTTGCGCGACATCGATCATGGCGATGCCATCGGCGGACTTGTCAGATTCCTTATTGTCATCGTCGTCGTCGTGGCCCTTTAGGAAAATGGGATTGCCGTTGGCGTCCAGCTTGGGCGGCGGTTCCGGCGGAGTGCCGCTGACGGCGACATAAACCGTTTTGCCGTCGGGACTCAGGTGAATGCCGCGCGGGCGTTTGCCGACGGGGATGGTGGCGACGGTTTCGCGGGTGGCGCCGTCGATGACCGAGACGTTATCGGAGCGTTCATTGGAAACGTAAATGTAATAATTCTCACTGGACTGGCTTCTCAGGGAGGTCCCGGAAAGAAGAAGAACGCAAACCACAATGATCGAACCGGAGAGCGAGATAATCCTACTCATGATACTCTTCCAATAGCACAGAATTTCTTCCAAATCAAAACAAAGGCGCTGGCGAAGTCTTGCGGGCGCTGCTGAATCCATTCGGAGATGCGGGCGGGCGCGAACCAATCGCCGCGTTCGATTTCCAGGGGATGAAGGGTGAATGGGCCCTCTGACTCCAGGCGATAGACCCAGGCGAATTCCTGGCCGGTGGCGGGGCTGGCATCGACCTTAAAGAGACGGCGCGGCGGCGCGGAAAGAACCAGGCCGATTTCCTCCCGCACTTCGCGGACGGCGCAAGCCTCGTAATCCTCGCCGCTGTCAAGGTGGCCGGAGGCGGAGGAATCCCAAACCCCGGGAAAGGTGTCTTTGAGCAGGGAGCGCTTTTGCAGGAAGAGTTCGCCCCGCGCGTTGAAGACCAGCACGTGGACGGCCCGATGTTTGTGGCCCTCGGCATGGACTTGCGAGCGGGGCAGCCGGCCGATGACCTGGTCGTATTCATTGACAATATCAAAGATTTCCTCGTTCATGCGGCAATAATCTGCGCCAGGCGCGCGAATTGTTCCAGGCTGACTTCCTCGGCGCGGACTTGCGGGGAAAGCCCAAGTTTCCCAAATGCGAACGAGAGCTTCTCTTCCGGCCAGTCCTGTTTGAGCAATTTGCGCATCATTTTGCGCCGTTGGGAGAAGCCGCGTTTCACAATCTTGCGAAAAGGAGCGTGCAGCGCGGTGGGCAAGAGAGGGTCGCCGCGCCGTTCCAGGATGACACAGGCCGAGTCCACGTCCGGCGCGGGAAAGAAGCAGGTGGCGGGAATCCTGAAGTTGGCGCGCGCGTGGTAGCGCAAGCCCAGCAACAGGCCGAAAATGCCATAAAGCTCCGTGCCGGCCGCGGCGTTGAGGCGTTGCGCTACTTCCAGTTGCAGCGTGGCGACCATGCGTCGCGGGGGGGACTCGGCCTCAGCCAGCTCCACCAGGATCGTCGAGCCCACGCTGTAAGGCAGGTTGGAAACCAGCTTCCAATCGTTCCAGTCGCGCTCAGTTTTCAGGTAATCCAAGGCGTCGGCGCAAAGGAGTTTTAGATTGGACTGAGAAGAGAGTTTCTCCGCCAAATACCCAAATAAGCGCTGGTCTTTTTCGATCGCCAGCACTTCACCGCATTTCTCGACCAGCAACTCGGTCAGCGGACCGAGGCCAGGGCCGATTTCCAACACTTTGTCCTGCGGCGTTAATTCGGCCGCCGCCAGGATGCGCCGAAGCTGGTTTTGGTCGTGGAGAAAGTTTTGGCCAAGAGATTTCGTCAACATCCAGCCGCGCTGGGCGAGCACGCCCTTCATTTCGGAAAGGATCACGAGAGGGCCCCCCGCAAGGCTTGGACGGCGGCCGCGAGCTCCGACCGGGTGATGGTCAGCGGCGGCGTGAAACTGATCACGTTGCCGTGCTCGCCTTCCGGCAGGACGATAAAACCCCGCCGCAACATTCCTTTGACAGCGGCCAGGGACAGGTCCGTGGCGGGCGAGCCGTCCGCGCGCCGCAATTCCACCCCGGCCATCAGGCCGCGTCCGCGAATTTCAATTTGACAGCATTGCGGCGTGAGTGCTTGCCGCAATTCGGCAAGAAGGTGGCGGCCCAACGTGGCGGCGCGCGCGGGCAGTTTGCCGGCGCGAATCTCGGCGATCTGCGCCAGCGCCATCGCGCAGCCGACGGGGTGGCCCTGAAAGGTGCTGGTGTGAATGGCTTCCCCCGCGGAAGGCGGCCAGGCGGCATCCATCAGGTCTGCCCGGCCGACGCAGGCGGAGAGAGGAAAACCGCCCGTCAGCGCCTTGCCGAGGCAGATGAGATCCGGGACAACCCGGTTTTCTTCGCAGGCAAACCATTTTCCCGTCCGGCCAAAGCCGGTAAACACCTCGTCGAGGATGAGGACCGCGCCGGTACGGTCGCAGGCCGCGCGCAACGTGGATAAAAACTCTGCCGGCGGCACGCGGATGCCGCCTCGGCCTTGCACGGCCTCGACCAGCACCGCGCCGCATTTCCCGTTGTCAAGAAGTTCATTGACCTGCCGTCTGACCTCGGGCAGATTCGCCGCTTGCGACGGAAAGGGGACAAAATGACCGAAGCGGCCCAATTGCGGGAGAAAAGGCGCGCGGAAGAACGTCCGGTGGGTGGCGTTGAGCGCGCCGTAGCCCAGCCCGTGATAGGCCCCGGTGAACGCCACCACTCCTTTTTTGCCCGTAGCCAGCAGGGCGGTCTTGAGCGCGGCCTCGACTGCTTCGAAACCGGAATTGTTAAAAATGGTTTTGCCGCACCCGGCGCTCCACCGCTCGAAGGTCAGCCGGCTCAATTCCCGCGCCAATTGGGCTTTCAAAGCGTGCGGATGCACATCGCCCATGGCGTGCGGGAGTTTCGCCAATTGTTTTTGCCCAGCCGCAACGACCCGCGGATTGGCGTGGCCGGCGGCGGCGACGCCAAAAGCCGCGGTCAGGTCAATATACCGTTTGCCGTCGGCGTCCCAGACGCTGGCGCCGGCAGCCCGCTCCCAGACGATGGGCCAGGAGCCATCGGGTTCGATATGGAGCATGTTGCGCGATTCGTAGTCGCGCAACATGTCAAGAATCCTCTTGGACGCGGAACTCATGCCCTGATCCTCGAAAACTCCCCTGGGAGCGCGACCGTCTCGGTCGCCTCCGTCGGCGTCCCGCCGACGGAACTCTTCATAAGTCTGGCTTTTCCCTCCGAGGAAGCCAGCAAGCTTATCGTTGCTCTTTCAGAGTTCATGCGCTAGACGCCTTTCTCATCGGGTGGCCAGATGAACTTGTGCAGTTGCAGTTGAAAACGCACCGGCAAAGCGTCGGCCACCATGCGTTCCACCAAGCCGCGGCGCGTGATGGGGACCTGTCCTTCCGGGAGCGGTTGCAGCGAGGGGTCCTGTTGTCCCGGCAGGAGAGAGGAGACCCAGGAAAAGAGCACCGGGCAAACCCGCGCCAGATTCCGCGTCAAAACGATATTCCTGGCCCATTCGTAATCCTGGACCGTGCCAATGACAAACTTGACTTCGTCTGTGCCGCGCAAGAGAGCGAGGTTTTCCCAGCGGTTGCGGGCCGATTCCCCGCTGCTCGGGCATTTTAAATCCATGATGCGCCGCACGCGCGCATCGACTGGCGCGATGTCGTGGGCGCCGCTGGTTTCCAGGAGCACGGTAAAGCCGTCGTCGCAGAGCGATTTCATCAGAACCGGGGCGTTTTTCTGCAAAAGCGGTTCACCGCCGGTCAGTTCCACCAGGGGCAGCCGCCCCAGGCCAGGCGCGGCGGCAAAGGGAGCGGCCAGCTCATGGACGCGGGCGGAAATGGCATCCCGCGTCATGCGTTTCCCCTCTCTGAACGCGTAAGCCGTATCGCAATAGGAACAGCGCAAGTTGCAGGCCGTGAAACGGATGAAAACACAGGGCAACCCCGCCAGCGTGCTCTCGCCTTGCACGCTGAGATAAATCTCATTGATAACCAGTGAATTGGACACGTTCCCTTAGCTTACGATCATTTATGGTGTTTTGTGAAATTCCATTTTTAAGACAGCAGACCGCCAAGAGATGCTTCATGCCAAATTCTGGCTGGCACCAGAATGCGACGGCCTCTTCCTTGTGCGAGTTCCTTTTTCGCAATGCTGAGACGGAATGGTCAATGCTGTTATCAAAAATGACGGCTGCCAGAGAGCAATCCGTGAACAACTTATGTCCTAGTATTAACCCGCTCCTGGCTTTGTTCACGCCGTGTCAAATGAAAGAAAGCTATGAAACGAAATACTGCAAAGAAATCCGGCTTCACTTTGGTGGAGATTATGATCGTGGTCGCGATTATCGGTATGCTGGCGGCCATCGCCATTCCCAATTTCATCAAAGCCCGCACCACCTCGCAGCAAAACGCCTGCATCAACAACTTGCGCCTGATCGATTCCTCCAAGCAGCAATGGGCCTTGGAGCAGCGCAAGCAGTCCAGCGACACTCCACAAAGCAGTGACTTGCAGCCCTATTTGGGCCGTGGCGCCAACGGCGAACTGCCGACTTGTCCCGTCGATACAACTTATACCTTCACCACCAGCTATCAGCCGAACAACGTGGCCGTGCCGCCTGTCTGCCTGCTGGTTTCTTCCACTCACATTCTGCCATAAGGCAGATCACCGATCTCTTGGGAATCAGGCGGTCCGTGCGCGTCCGCCTGATCCCAAGGTGCCCTCGGTGTTTCACGCACGACGACTTCTGCCGGGATCAGAGCTTGCTTGTGACCCCCGGCGGTGGAGGCGGGAGTCGCCGACCCCGTTTGCGACGGGATTGGACGGCTTCTGGACAAACACTCTCAAGCCGAAGCGTCAGTTTGTCAACAAGCCGATGCGCCCGTTCTATGGCGGCCTTATTTTCCTTCACGGCTGCGGCCAGGTTTTTAATTCGGTCATCTTCGTTGGTCACGTTGCCTTAAAGTACCAGGTGAGCAGACAACCTGAAAATCAGGGAAACCCCGGAACGAGTGGTCGGGCGCATCCCGGCGGTATTCCAAATTCAAATTGATACACATACCCGCGGAATCAATCTTAATCTGGCCAGCGTCTCAGGTATGCCTCTGCCGGTGCCGCGATGACGACACCAAAGGCTGGCGGAAGCGGTTATGAAGTCCCGCTTCCGCCAGTTTCACGTTGAGCTTTGAGCTAGCCTGGTTGTTAATTGTCGCACCCACCATGCCATCCATCAGGCGGAATGTCAATTTATTCTTATTATAATCATGAATTGCACTTATCAATGGTTGACAGTGTCAGGGCCGCTTTTGGCGGACCCGCGGTGCGCGGGTTGCGGATGCCTGGAATGGCCAGCGTTCAGGCGAGCCGACTGGCTAGCCCGCCGCATCCAACAGCGGATGGAAAACGTCCGACCGAATTCTCGATGAATCGGCCTTCCAACTCTCCTGCCAGTGGCCGTGTGCGCGGGTGATATGGCACGGAAATTGGAGAAATGGAGCCAGTTGTCGGGGTCGAACCGACGACCTACGGTTTACAAAACCGTTGCTCTACCGCTGAGCTAAACTGGCTAAAAACCTTAACATAAACTACTTACAACCACGCTTTTTGAGCCTGATTTCGATTTGCATACTCAATTTGTATATGGTATGTTTTTTCCGCCATGAAAACGACATTACCATCGCTCACCGAGCGCAAATCCAAAGCCGACGCCGACTGGCTCAAAACACCGTATCCCAATCTCATCCGATACGAACCCAGTGGAACATATTTTGGCAGAGTCCGGGTCAATGGCAAGTTGATTCGCCGCTCGCTCGAAACGCATGTGTTGAGTGTAGCCAAGGTCAAGCTGTCCGATTTTCTGCAAGATTACCGGCGGCTGGCCATCAACAAAGGCCAATCGGTCAAGGGCGAGGTTATCATCGAGATTTTCAGGAAAGAGATCGAGGACGACGCGAACAACCAGCCACGCACCAAGCTCTACAAGCGTGAAGTCCTGATCGCCCTGAAAAAGACCTGGCCGGAGTTGTATTCGAGCGAGATTGCCCGGATTTCACAAAAGGACTGCAACGATTGGGCGGCTCGCCACGGCAAGGATTACAGCCCCACGCGATTTAACGGCGCATTGGGCATCGTGCGCCGAATTTTCGACATCGCAGTGGAACATGGCTATCGGGTGGACAATCCAGCCAAGTTCGTGGACCGGCGGCGCGTGAAACCGAAGGAATTGCATCTGCCGTCCCAGGCGCAGTTTCAAGAGATGGCCACGCACATTGCAACCTCTGGCGCTGGACAGGCAAAGGATTGTGCCAACCTGTTTCGATTCCTGGCCTTTTCTGGCGTGCGGATTGACGAGGGCCGGCATGTTCTTTGGGGCGACGTGGATTTCGAGAAGGGACAGCTTCACGTCCGCGTCACCAAAAACAGCAAAGCCCGCTGGATTCCGTTGAACAGCAGCCTTCGGCAATTGCTGGAAAAAATGCGGAAGGAGCAGCCGGGAGAATTGCCCGAAAAACCCGTAATGCAAGTTTTCGAGTGCCAAAAATCAATAGACCGCGCTGCGAAATTGGCCGGGGTGAAACGCATCACGCACCACGACCTGCGCCATTTATTCGCCACGCGCTGCATCGAATCCGGCGTTGACATTCCCACCGTGTCGCGTTGGCTTGGACACCAAGACGGCGGGGCGCTCTGCATGAAGACGTATGGGCATTTGCGAGACGAGCACAGCCAAGTTCAAGCTCTTAAGGTAGCTTTCTGATCTAACGAAAAAAGCTGAGCCACCGCCGACTCGCGACGTGAACCGCGACAGCGGAACTGACAGCGCCAACGGCGGTTGGCTCCAGCGACTTGTTAGGCGTCATGTGCGACCTATTACTTGACCCGGTCAGCTTCCCAATCTTTGGCGCCGAATGGTTTGCCGCCCACATCTGTCTCTACCGTGCCCTTGATTGAATCGCCGCTGATTTTGCCGCTGTATGTGTTTATGGCCGGCCCTGCTTTGCCTTCACGGATTGTCTGAAATGAGACTTCATCACCTTTAACTACGCCGTTGGTGATGGCATCCGTGATGGTGCTCATGTTGACCGTGCCTGTCACCGTCTCCCCTTGTAGATTCAGAGTAAAGGTGATGTTCGGTGTCTTGCCGTCCGGGTTTGTGGGCGCTACCCATTTCCAAGTCCCGGTGATGTTGGCGGTTTTCGCCGCTGATTCTGCGCTACTCTGCTCGTTTGCTGGCGATGAAGCTGTGCCAGACGAGCCGCTCTGTTTGCCGCAGCCTGCTAAAAGAATAGTGGCTGCCGTGACTATGCTGATGGTGTGCATTTTCATAAAGTGTAATGACGTCTAACGAAAAAAGCTGAGCCACCGCCGACTCGCGGCGTTCGCGCACCCGCGACTTCCCGGCCAACCGAAAGCGATAACGGCGGTTGGCTCCGGCGACTTGTTAGGCGGCGTCATTGCGAACGAATCAATGTAAGACGCATGGCGGTGAGACCCATTTTCTCCTTCCTCGTATGCTCGCTGGAGAACACGCAGAACGCTCCCTCTGTGCCCAGTCCTCCCTTGAAAACGCCGTCGTTGTAATCCAGCGCCAACGACACACGCTCACGCTTGATGCCTTCAGCCGACACGATGTCGCCGTCAAGGCCGCCCGCGATAATATAGTCGCTCCATAGATTCAATTTGCGGCCTAACCAGCCGCGATTCGACTCGAAACGGCCATCCGTGAGTTTGGCGTCGCCGACGGTGCCGCTCACGCTTCCGTCCGTATGAATGTCCACCTTAACGCTCAGGTTCTTTTGGTGGCACCAATTAACAACGATCCGCGCATTCCCTTCCCAATGACCAACCATCGCCGGTGTGACGACGCTCTCGGTCGCCCACGAAGTCAAAGCTGGCAGCAATATGGCAAGCGTTGCAATCAATTTGTTAATATGCGGTGATGTTTTCATGACCACTAATCTACCAACCTTTATGCAAACGCCATAATTGATATTTTAGCTCGTGGCATTGATATTTTCGATGCGCGCTCGAAGCCGCCTAATAATTAAGTTCAACGACGGCCCACTGGCATTGAACCTCCAACACCCGCCTCTCCGTTCGTTGCAACGATTGGCTAAAGAGCGCGGATATTGTAATGTACATGTCAAGGAGATTATGCATCCGCGTCTCTTTAGCTCTTTAGGGGTGCGGGACAAAAAAGTAACCGGAACCCGGCGAACGGTGGCGCTCAATCAAGCGGCCGCCTTCAATTCTGAGGAAATTCGAGTTTGCCCCCAAAAGCCATCGAAGTCGTGGTTCATGACGGCGCATCGTATGGCCAGGACTTTGCCGGCTCCGGTTAATGACCAGAGCATCCCCGATTGTTTGACTCTGCGGCCAATCACGGTTTTGCACCCGGCCTCGACCACGCCCGAACCAATGAAATAACCTTTGTCTCGGAAGGTGCCATAGAGCATCCGACTTTGATTGTTTTCAAAGTAACCCAAAGCCTTCCCTGCTGCCTTGGCCTCGCACCCGAGTTGGAGGATCCAAGTGTTGGCTTCCCGGATGAGCGCCGCGACTTGATCGACTTCCAAGTAAGCCCGCCAACGCGCCTGATATTCTTTGGATAAGACGCTCTTGGTTCCAAAGAGCAGGTCGGTCAGGGCGGTCAGATGTTCGAGCGCATGATAGAAGTCCACAATCTGCGCGGCAAAGGGAAAGCAAGTTCGCGCGATCTCCCAGATCCAAGCGGCGCCGTCTCCGAGCAGAACCACCATCGTGGCCAAAGCCATTCCCCGACGCAACGCTTCGGCGCGAATTAACGGGCCGAAGTCTGGGGCGCAAGCGAAACTGGAGACATAGGTCGAAGAGGCGGGATCGCGCAAGGGCTGTCCTTCGTCATCGGTGCTTTGCTGGGTAAAAACACATCCCAATTTAACTTCGCGCGTTTTGGCGGAGCCGTCTTCCTGCTTGCCCGCACGGCCCTGGACTTCCTCGGCCATCATCGGCACCCCGGTCCCATCCACGCTGGCGTAGAAAACCTCGACCGGCTTGACCTCCTGAAAGGGCTCGGCTTTTTGCCCGTGGGCATGAATGTCATCGGCCATCAGATTGACCATGCGTTGGATTTGCCGCCCCTCGACTTCCAAGCCGGCATAGGCTTTCAAATCGGCGCTGGCCGCTTCATAGCCCGAAGCCATCGCTCCTGCCCGGCACATCATTTTGGCCATCCCCGGGGTGTAGCCGTCGATCAAACCTAAAGCTTCATCTAAAGGACAGCGTCCCTGCCCCTGGGCTTGGCCTCCCGAGGCGGGCTGATAGAAGTAGCCGCGCTTCAAGCTCATCGGCCCCAACACGGTGAGCATTTCCTTGGGCCGGTCGGGATGGAGCTTCTCGCCGGCACGCCCCTGGTTTCCCGGAATCTCCAGGGCGGGGTCCTGGAGCAAATCTTCCAGCAGCCGGCATCCATCCTGGTGCAAGGCGCTCCGCAGCCCTTCGTCCAGCCAGCAGGGAAAAGCCGTGTCGGTCGAGGATTGCGAGAGGCGTTGGCGGGCCAGCGTTAAGAACGCCTGGGTTTCCTGGAATTGGTCGGTTTGGAAGGACTGGGCTTTTTTTTTAGCTCAGGGTCGGCGTCCTGCAAGCGCGTCATCTCTTCGGTAATTTCGGCATAGCGGTCGGCCAGCTTTTGGAACTGCTGGTGGTGTTGGATGTCGGCTTGAACGGTGGGAAGGCGTTCCGCCGGAACCCGCTCTTTGAGCACTTTGTTGCCGAACCGACGCTGGAGGACATAGTACGGCCCCCAGGAGACGGGCTGGCCGTCCTTTTGGCCCTTGAAGAACTGCTCGAACAGTCGGCCTCTTTCCATGCGATCAAGGGCAGCCATTTGATCGAGAAGGACCGAGCGTTGCTGGAGAAGAGCGGAATATTGATTCGGCATGGGCAAAATGTGTACTACAGTACACAACTATGCAACCAAAAACCAATCGGAGCCTTCGGAAACTCGAGACCGGTTACTTTTTTGTCCCGCACCCTCTCTTTAGCTATTAATATACAACAGGCGGTTCGTATATTAAAATAGCTGAATGAATATCGAAAAAGCGGTGGCATGGCTTACGGAAGTGATTCGGCGCAAGCATCTTGCACTCGCCACTGAGCGGAGCTACTGCGCCTGGCTCCGGCGATATTGCGACAACCTCAAAGGATTTCCGGCTCATTTATCGAGTGAACAAAAACTGGAACGGTTTTTGAATGCTCTGGCTCAGGAGAATGTCGCGGCCAGCACCCAAAATCAAGCCTTTAACGCGATTATCTTTTTCTACAAAGAGGCCCTGGGCGTGGAACTGAAAAACGTCCGGGCTTTGCGGGCCAGGCGCCCGGCCCAAATTCGCCGCGCCCCGACACCGACCGACACCTGGCAGTTAATCAAGACAGTCCAGGCTGACAGTGACTTTGCCACAAGCCTGGCGGTACGGCTGCTCTACGGTTGCGGATTGCGCGTCTGCGAACCACTCAACCTGCGGATCAAGGACGTGAACGTGGAAACGGCGCAATTGATCATCCGCGCGGGCAAGGGCGGCAAGGACCGCGCGGTGGCCATTCCGTGTTCGGCCTTGGAAGACATGCGGGAGCAAATTGAATCGGCCCGGGTGGTGTGGAAGCGGGATCAACAGGATCGCGTGCCAGCCGCCTTGCCGCATCAACTGGCGGTCAAGTATCCAGCGGCGCAATTTGACTGGCATTGGGCCTGGCTTTTCCCGGCAAACAATAGTTGTCTTGATCCGCGAACGAAGAAATGGGTCCGGTGGAGATTGCACGAGGCCAACGTGCAACGGGCGGTTCGCAAAGCGTGCCAGAAAGCCGGATTATTCATCCTGCCGCAGGACTTCGTCACGCGTATGCAACGCACTGCCTCAATCGCGGCGCCAATCCACGGGCGATACAGGAGGCCATGGGCCATCAGTCGCTGGAGACGACGATGGGATACTTGCACGCCGAGGCGCTCAGTGTGGCAAGTCCCCTGGACGCACTTTGAATGGACCGGCATGGCTCCCGCGCGGCAAAAGCATCAGCGATTGAGCGGGGGCTGTTCCTGGGGCGATCAATCGCATTGCGCCAGTCCGGCGCGAGAGGACAGAAGCGGCCTGACCTGGCCAGTGACGCACAGCAGCAGCACCCGGCAACAAAGGTTGCAGCACGCATCCGACGAAGCCAACAACCCACTCCTAAAGGCCAAAAGAGGGCGTGGTTGATTGTGCGAGCGCATTCGCTTGAGACCCATAAAAACAGAAGGGACGCCTGACCTCTAACGTCCGTTAGCGGTTGGTCAACGACACTCGCCGCAGGCTTCGACGATATTTTGCAGCAGGAACGCCGCAACCATCCACGACCGTTGCCGCAAACGTTGCCGCAAACGGTGCCGCAAGCGCCAACGATGTTTGCCGCAAGAATGCCGCAGGAGCCAACGACTGCCACCGCAAAAATGCCGCAACCGTCAACGACTCATGCCGCAAGAAATTCGGCAAGTCTCACTGATTTTTGAACGGCACGCTGTACGTCTAAGCAAGCTTATGTGTTTCGCTAGACGCGCTTCGGACAGGACTTAAACAATTTCTGGTCGCCGGTTGGACGCGGCCTGGACACTGGAAAAGGAGGGGACGCCTGTCTCCTTGCGCTGGCAACCGGCTTGATGGAAACCGTGTTCCGAAAAGGGTTCGGAAACTTGTTTCCATGCGATTTCCCATACGGGAGGCATACGCAGAATGTCCGGCAGTTGCCGCAAAATCGGGGTGGCAATTGCTGCCTGCCGTGTGTGCTTCGTGTTTGCCGCTGGCATTGTACGGCTCCGCTGCGCTTGTCAAGGTAGTGCCCACTCCTCCCGCCGCCTCCACCTTGACAATGCTCGTTCCGCCGGGAACTGCGGCACTTAGGAAACACGAAGCGAATCTTTGAAGCCTGTCGGCCCGGTGCGGTGCGCGTTGACAAGGTCACGACGCGGCGTTTTCATCCTGTTTGCCCGCGGTCTAATGTGCAGTCAGGCATTGGCTGGCGCATGTCTGAAATTCGTCCAATTCGTGGGTGATTGGTGTCCCGCGAAATCCCTAAGCTTGCTTAGAGGTAAGGCGTGCCATGAAAAATGAACGAGCCTTCAGCCACTGCATGGTGGCGGCATTGTGTGCCAACGGTGCAACTTTGCGGTGCGTCTGCGTTTTCAACAACGGCTGTTTGGCCTCGTTTCCTCTTGGATTCGTTGGCGGCTGTGGTAGTGTAGCGGCATGTCGGAACGCATTTCAATCAAACCGGATGTTTGCAACGGGCGGCCTGTGGTTCGCGGCACGCGCATCACGGTGCAGACAGTCTTGGAGTTCCTCGCTGCTGGTGATTCCATCGAGGACGTTCTGGAGGAGTATCCAAAACTCAAGCGCGCCGACGTGCAAGCGTGCCTGGATTACGCTTCGCGCGTTATGGGCAATCATTTCTCTCTGATCCGGGCGGCATGAAGGGGTATCTGTTCGACGGCAACGTGCCTTCGTGTCTGCGGTTTTCGCCAAAGCTTCCGATCATCCCCTTGACCAACGTTGGACGGAATCCATCGGATTCACAGATTTGGGATTTCGCCCGAAAGCATGATTTGGTCATCGTGAGCAAGGATACGGATTTCTCGGATCGGATTATCACGAGTTCGCCGCCGCCGCGAGTCGTGCATCTGCGGTTTGGCAATCTTCGCAGAAACGAATATCACGCTTTGCTCGCCCGCCGCTGGCCGCAGATCGAGTCGCTGCTCAAAACCAACAAGCTGGTCAACGTTTATATTGATCGTCTGGAAGGCATCGGCTGATACTGCTGTCAAGTATCGCCATTGTATATCGCCTTTGGATACGGGTTGCCGTTTTTAGGGCAAAATGGAGTCAATCATAGCAAACGCCGAAATTGAGAAAACCCTTGTAAAACAAGGGGAATGGCAGGTTGCTAACAATGGCAAAAAAGCCTCGTAGAATTACAAAACCGTTGCTCCACCACTGCGCTAAACTGGCTGAATGGCTGGAACCATTCAAATAGCCGAAATCGGGCTGGCAAAAGACCGCCGGATTGTCCGATACCAACTCGATCTGAAAACCACGTTCTCACCAAGGGCGGTTGAGGTCGGGGCGCCGTTTCCGGTTTTCCCGAAAGCGCGCCTCCAAATTCGGGTTTGGTGAGATTTCGGGAGGCACCCGTGCCTGAAGTGACGCGGCGTCGATGGCCGTCATCTCATCGTCGATGACCCCGAGCAACTCTTGCCGGCCCTGCCGGGTCACTGCTGAACACGTGAACACCGCCGGCGCTTTTTCGAACCACGCCGAAATGCGATCGGTAAATGCTGCGATGTTCGTCTGCGCTGTGACGGCGGATACCTTGTCGGTTTTGGTGAAGACGACGACGAACGGCACGGCGTGGCGCACAAGCCACTCCACGAACTCCAGATCTATTTCTTGCGGCGCCAGGCCGGACTCGATTAACGCAAAGACCAGGCAGAGGTTCGGGCGATTCTCCAAGTAATCGTTCACCGCTTGGTTGAAACGGGCGCTGTCCTTCCGCGCAGTTTGGGCGAAGCCGTATCCCGGCAAATCCACTAGCCGCCAACATTTGTTCATCGTGAAGAGGTTGATGAGCTTGGTGAACCCAGGAGTGGGCGAGACGCGGGCCAACCCCTGCTCGCCCGCCAGCATGTTCAGCAGCGACGACTTGCCGACGTTCGAGCGGCCGATGAAGGCGAACTCCGGCAGTGACTCGTCCGGACACGAATCCAAATCCGGCGCGCTACGGTCAAAAATGGCGGATGAAATATTCACAATGGAAAACCCACAGCCCATTGTCGCACAAATCCGCCGCATTGATACCAGTATTGTCAAAAAAAGGGCTTGCGGTCTTGCCAGGCGCCTCTCTTTTCGGCTTTGCGCGGGTAGCGGATTTCGATTTGCAGTTTGACGAAACTGCCCTGCCGCTCTCGCGGGAGCGTGCCGCCGGCGCGCGCTTCGGATTCCAACTCTCCCATTGTCACCTCAGCCGCCCTGTCCATACCCAGGGTGAGAGTTAGGTGAGACATCAAGCGGCGCAACGTGGTTGTCCATATAGACAACATTCTTCCCGGATTTGGGCGGGCGAGAATGGAAGTCCTCGTAATCCAGCAGAAGGGGAGTCGTCTGTGGCGGCAACATGAGCGTCCAGTTGGTGCTCCATGCCAGTTGGCCGGTGTTGTCGTCAACCAAAAACATGAAGTCGTTTTTCGTCCTGGTTTCGTCGATGCGCTGGCCGTTCAGGTCCGCGTTCCATTCATAGCTGGAGCCCTCCTTGGTGAACAGGCCCGCCTTATCGGAGGGACATTTAAACACGGTCACGCCATTTGTATTGGTGCCAGAAGCCCTGCCGATGTAGGACGCTAGCACGTCGCAGATGCGAGGCAGAGGGCTGGCGGGACTTATCGGGTCCGTCGGCAGGATCTCCGCGCTCGGCATCCGCCCCCTATTGTCCTCGGAATAAAGCCGTGTGGCAATGCCGAGCTGCCTGAGGTTACTCGTGCAGACTGAATTGCGGGCTTGGGCTTTCCCACCGGCGAGCGCGGGCAGCAGCAGTCCGGCCAGAATGCCGATAACCGCGATCACCACAAGCAGCTCAATCAGCGTGAATCCTGCGGAGTTTCTATTCATAGGTAAAATGGGAATCGAGAGGCTACTTCCGTAAATCATCGAGAGACTCCGGCAAATGCCGGCGAGCTTGTTCGACCCGCTGCTCGGGAGTTAAATTGGCGAACCGTGCATTCGGGTTGGGTTTCGATAGAGGACGACCCGGACCCACACCGTCTGGACCCGGGCGGTGGCCTGGACCCTCACCTCGCGGACTTAGGGGAAACTCGACCTTCACGGGGTCAGCGGTAATACGAATCGGGTGTGACATCTTCTTGACGACGACGGTCGCCGTTCCTGTCACGAGCAACGCGACGACTCCCGCCACGATGGCCGTTTTTGCTTTTGTCCATGCCATAATTTTCAAAACTCCTTTGATGAGGGTTAAGGTTGGAGCGGAAGCTGCGGTGCCTTTAGCCAACGCGGCCGTAGTTGCCGTTTTCGTCAGGGTCGCCGGCGCGGATTGAACAGAGTTCGCGGAAATCGCCGCCGTCAAAACCGCCACCGAAACAACGACGCCGCGTCTGGCAAAGAACCGTCGCAGCTTTTCCACGGCGCGATTGACACGCATCTTGGCCGCGTCTTCGCTTGCGCCCAGGGCTGCCCCCACTTCTTTCATGCTTCTCCCGTCGAAGAACCGCAGCACCACCGCGTGATAATCGGCTTCGCTTAATCCAGCCATGGCCGCGTCCAGCAGCGGCGCGATTTGAGGCCAGACATCAGACTCGGTTTCGACCAGTGAATTTTGCATATAGGCCTCCTGTTCGCGCCGCGCGCGGCGGGTTTCACTGCGGACGAAAGTCACCGCTGTTAATTGCGCGGTTCGACACAGCCAGCCGGAGAGGACGACGCGACTGCCTAACTGCCGGGCTTGCCTCGCCAAAATAACGAACACGGCCTGGGCGATCTCCTCAGCTTGATGCGGATTGCGCGTGTGGCGCAACGCGATGGAGTAAACCTTGTTGACGTGCCGCGTGACGAGGGCCGCGAAGGCGTCCTCGGAATCGTGATCGATGTATTCACGCAACAACGAGATGTCGTCCAATTCCTGCATCTATAGATAAATGCCGCTCATCCTAAAATGGTAACAATGTTTTTGCGCCATCGCGACGTTTTGCTGCCTTCTCGTGTTCGCGCGATGGCCGTTCCTCCATGACGGCCCCCCAATGCGCGGAGCCAACCTGAAGCTCCCAAATCCTCGCCTAAGATGAGCGAATTTCCGGCTTGGGGAGCGCGACCGTCTCGGTCGCCGCGGTGGGCGTCTCGCCGACCGCATCTTGCCGGTGCCATACGATTCCTATCGAAGCATTCAGACGTAGTGCTAAGGTTAGGCGAGGATTTGGGAAGCTCCTGGAGTCTTGACTTCAATTGAAAGCGGAAGCCTGCGGATTTAACCACAGGCTGGCCATTGCCGCCTCCGTTTTCTTCCAAAGGCATTCCCCGTCAGGCTACGCCCTCATTTCGATCGGTTTTAATGATAAATTCATCAGCCGTTAATGTTCGCACAGTCAAATATCATGGGTGGTATTTTGACATGCCCCCAGAGCGGAGGATTGAAAAAATGAAAAATCGGACCTCAATATTCCCGATGGCGCTTGCGACCATCACTGCGGCAGCGATTAGCTTCGGAGTCCCTTGGAGCCGTGCCAGCGGTCAAAACACTTCCACTGCGGATGACGGTGTCACCGCGCCAGCCGCCGTTGGCGCGCCCCCGGCCTCCGCCTTGCCGTACGGCGTGCAGGAAGTCGTGAAATTGTTCCAGGACGGCATCAATAAGGACCTGATTATCATCTACATCAAAAACACGACCCTCCCGTATCACGTCGCCCCTGGGAAACTTCCTTACCTAAAGTCCTTGGGCCTTCCACCAGAGATTACCAAGGCGATGGCTCAGCGCGATGGCCAATTGCAACAGCAGCAACTGGCCATGCAGCAGCAGTATGGTCAACCGCAACCAACGCTGGCCCCGAATGGACCCGTCGCACCCCCTCCGCCATCGCCGGTTGTTACTCCGACAACGTCCCCTCCAGACGTCACGGTGATTGGTCCGGATTACGGCGACGACTCCCCATTTTATGATGACGACTACTACGATTATTATGGAGGGCCGCTAATCATTGGAGGTGGAGGTGGAGGGTGGGGTCACGGCTGGCGCCATGGTTGGCGCGATGGCGGCCTCCGTGGAGGCTACGGTGGGCTTCATGGCGGACGGGGTGGCTATGGCGGGTTCCACGGCGGGGGAGGGTTTGGCGGGTTTCACGGTGGTGGAGGTTTCCACGGGGGGGGCGGGCGGCGGTGGACATGGTGGCGGGGGCGGTCATCGGTAAAATCCCAGCCCCCTCCGATAATGGCTGGACAGGTTTTCCTTTGGCACAGCGTGACTCAACCTGGCCTTAGGAGCCTCCGCAAAATAACTTGAACAATTTGCGCGCCGAGATTTTGGCCGCTGTCGAGGCGAACGCGAGGCGCATATCCGCATGGATCTGTAACGAGCGTTCAACAAAGCCAGCGGCCAAAAGATCAAGCGCGGATGTCCAAGTTATTTTGCGGAGGCTCCTTAGCGTGCGCCGTAGGAAACCCGCCAAAGGGTGCCGTTGCCATCGTCCGTGACCAATAAAGCTCCGTCATGCGCTACCGCCACTCCGACGGGGCGGCCCCACACGCTGGTATTGTCAATGACAAAACCGGTCAGAAAATCTTCGTATTCACCGGTGGCGGCGCCGTTGTGGCAGCGAACGCGCACGACTTTGTAGCCCGTGCGGTTGCTGCGGTTCCACGAGCCGTGGAAGGCGGCGAAAATATCGCCGTGGTAATCCGCTGGAAAGACCGCTGCGCCGGAAGTTGCGTTATAAAAGGCCATTTCCAGCGAGGCGGAATGCGCCTGCAACGGCACGTCAGGGACGGTGGCCTTGCCTGCCAGGTCAGGCCTTTCGCCCGCGTGTCGGGGGTCTTCGTGATTGCCCATATAATACCAGGGCCAGCCGTAATAGGCCCCTTCTTTGACGGAACTGATATAGTCCGGGACCAAATCGTCCCCCAGGCCGTCGCGCTCGTTAGTCGAAACCCACAGGTCGCCAGTATCTGGATTGACAGCCATCGTCACACCATTGCGGATGCCGGTGGCGAAAGCATGGAGCGGTTGATGGGCTTCCGCATCGGTGACGAGAATATCCGCGCGGTTGCTTTCGGAATCCCACGAAGCGCCGAGGCCATGCTCCGCCTGCCACGCCGCGATGGCATCGGCGTTCTTCTTCTCCATGTCTTCCGCGATGTTGGAGCCTGATCCGATGGAAATAAACATCCGCTTGTCATCCTTGGAAAACGTGACATCGCGCGTCGTGTGGCCGCCGGTCGTCGCGGTCAAACGGGGCACCATGACCTGGGCGGCGTCGCGTGCTTTGAGGTCTCCGTTCCGATAGGGGATGCGCACCACGGAATTGATGTTCGCCACGTAAATCCATTGCGGATCGTCGCCAGAAGGGTAGAAGGCAATGCCAAACGGACGATCCAACCCGTCCATAAAGATTTCGTTTTCCGAGGGCGCGTCCGCGCCATCCGCCGCGCGCATGACGCGGAGGCGATTCTCACGAGTCTCCGCAATGAAAATATCGCCGTTGGGCGAGACGCGCGCCAGACGCGGTCCGGACAGGCCGGCGGCAAACAAGCGCGCCGTAAAATTTGTCGGCACGGCCAATTGGGCATCTGCCGGGCGTTCGACCACCCGCGGGCCGTTTCCGGCGGAAGGGCTGCTGAATGGCGCGGGCAGCCTCGCCAGGTCGATGCGATGTTGGACGCCAGGGGCGGCGTGCAGCCAATCGCCCGGATCGTTCTCTGGCGCGGGCGCGGCGGCCGGGGAAACCTCAGCGCTTTGGGCGCTGCCTGCCGGCGCGAGCAATGTTGACAGGTAAGCGATGAGATGCCGCCGGTTATTCGCATCGGGAACAGAGACCAGCATGGTGGTTCCCGGGGCCGCCGTGGTGGGATTGGCCAGGAAATGGTCCAGGGTGGCGGCATTCCAGGCCAGGGCGGAATCCGCCAGCGCCTTGGTGTAATTAAAATTCGGCGCCGCACCCGCGCGACGGCCCACCACGCCCACGAGACTGGGCCCCTGGCCGCCTACCGCCGTGTTGCGGGGCCCTAAACCGGTGGCATGACAAAGCGCGCAATTCTGCTGGAAAAACGATCTCCCAAGACTGACATCATCCGTTTGTCCCGCTCCCCCGGCAAGTTCTTCCGCGGGGGCAAAATTGAGGATGGGAGCGCCCGGCGCTGCCGGGATTTGCAGCCGCAGAAACGGCTTCTCACAAGCCATGTGGCAGGCATAGCAACCCACCATCGTCTGGCGATACGCGGACCTGAAGCCCGCAATGTCCTTATTCTCGATGGCGCTGGCGACGGGTTTCAGAAAAGTATTGGTGACAGCTTCGAGGATGCCATTCAAATCCACTTTGGCGCCAGACGCCGTCGTCCGCATGGGCCGGATTTGCACCGCCCATTGAAGATGCGATTGGGTCTGCTCCAGAAAATAGCCGGCCAGCGGCCAATTTTCCTTGTCTCCGGCGAACCAAAGATTGGCAAAATGGTAACCGACATCGGCCATGGCGTTGGCCTGGTCTGGCAGAACTCCTTCCAGAGGTCTTGAATTGGACGCGGCTTTTTCCTGCCCCGCCGCTGGCCAGGCGCCCCAAAGCACACTAGACGCCAGAATAGCGCCGAGTCCTAAAGTGGAAACCAGTTTCGCCAACGCTGTGACCGCGTCCCTCAAAATGGTGTTTGGTGTTTCAGACACGAACGAACATTATCGTACGGATGGAAAGATTCAACCGTTGCTGGAAGTCCCAAATCCTCCCCTCACGCGACGAATTTCATGGCTTGGGGAGCGCGACCGTCTCGGTCGCCGCGGTCGGCGTCTCGCCGACCGCATCTTTCCAGAACCACAATTCCTATCGAGGCATCCCGGTGCGCCGCGAACGTGAGGCGAGCGTTTGAGACAGTTCGCCATCCTCCCGCGAATCCTCCCGCTGAATTCTCCATCGGCGCGCCTGAATCTTATGTAACCTTTTCGCGTCGGCGTCCATATATAAGTGGAATGATGAGCGACGACATGGAATTGGTGCGGGAATACGACCGGAGTGGTTCCGAGCAGGCGTTTGCCACGCTGGTTTCGCGGCACATCAACCTGGTCAATTCGGTCGCCATGCGCCAGGTCCATGACGTTCATCTGGCGGAAGAAGTCACGCAGGCTGTCTTCATTATTCTGGCGCGCAAAGCAGGCTCCCTTAACTCGAAAACGATTCTCTCCGCCTGGCTTTGCCGCACCGCCCAGTACGCGGCCGCCGATGTCTTAAAAACCCAGCACCGCCGTCAACGGCGCGAACAGGAAATGCACATGGAATCCGTTTTGAATCCAAGTGAACCCGAATCCCAGGATTGGAACGTCATCGCTCCCATACTGGACGCCGCCATGTCCCAGCTTGGGGCGAAGGACCACGCCGCGATTGTCCTGCGGTTCTTTGAAGGGAAAAACTTGAAAGACGTGGGGGCGGCTCTGGGGGTGAGCGAGAATGCGGCCAAGACCCGCGTCAGCCGCGCGACGGATAAATTGCGGCAACTTTTCATCAAGCGGGGAATTATCTTGTCGGCTGCCGCGATCGCGGGAGCCGTCTCCATCCATTCCGTTCAAGCCGCCCAGATTGGGCTGGCGACTTCCGTCACAGTCGCCGCCGTCCATGGAACAAACGTGACGACTTCAACATTAACCATCATTGAAACAACACTTAAAATTATGACGTGGACAAAAATCAAAACTGCCGCTGTTGGCGTCGTGGTCGCATTGCTGGCGACTGGCGCCGCCACCATCCTGATTCAGACAGGAATCGCCCAGACCGATGTCGGGAAATCTTCACCCACAAAGTCCACTGTCGCCCCGGCCGGTTACGCCACGCCCGAAGCCGCGTATAAATCGATGCTTTGGGAAATGAGCCAGGGCAATCTGGAAAAATTCCTGGCCGCCTGTACCCCCGAGCGGGCAGACGGGTTCAGGCCCATGTTCAAGGGGAAATCCGACGATGAAATCCAGCACCTTCTCGTTCAGGAAGCCAGCCATGCTGGAGCCTACCAGCTCGCTCAAGCTGAAGTGATCTCCGATAATGAAGTCCGTCTCCATTTGCTCGTCCAGCCGTACCCCGGCCATCCAAACGTCGGCAATGATCTTCAGGTCATGCAGAAATTGGGGAACGCTTGGAAATACGCAGGCAAGTTCGGTGTGACTTTTAAAGAAAAAGAGTGAGGACCACCCGGTTCCGCGCCACGTCTGGCAGAAGCGGTTACACACCAAAGTAGAATTGAATCCGAATTGCCCACAGGACGTATGAATCAAAAACGCGCCTTCACCCTCCTCGAACTGTTGACGGTCCTCGCCATCGTCGCGATGCTGGCCGCCTTCCTGCTCCCAAGCCTGAGGTTTTCTTTTCAGCGAGCCGATTGGCGGGTGACAATTGGAACGTAGCCGATTTCCATCCCTTTTGGCGGCGTCACGAGGAGGGAGGAATCGAGGGTGGCCAATGTTCCGGTGGAAGGCGGCGGGATATATTCTTGATTCGTTGTCCAGCGGGTCTGAATCTTCTCCATGACGGTTTGCAGTCGTTCCTTCTCCGATTTGCTTAAATCGGCATCCTGAAGGGAGGGTTGATCGATGAAACGATACCACCAATAGGTGACGATGCTTCCGTCGGACAGAGTTCTCTCAAACGGGCCGGCTTTGGGGCCGGGCTTTTTCCAGACGCTCCCTGGCGTTTCGGGGAGAGACGTAGGAGGAATCGGCCACGGCGGGAGGGAAATCCGCTTGGAGCAGGCCAGTCTCTTTGGGCACTTCCCCGGCGGCGACGGCCATGAGTTCCTGGCCCGCTTGTCGATAATAATTCGGAAACGGGCCGCGGCGAAATGCCCCGCTCCACGGCTCCAGCGCCGACGGCTTCCATTGCAGGCCAAAAGTATTGGTGTCAAAAACACACGTTTCCACCCATTGCTCCAGGCCGCGCAGTTTCTCTTGACCCTGGCGTAGCGACAGCGGATTGGCCCGGCAAGGCGAAACGATGGCGGCTCGTTCGTCGAACCTTCCAGAGGCTGCCGCCTGTCCCGCGAGCCACCGTTCCACCTGACGATAGAGCGCGTCTTTTGAGTAATGAGCCAGGTTATGAATCAGAATGGTGCGCCCGCGTTCATCCGCTGGAAATTGCAGTTGCGGGACCTTGGAATAGCGGGTCCCGGCAGAGTCCTGGCCGGTATAGCGGGGCACGGTGTTGACTTCGATAGCCCCGCCCGTGACCAATCCGGGGCGGGCATCCAAACCGCGGCCGACGGCCGGAGCGTGACGGCGGGAAATGCGGCTCCAGGTAGCTGGGGTGTAGAACGCCACGGGTCCCTTAAAATTTTGGGAATTGATGAAAAGAGTCCACGACTGATTGCCTGTCGTGATTGGCAGGCCCGCGGTTGAGGCCTTCGCGTCCGTCAAAGGAAGGGCCATCCAGGCGTAGCCGAAAAGTTCGCCGCAAGTCCCATGACGGAAAGGGAGGCCGTCCGGCGGCACCAGGAGCCAGGGGCTCATCTGGGCGATGCCCATGTCACTCGGATCGAGAGCAGTGGTATTTCCAAAGCCCCAGCCAGGCGATGAAATTTCGTGATTATAGCCGTCTGGCGTTCCGTTCATGCGGAACTTTGGGGTGGAGGAGGGAAAGCGGGTGCTGCCCCAGAATCCGAGGCCGCCCTCGACGGTCTGAAACACGTCTCGATAGCTTGGACCTCGCTCCGGCCATTGGTCGCGCGCCACGGTGCCTGTTGGGAGCAGCGGATAATCGATCTTTCGATTCTCGGGAACGATCCAAATGGAGGCCAGACCTATCTGAAAGTCGCGCAGCGGTTTCTCCAGCAGCGGCCAGGCGGCCGCATAAAGGCTGACCCCGTAGCCATATTCCTCCGGGGGCGCCGGGACGCTCATGCTAATGTAGCCGGAGAGACCCTCCGAGGCGAGCCGCGGCGGGGCGACGTCGGCCGCGCTGACGATCACGCCAGGGAAGAGAAGCGCCAAAGTGAGGCGTAGGATTCGCGAATTCCCGTCAGAGCCGCGGCGGGAGTTCATGCCGCTTTATCTTGCACCCATGCCGACGTTTTGCACCGTTTGGAAGAGCTTGCCTTCCGTGCGGATGCTTGGAGCGATAATGATGTCGGTCTCTTGGAATTGGCGGATCGAGGACGCGCCCACATTGCCCATGCAGGTCGTAATCGCCCCGACGAGGTTTTGCGAGCCGTCATCGACCGTGGCCGGGCCGTAGAGGATTTGCTTGAGCGAGCCTGTGACACCCACTTTGATCCGGGTGCCGCGAGGCAAGTTGGCGTGGGGCGTGGCCATGCCCCAGTGATTGCCTTTGCCGGGAGCCTCTTGCGCCCGGGCAAAGGCACTGCCGACCATGACGGCGTCCGATCCGCAGGCCAGTGCCTTGCAAACATCTCCGCCCTTGCTCATGCCGCCGTCGGTGATGATGGGGATGTAGGCCCCGGTCTTCTTATGATGATAGTCGCGGGCGGCGGCGCAATCGACCGTGGCCGTGACTTGAGGAACCCCGAGTCCGAGCACGCCGCGGCTCGTGCAGGCGGCGCCGGGGCCCACGCCGATGAGGACGGCGGCCACGCCGCATTCCATCAATTGACAGGTAACGTTATATGTGACGGCATTGCCGATGATGACCGGGATGCGCATTTTTTTGCAGAAATCGGCCAGGTCGAGTGATTTGTATTCGGTCGAAATATGCTTGACCGTTGAAACGGTGGATTGGACGACGAAGAGATCGGCGCCCGCTTCCTGGGCAATGCAGCCGAAGCGATCAGCCTTCTGCGGAATGGAACTGACGGCCGCCAGCACTCCGGCGGCCTTTAATTCCTGGACGCGGCGGGCGATCAGCTCCTCCTTGATCGGCTCCGTATAGACCTTTTGAATTAAGGCGGTGATTTCCTCTTTGCTCGCTTTGACGATTTGTTCGAGGACGTCGTTGGGATTGGGATAGCGGGTTTGCACGCCTTCGAGGTTGACGACGCCGAGGCCGCCCAACTGGCCCATGGCGATGCAAAAGCGCACGTCCGTCACGCCATCCATCGCGCTGGCGATGATCGGGATTTTCAGTTCGATGCAACTGCCATCCGGGCGCGGGATCTTGAACGAAGTATCGACTTCGTTGGGGTTGATGGTGATTTCGCCCGGGACAAGGGCAATTTCATCAAATCCATAGGTGACACGAGCTTTTCGATTTCGTCCGATCCACATTCCCATAGGTTAAATACAAAGGTTCAAATTGAAGACGTTTGGCGTCCGGGTCAAAACTCAAATGGTTCGTTGAGCGTTCCACATTGCGCGCAACGCGAACGGGCCACGTCCGCATCGTCCGTATAAACCGAACCGCAATGTTCGCAACGGAAAATGCGGTCCTGCTTCCGGGCCGGCCCAAACCGCCGGCTGCGAATTTCCGAATATAGAGCCAGCAAGGAAACGCCCGCAAGCAAAGAAAGAACGTAGGCCCCAATTAAACTCTCGGAGGACATGGCAGTATCTTCTATTTGGGCGGAGCAGTATTCGTATCCTGAATGGTATGCCATGCAAAGACCGCTTCGCCCCAGGCGGCGCCCGCCTGGGTGGACGGCGTGAACCGCAACGCCTTGGCCACAGCCAAAGCGGTCTCATCCGCCGCCGCCGAGCCGCTGCGCGCCAGCAGTCGATGCGCCAGCACAGCGCCCGCGGAGTCAATGGCAAGTTCCACCACGGAATTGGTGAGTAATTGCGCGCTGGGTTGCGGCGGCAGCGGCACCGGGCTTGCTAAACGCAGCCGGAGTTCTCCATCAAGATAAAGGACCGACTGCGTTTGCACCATGGGAGGCGGCAGAAAAACAGGCAAAGGTTCCAGCGAAGAAACCCCCGAGCCGGCTAAATCCAGAAGCAGCGGTTCCAGGGAGCGACCCAAATCCGGGACAGAGACGGTTCCAAGCCTGGAAACATCGAGTCCCAGCCAGATGGGCGCTTCGAGGCGGTTGCTGGGCTGGTAGATGGCGGGCGGCTGCGAAAGCCAGGCGCGTCCGGAGAATCCTTGGTGGCTGGGGCGTGCGAAAACCGACGGATCACCGGCAAAAAACGTTGTCAATAACTGGCGTTCCCGCACCGGCGAATCCAGGGCCAGAAAACGAGTGCGCAATGGGGCGCCGGGCTTGGCGGAGATGGGTCGTTCCGCAAAAATAAAGAGCAAACCTACTTGCAGGGCAAATAAGGCGGCGGCCAATCCCAGGAAACGTCTTTGCGTCCCCGCGGCGGGCTTTGCGCTGGAGGACTTCATGGCCGTCTTCCAAAGACCGTATCGCCCCCTCCAAACAGCACGTCGCTGATACCCGCCTTGCGCGCCAGTGAGGCCAGATGGGTCAGTTTTTCCAACGTCGCCTCTTTGTCGGCTGCCAGGACAAGGGTGAGTTTTTGGGGTTGACCACTATGGGCGTGGACGCGTTCGGTCAAAGCGGCAAGCAATTGCGGTTCCTGGATCGCCTGATTTTCATAAAAATACTGGCCATTGGCATCCATGGCCACGACGACGGTTGGATTGTCTGTCCCCGGCCAATCGCCCATGTCGGGCAGCCGGATCGCGACGCCCGGGGTGTAGAGCAGCGAACCGAGCAGCAGGAACATCATAAGCAGAAGCAGGACGCCCGCCACGGGCGCGGCGTCGAGCGGCCCACAGAAAATCCTGGCCTGGCGGACGAATCTCATTCTGTCAGAGCTTCCTCCGGCCCCGAGGAGGAAACGATATTCAGGATTTCACTGGAGACTTGCTCCATGTCCAACACGATATAATTGACTCTGCTGACGAGATAATTGTAGCCGGCGTAACTGGGGATGGAGACCGCCAGCCCGGCGGCAGTGCAAATCAGGGCAGTTTCGATGCCGCTGGAAAGATCCGCCACGTGTGCGTTCAAACCCTTGCTTTCCATGGCATGAAAAACCTTGATAAATCCGAGGACCGTTCCGAGCAGCCCGAGCAGCGGCGCGATTTGCGCGATGGTCGCGAGGAGGCTGAGTTTTTGTTCCAGCCGCGGCACCTCCCAGGCGCCGGCGTCTTCCAGCGCCTCGCGCACCGCTTCGCGGCCGCGCTCCCGGTTGAGGATGGCGATTTTGACCAGCCGCGGGATGGGGCCGGGCGTGGCGTCGCAGATCGCCAGGGCTTCGACGATGTTATCGCGCTTGAGGACATTCCGCACCCCGTTCAGAAACGCGGTGGAATTGATCTGATCGCGATGATATTGCAGAATCCGTTCCAAAAAGACAGTCATGGCCACCGCGCTGGTGGCCACAATCACCCAAATCATCAACCCGCCTTGAATCATCATTCCGCCTTCAGCCAATAAATGAGGCATAGGTCCATTTATAACCGTTCAACTTTGAACTTTAAACCCTAAACTTTTCTCGTAAGGTCTTTGCTCATGGAAGTCGCCCGTCGCCGCTCTGAGCCACCCGTTTACTGGCGCAAGGAAGTCGAATCAATCTTGATCTCCCGCCGGCGGCTCGCCCGGCGGGTGCATCAGTTGGCCCTGGAGATTCAGGCGGATTTTAAGGGGGGCGATTTGGTCATTGTGGCCCTTTTGAATGGGACGGTGGTTTTTCTGGCCGATTTGCTGCGCCAATTGTCGCTCCCGTTGCGCCTGGATTTCATGGGAATCTCCAGTTACGGCGACGGGACGAAAACAACCGAGATGGTTTTCACCAAGGAACTTCGCCTCGACGTCAGCGGTCGTGACGTTTTGCTCGTGGACGATATTTTGGACACGGGCAGGACGCTCGCCCGCGTTTCCGCCAAGCTGAATAAGCTGCGCCCGCGGGTGATTAAAACTTGCGTGCTCTTGGACAAACCTTCGCGCCGCTTGGAAAAGATCACGGCCGATTACGTCGGGTTCATCATTCCAAATTCCTTCGTCGTTGGCTACGGGCTGGACTATGCCGAGCGCTACCGGAACCTGCCGTTTGTGGGAGTCCTGCGCCCGGAGTTTTACAAGAACCCGGAGGTCATCCCCTTGTTGTCGCCGCGAAAACGCCGCTTGCTGCAGGGCCTCGAGGACGAGCCTTAGCGGTCGGATTGACTGCCTATTTCGATGGGTTCCCGCCTTTGAAGTTGAGGCGAATCGAGTAGAGACATTTGCTGGCGGTGATGAAGAGCGTCTTGTGGTCTTTCCCGCCAAAACTGACGTTGGCCGTCCAAGGTTCTGCCACGTCGATGTGCTCGATTTGCTTTCCCGTTTTGTCAAACACAAAAACGCCGTGGCCGCTAATGTAGATGTTTCCTTGTTCGTCGATGGTCATGCCGTCGGAACCCTTGCGGCAAAAGAGCGTCTTATTGGCCAGCGTGCCGTCCGCTTGGATGGCGTAGCTGTAAGTGCGGTCGGCGCCAATGTCGGCCACCAACAGCGTCTTCCCATCGGGCGTGCCGGTGATCCCATTTGGCTTGTTGAGATCGCTGGTGGCTTGGGTGAGGTTCTTGCCGTCGGCAGACAAATGAAACACCTGTTCGGTGTCCAGGGCCCTGGTTTGGTGGTCCCACCAGGTGCGCGCGTAAAATGGGTCGGTAATGAACATTTCGCCGTTGGGCGCCACCCAGACATCATTGGGGCCGTTGAGGTATTTGCCCTGATAATCCTTGATCAAAACGGTCACTTTTTTGTCGGGCGCGATGGACCAAAGCTCGTTCTTTTCATCGGCGCAGGCGATGAGATTTCCTTTGCCATCCATGTACATGCCATTGGCGCGCCCCGAAGGTTGCATGAAAGTGGAGAGCACTCCCTCCACGCTCCATTTCATGATCCGATTATTGTTTTGGTCGGTAAAAAAGAGGTTGCCTCCCGCGTCACAGGTGGGGCCTTCCGTAAAGGAGAATTCGCTGGAAAGCTTTTCGAGCTTGGCCCCGGGGGCAAGGACGCTTTGCTCGGCGGCGCGCAGGGCCGAAATCGTAGAAAGTCCAATGACTGCGGCGAGGGCGATGGATAATTTCTTCATGCGCCGGATACTGCACCGATAAGGCAAGTTCATGCGAGCAAATCCTGCACCACGTGGCCGTGGACGTCCGTGAGGCGGAAGCGGCGGCCCTGGTAAAGGTAGGTCAATTGTTTGTGGTCGATGCCCAGCAGTTGCAGAATCGTGGCCTGCAAATCATGGACATGGACCGCTCCGGGCGTGAGGGTGCTCTTGTCCGGATGCAAGACATTGCCGTCGGCGTCCACGATATTATAGCCATAATCGTCCGTGCGGCCATAGGTTGTGCCCGCCTTGACGCCGCCTCCCGCCATCCAAATGGTGAAACAGCGCGGATGATGGTCGCGGCCATAATCATCCTTGGTCAGTTTTCCCTGGGAATAACAGGTGCGGCCGAACTCCCCACCCCAGATTACCAGGGTATCATCAAGCAGGCCGCGTTGTTTGAGATCGGTCACGAGCGCGGCGCTGGCTTGGTCTGTTTCGCGCGTCTGGACCTTAATGGCGGCGGGCAGATTGCCATGCTGGTCCCAACCCTGATGATAAAGCTGAATAAAACGGACGCCGTTCTCCGCCAGGCGCCGCGCCAGGAGGCAATTAGCGGCATAGGTGCCGGGTTTTCGGCTGTCCGCTCCGTAAAGTTCGAACACCTCGTCCGGTTCCTTGGAAAGATCGGTCACCGCCGGCACAGAGGTTTGCATGCGGTAGGCCATTTCATATTGGGCAATGCGGGACTCGATTTCCGGATCGAGCTCCTTTCGGAACTGCAGCCGATTCAACTCGTTCATTTTATCGAGCAGCGCGCGGCGGCCGGTGCCGCACGGACCGTCGGGATTGGACATATACAGCACCGGCTCCTTGCCGGAGTGGAACTGAATGCCTTGATAGCGGGAATCCAAAAACCCGCTGCCCCAAAGTCGCGCGTAGAGCGGCTGATCACTTTTGTTCGGCGTGACCAGCACGACGAACGCGGGGAGATTCTGGTTGGTGGAACCGAGACCGTAATGAACCCAGGAACCGAGGGACGGGCGGCCGGCGATTTGCGAACCCGTCTGAAAAAAAGTAATGGCAGGGTCGTGGTTGATGGCCTCCGTGTACATCGACCGAACGATGCACAAGTCGTCGGCAATGGCAGCGGTATGGGGAAGAAGCTCGCTAAACCAGGTGCCGGATTTGCCGTATTGTTGGAATTTGAAAATGGAACCCGCCAGGGGGATGGAGGCTTGCTGCGCACTCATCGCCGTCAGCCGCTGGGCGCCCCGGACGCTTTCCGGCAATTGTTCGCCATTCAATTTGTTGAGAAGGGGCTTGTAATCCAAAAGGTCCATTTGCGAAGGCGCGCCGCTTTGAAAAAGAAAAATGACGCGTTTCGCTTTGGGGGCAAAATTGGGAAAACCTGGCAGGCCGCCGGCGGCGGCCGGCCCGGGCCCTGCCAACGCGCGCGGCAAAAGGCCGGCCAGCGCCATCGCGCCAAGGCCCCGCGCGCTCTTCGCGAAAAAATGGCGGCGCGTGATCTCCCATGGGTCCGGGAAAGGTTCCAATTTGTTCATAAGTCAGCGTTTCCAAACCGTGGCGTCAAGATTAAGGATGGCTTGCGCCAATTCTGTCGTCGCGGCCAATTGCACCGGGTCGAGCGAAGAGTCTGCCATGCTCGCTCCGAGAACAATAAGATTCCCCGCGCGGTCGGGTTCTTTGGAGAAGATGTCCGCCTGCTCCCGGAGGAGGGCGGCGAGGATTCTTCTTTCCTTCGCCTCAGGCTTCCTCCCGGTCAAACGGCGAAAGATGAAATCAATCCGTCTCCTGATATGGGGGCCGTCCTCATTCAACGCTCTTTCGGCGAGGACCCGCGCCGCCTCAACAAATTGGGTGTCGTTCAGGAGCACAAACGCTTGTTGCGGTGTGCCGGTGGCGGAGCGCTTAAGAACGCAGACTTCGCGGGAAGGAGCGTCAAAGGCGGCCATGTCCGGCATGGGGGCGGTGCGTTTGACAACCGAGTACAGGCTGCGGCGGTAGAGATCGCCTCCAAGGCTCTCATGGTAGGCGGGGCTCATGGCGTTGCTTTCCCGCCACAGGTCTCCAGGCATGTAGGGGCTGGCGGGCGGGCCGCCGAGTTTGTCCGTGAGCAGGCCGCTGGCGGCCAGGACCGTGTCGCGAACCATCTCCGCTGGGAGCCGCTGCGCCGGGCCCCGCGCCAGCAGAAGATTCTCCGGGTCTTTCTCTCGCAATTCCGGCCGCAAGGCGGAGTCCTGCCGATAAGTGGCGCTGAGAACCATCTTTTTGAGCAGCGCTTTTGTGTTCCAGCCGGAGTTGATGAAATCGCGGGCCAGCCAGTCGAGCAATTCGGGATGGGTCGGCTCCGCCCCTTGCACTCCGAAATTCTCCGGTGTGCTGACGATGCCGCGGCCAAAGAGCATCTGCCAGTAACGGTTGACGGCGACTCGGGCCGTGAGCGGGTGGTTCGGTTCTGTCAACCATTGAGCCAAACCCAGTCGGTTGCGGGGAGCGCCCGCCGGGAATGGCGGCAGCGCCCCGGGCGTGGCGCGCGTCACCAGGGTTTGGCTGCTCTTGGGAGCATCGTACCGTCCGCGCGCCAGGAGGTAGGTGGGACGCGGCGCCGCCTCTTCTTCCATGACACTGGTTTCCTGAACAGGGTTGCACAACTCAAAATAGTTCTTGAGAGCGTGGTTTCGGTTAGAGCGGGTCTCGGCCACCGCCTGGGAGCAGGCGGCCAGGTAGAAATCTCGCAACGCCGCGGCGTCTCGCGAGGCGATGGCGTCCGGGAGCGAATGGCCGTCGTGGAGTTGCGCAAATTCGAGGGGCGCGAGCGGTCGGTCATAAACCCGCAGTTCATCCAGCGCGGCGCCCTTAAGGCCGAAACTTCGCATCCGCGCCCCAATAGCCAGGCCGCTCCCTCCTGCCTCCGGGCTCTTGTAAAGACGGTTGCGCACAATTTCAGCGTCAGCCGCCGCGCCATCGACGAAAAGTCGCATTCCGGTGGCGTCGCCCGAACCATCATAGCTCACGCCAATCTGAGTCCATTGTCCGCGTGGCGCCATTTGCCGGGAACGAATGGCCAGGGCGTTGCCCGGCCAAAACCGCTTGATCGTGAAAAAGAGCTTCCCGTTTTCCAGCGAGAGTTCGACGCCGTGGAAGCCAACGTCGGTTCCGTCCGTGCGATGAAAAATGACCGCGTTGGTTAATTCTTCCGGCAGCCGGAGCCAGAAAATGACGCTGTATTGGTCCCAAGGCTGGAAGCCGCCGGGAAGGCTGGGAAAATTCACCTCATCGTCGCCCGTCAATAGCACCGCCTGGCCGGATTGGCCCGGGACAAGAGTGTTCGTGCCGATGGGATCGCTTAAATTGGTGTCCGTCTCATTGGCTAAACGGTTGGTCGGGACGAGCGCGTCGAAGTTGATGTGCGCCAGCATTCCAGGGATTTCCGAAGGCAAATTAGACTCCCGCAGCCAGGATTGAAAGGCGGGTTCAGCCGCCGCCACCGCGCGCCCAAGGGCTGCGGCGTTGGTGGCCAGGGCGGCCGCTGCCGTGGCGATGTCCTTTTCCTGCGCGGGAGTCGGGAGAAGCAAGGACGGCGTGGGCACGTGCGCCGAATCATTGTAAAGGCCATATTCGTCAATACTATTGAAAAAAGCCGAAAGGCTGTAGTAGTCCCGCTGCGTAATCGGGTCAAATTTATGATCGTGGCACCGGGCGCATTCCATCGTCAACGCCAGACACGCGTAGCTGAAGGTGTTGACGCGGTCCGCGACGCCTTCCGCGCGCCATTCTTCCTCAATACAGCCGCCTTCGTTGTTTTGCCGATGAAGACGGTTGAAGGCCGTGGCCAAGCGCTGGCCGCGGGTCGGCTGAGGCAAAAGGTCGCCCGCCAGTTGTTCGGTGAGGAATTCATCGTAGGGAAGGTTGCGATTATAAGCGTCCACCACCCAGTCGCGATAGGGCCACGTCGGGCACAGTTGGTCGCTCTGATAGCCGTAACTGTCCGCATAGCGGACGGCGTCCAGCCACGGCACGGCCATGCGCTGGCCGAAGCGCGGAGAGGCCAGCAACCGGTCCGCGACTTTCTCAAAGGCAGCGGCGGAAGTGTCGGCCAAAAAAGCGTCAACCTCCGCGGGCGTGGGGGGAAGGCCGTTGAGGTCGTAGGTCACGCGGCGAAGCCAGCGAGTTTTGCTGGCTGCCGGCGACGGCTTTAGCCCTGCCTTCTCCAGTCGGGCCTCGATAAAGTAATCGATTTCGTTTCGCGGCCACTGGCGGTTCTTCACAAGCGGGACGGGCACGGAAGAGGGCGGGGGAATGAAGGCCCAGTGCGGCTCGTATTTGGCGCCCTGCGCGATCCAGGAGCGGATGGTTTTCTTCTCCGCGGCGCTCAACCTCAGATAAGAGGCCGGAGGGGGCATGATGTCGTCCGGGTCCTGGGAAAAGATGCGCCGCACGACCAGGCTTTGGTCTGGTTGGCCTGGGGCGATGGCGCGTTCGGTCGGGTCGCGGCGGGGGCCAAAGGCGCCTTCCGCCTGGTCGAGCCGAAGATTCGCCTTGCGGCTTCCTTTGTCAGGCCCGTGACATCTGAAACAGCGATCGCTCAGAATGGGGCGAATATCGCGGTTGTATTGCAGAACGGTCTCAGCGACCAAACTGCGCCGCTCGGAAACGAGAGCGATGCTGGCAAGGACAATTTGCAGCCATCTCTGGATCATGATCAACAGGAATTTAGGTGCGCCGGTATCTTATTATTCACTTCATCGGCTTCCCGGTAAAGTCCCTTTTCGAGGTGTGCTGCAAATTGTCCAAGTTATTTTGCGGAGGCTCCTTAGCGGCTCCGCCTTGCCACATTGACTGGCGGTTTTAGCGGGAGGCTTTTTGGTGAAAGGACTCAGCCGCCGCCATTTCTCTCCAGTCGCGCGGCGTCTTCCAGGCGATCCACATCAAAAGCAGCTTCCGGCAACGAGATTCGTGCCAGATCGTTCTCGTGTTTGACAATGATTTTCTTGGCGCCCTGGTCTCCTTCCAGCAGGCCAAGCTCCCTGTAATACTTTCGGCTGAAGAGCGCCGGAACTCCCGACGTGCCCTCATACGCTGAGGCTACAATCCCTCGCTCCTCCCCGCGGTGAACGCTGACCAGTCGGTCCAGCATCCCGGCAGTGACCAAAGGTTGATCGCAAAGCATGATCACCACCGCGTCAGGCCCCGATGCCACTTCTCGAAGTCCAGTGCGAATGGATGAAGCCATGCCGTCAGCCCATGCGGGATTTATGGCCACCGTCACGGGCAGCGCGGCTAACTCTGATTGCAACTCGTCCGCAAAGGCGCCCAAAACCACCACCACCGGACGGCAAACCGAGTTCAGAGCGGTTTCGGCGGCATGGCGAAGAAGGCTGCGTCCCCGGAACGGCAGCAGTTGCTTGGGCCGTCCCAGGCGAGCCGACGCGCCCGCGGCCAGAATGATCAGGGCGCATCCAGCGCCTTTGGGCCGGTTCAAGTTTTCAGGGGGTTGGTGCATGGATTGGCCCCTTCTTTTCGCGCAGCGAACTGCCGGGACAGCCAGCTATAACCGCCTGGATTTCCGCCAGAATGGCCAGGGCGATTTGTTCCGGGTTCTCCGCTCCGATATCCAACCCCACCGGATTATGGATTCGCCGCAAAAGCACATTGCTGATGTCCAGTCCCGCCTCGCGCAATTCCTGCAGCATCTTCAGCGCGCGCACCCTCGGCCCCATCAAACCCACGTAGCGCAAATTCAGCGGCAGCACCGCTTTGAGAAAACCGCAATCTGTCAAATAGTTATGCGACATGATAACCGCCGCCGTGTCCTGGTTCAGACCCAGCATCGCAATTTCCTCCGGTCGAGCCGCCCGGACCGCGTCCGCTTCCGGGAACCGGCTCGCCTGGGCATAAGCGGGACGCGCGTCCGCCACCGTCACGTGAAAACCGGCCTCTTTGGCCATACGGGACAAAGGAACCGCGTCATACCCCGCCCCAAAAATCACCAAGGGCACAGGAGCGTGAATCACTTCCACCAGCACTTCCGCCTTGCCGCCGGGAAGGCCGAATTCCGTCGTCTGGGAGCGGTTTGCGGCCAGCGCTTCGCCAGCGGCGGCAAGCATCTTCTTATTTAGACTTTGGTCCTCAATTCGTCCCGTCACATTTCCGTCAGCATCCAGCATTAATCGGTTGCCAATTTGGACGGGAACATGGCCTCGGATTTGAAAGACGGTTGCTGCCGCGCCGGACCGCCGTTCTTGGAGAATCCTTTCCACAAAACGAATCAATTCATCCGCGGACGAACCAGTCCCCAGCGGTTCAACTAAAATATGCACGGACCCTTTGCAACCCAAGCCTGTCCCCCAAACAATGTCTTCTTCCGCGGAAGTGTCATAAGTTAAGAGAACGCTCTCACCCTTCTCGCGGGCGGCCTGGGCCTTCTCGACCACATCGCGCTCGAGGCAGCCGCCGCTGACGGCGCCCGCCGACTCCCCGTTTGTCAAAACCAACATTCGCGCCCCGGGACGCCGGTATGTGGAGCCGGAAGCCTTGACCAATGTGGCCAGCGCCAACGCTTTCTCCGGGTGTTGGGAATAAAGACTGAGAATAGAGGCGAGTTCCCCCATGAATGATGCTCGATTCCTCTATTCCTTCAGTCCGTCCGGCGCCATCGGCATGGAGCGCAGGCGGATTTGGGTGGCGTCAAAAATCGCGTTGCTCACGGCCGGGGCCATGCCCACAATCGGCGTTTCCCCCGCGCCGGCGGACGCAATTTCTTTGCGGTCAATCAATACAACTTCCATTTTGGGAAGATCGGCGAAACGCGGCACCCGGTAATCGGCCAGATGCGGGTTGGTGACCATCCCGTCCTTGAATTCGATCGCCTCGAAAAGTGCCCCGCCCAGCCCCATCATCATCGCTCCCTCTATTTGGTTCTTGAGATGGTTCGGATTGACCACCGCGCCGCAATCAAACGCGGTGACGGCCCGCAGCACTTTGACCGTCCCGCTGGCGGTGTCCGCCAAGACCTCAGCGCATGTGGCGATATAAGAGTTTTTTTCTGTTCCGCCCGCAATGCCGAAGCCGTGGCCGGCTGGCGCTTTGGCCGCGCCCCAACCGAACGCCTTGGCGGCTGTCTCAAGAACCGCGCGAAGCCGCTCGTCTGTCAAGTTCTTCAGCCGAAATTCCAATGGGTCCATTTTCAGCAAGCGCGCCAGTTCGTCCATGTGGACTTCACGCGCGAAATGATTGGCGGTGGAGGCAAGCGCGCGGTAGGAACCGATCCGCAATGGGGCGCGCGTCTGGTGGAAAATGGTCTTTTGATTCCCCGCTGGAATATGGTAGGGGCTGCGCAGACCTGGATTGCCGGATTGGTAGTTGGCAGCTTCCCAAAAGGCGAGGGTGCCGTCGTTGCGCACGCCGCTCGTGATGTCGATGATTCCTGCCGGACGAAAATAAGCCCAGGTAAATTCCTCCTGGCGCGTCCAAACCATCTTAACCGGCTTGCCCGCCGCCCTGGAAAATCGCGCTGCTTCGATCGCCGCTTCGCCGGTGTGTTTTCCTCCGTAGCCTGAACCGGTGTCGGGCACGATCACTCGGATGCGCTCTTCCGGTATGCCGAGAGCTTGCGCCAGGTCGCTCCTCACCCCGAACGGGCGCTGCGTCCCTGTCCAAACGGTCAGCTTGTCCTCCTTCCAATCCGCCACGGCGGCCCTTGGTTCCAAAGGCGTGTGAGCGATGTAGGCCACCGTGTAGGTTTGTTTGAGCGTTTGGTCCGCGATGGGGGCTGCGGCTCCATTGCCGCCCGCTGCCGGAGCGGCCTCGTCTCCTCGCCCGCCGCGTCCACCCCCGGCGACGACGTTTTGTCGCAAATAATCGAAAATGCTGGCGTTGGAAGGCTGCTCCCCAGGGGCGGACCATTCAACTTTGATCGCGTTCACCGCATGTTCAGCCTGCAAGGCGTCCGGCGCCACCACGCCAATAAAATCCCCGTCCCGCACCACCTTCACGCCTTCCATCGCTTCGGCGGCTTTGGTATCGACCGAAACAGCTTGCGCGCCAAAGCTCGTGGGCCGCAGGCGCTTGGCAAATAACATCCCCGGCAATTTCATGTCGGACGAATACTTGTGCCGACCGGTGACAAAATCCCGCCCGTCAACCTTCGGGACCGATGTGCCGGCAATGGTCCATTTGGCCGCGGGTGTCACAATTGCCGTCGAATCGCTCACGGTCTTGGTGAACTTCTGGCCCTTGGTCAGCTGACCGAACGTCACCGCTCCGTTCTGATCCGCGTTTGCCTTGCCTATTTTGCCGTCCGCCACGGTAAGTGAAGCGCGGTCCGCCTTGAGGTAATCCGCCGCCATGTCCAGCAGCACCTCGCGCGCCGTCGCCGCCACGCGATGCAGGCGGGAAGCCATCTGCGGGGTCGTCTGGCTGCCGAAGGTGCCGGCGTCATACGGGACCAAATCCGTGTCTGCCATGACCATCTCAATGGCGGACGGCGCCACCCGCAACTCCTCAGCCACAGCCTGCGTCAACGACGTGCGGATATTCTGGCCCACTTCCGTCTTGCCCGTGAATACCGTCACTCTGCCATCTTCGCCGATATGCAGCCAGGCGCTGATTTCCGCGGAAGCCTGCCCGCCGCGCCCCCGCCGTCCCGCGCTGCCGGCTTCCTGCCCCAGCGCCGCCGGGACAAGAAAAAGCACCATCACGCCGGAACCAAGCGTCTTAAAGAAATCGCGCCGCGTCACCTCCAACTGGGCGGGCCGTCCTGTTTCCATTTCATCCGGCTCCAAAACCTGCGGGTCGATGGGGTTCATTTGGTTTGCAGTGATTTGGCGGCCTCCCGAATCGCGGCGATGATCCGTTGATAAACTCCGCAACGGCACACATTGCCGGTCATGGCGCGGATGATTTCGTTCTCCGATGGGTCTCGGCTTTTTTGCAACAACGCGTAGCCGGACATGATCATGCCCGAAGTGCAATAGCCGCATTGCATGGCGTCCATTTTCAGGAAGGCCTCCTGCAACGGATGCAACTGGCCGTCCTTTTCCAGATTCTCGATGGTGGTGATTTTGCGCTGCCCGACCGATCCGACCGGGAAAAGGCAGGAGCGGGTGGGGGTGCCGTCCAGGAGCACGGTGCAGGCGCCGCAGAGGCCTTCTCCGCAGCCGAACTTGCTGCCGGTCAAATCAAGATCGTCGCGCAAAACGCTCAATAGGCTGCGTTCGCCATCGGCGTTGACCGAAACGCTTTTGCCGTTCACCTGAAGTTCCGCCACTTTTGACATAAAAAATCCGCTGGCCAATTCTTAGACGAATTGATTTCGGAAATGGTATCCAAATTCGCGCGGCTAACGACCGCAAACCACTAAGGCATCGCGATGCCTAAGTCTGCGTCGCCGGGTTCAGCAATTCGTCCAATTTGGCTTTGTCCAGGCCGGAAATCTCCGCGGCCACTTCGCGGATGGTTCGATTGGTCTGGAAGGCGACCTTGGCAATCTTGGCCGCTTTGTCGTAGCCGATCACCGGGGCCAGAATGGTGCAATTGGAAAGACTTAACTCCAGGTTGGCCCGGCATTTGTCTTCGTTGACTTCCAAACCGCTGACGCAACGGCGGGCGAAAACTTCCGCGCCTTTAGACAGCAATTCGATGGCTTGCAGGAGATTGTGCGCCATCACCGGCATCATGACGTTGAGTTCAAAGTTGCCGAAACTGCCGCTGAAAGTGATGGCGGCGTCGTTGCCGAGAACCTGGGCGCACACTTGCAGAAGCATCTCGCACATAACGGGATTCACCTTGCCAGGCATGATGGAGGAGCCGGGTTGCGTGGCAGGCAGGCGCAATTCCCCCAGTCCGAGGCGCGGACCGGAGCCGAGAAAACGAATATCGTTGGCGATCTTAATGAGACTGACCGCCACAGTCTTGAGCGCGCCGGACGTCTCCACGACTGCGTCCCGTCCGCCCTGGGCCTCGAAGTGGTTGCTGGCCTCGCGGATACTCAAGCCGGTTTCGGTGGCGATGCGAGCGATGGTGCGTTTGGCAAATTCCTTGTCGGTATTGATGCCGGTGCCGACGGCTGTGCCGCCGAGGGCCAGTTCACCGAGGTTTCTCTGCGCCGCGCGAATCCGGGCCAAGCCGTGTTCCACCTGGCTGGCGTAGCCGCTGAATTCCTGGCCAAGCCGGATCGGCGTGGCGTCTTGCAAATGGGTGCGGCCGATTTTGAGGACCTCGTGAAATTGCTGGGCTTTCTGGTCGAGCGCCTTCTGCAATTCCGCCAAGGCGGGAATCAGCGAACGTTCCAGTCCTTCGAGGGCGGCGAGATGAATCGCGGTCGGAATGGCGTCGTTGCTGGATTGGCCGCGATTGACGTGGTCGTTGGGATGTACCTGTTTGCCACCGCGCTGGCCGCCGAGCAATTCGATGGCCCGATTGGCGATGACCTCGTTGGCGTTCATGTTGGTGGAAGTGCCGGAACCCGTTTGGAAAATGTCTATAACAAACTCGCCATCCCACTTGCCATCAATGACTTCCTGCGCGGCTTGGACAATGACCTTGGCCAGTTCCGGTTTAAGGCCGCCCAATTCCTGGTTGGTCAACGCGGCGTGCTTTTTGATCAGGCCGAGCGCGCGGATAAACTGGCGCGGGAAGCGCAGGTTGCTGATGGGGAAGTTTTCCACGGCGCGAGCGGTTTGCGCGCCGTAGTAAGCGGAGGCCGGCACTTGCATGGGCCCCATTGAATCGGATTCAGTACGAAATTGATTGTCCATGAGTTAAGCATGGCCCGGCCAATAAGGTTTGCTCAAGCGAAAAACCGCCAGTGTGCAATGCCTTTACAACGGACCCCTCTCCCTGCGTTGCGGGCAGAGAGCGAAGCGGGCCACTTTCATTTTTCTGCCTAACTCTCCTCTTTTCATCATGTTTGAATTGCGCCTTTTGTCTGAAAGTTGTTTTTGCACAGACCCTAACCTGTGCGGAGCGCGCAACAGAGGGTGGGGCTGAGCTGCC
>JBKQWF010000178.1:0-7661 GCA_052139695.1 Limisphaerales bacterium
TGGCCAAACCAATCGGACGCGGCTGGGAAAGCGGAGGCGGATTCAGGATGGTGAGCAGCCCGGACGCCTTCTCCGGCAGAGCCTCAGCGCCTTTCGATGAAACGCGCCCGTGATCAATTTCGACTTCGAGTGTCAAATAGCTCATGTATTTCCTTAGTAGCGTTCCAGTTCGCGCGCCAAGAGCACCAGATTCGGAAGAACCTTGTCGCCAAAGATGCGCCGCTGGCGTGCAGCAGCATCCGGCCAGCGAATGCGGCGTTTCTGTTTACCGTTTGACGGCGCCTGTCTTGGCGTTTAGAGGTCGTGAACATGCGCGAATAATTTACGGCGCTCTCGCGGCGGCAATGCCTTCACTTGCTCCAAAACTTCATTCGCACTCATCGTCCAAACTATACCACAAACGGGGCACGCAGAGCAAACTCGAAACCGGCATTTCTTCCGATGACACTTACCCCGCCGTTTGCCTGTGAGCAACGCACCGGGCCGACAGGCTTCAAAGTTTCGCTTCGTGTTTCCTAAGTGCCGCAGTTCCCGGCGGAGCGAGCATTGTCAAGGTGGAGGCGGCGGGAGGAGGGGGCACGACCTTGACAAGCGCAGCGGAGACGTACAATGGCCAGCGGCAAACACGAAGCCATCTTGGCTGACAGCATTTGCTGCCCGGATTCATCGTTGGCCCTTTCGTTGAAATATCGTTGACCGTTGCGATAATTCTGCGGCGGAGGCCGCTTGCGGGGGCGGCGTTGCGGCGGCAAAAGTCGTTGGCCGAATCGTTTGTATCTGCGGCACTGCTGCGCCAAAGGCCCTCGGAACGTTGCGGCAATCTTGCGGCAGAAATCAGTGATTGTTGCGAAATTCTTGCGGCAGGAATCGTTGAAGGTTGCGGTAAACGTCGTTGGCCAACATCTAACGAATGTTAGAGGTAAGGCGTCCCATCTGTTTTCTTGGGTTTAGCGCAGATGCGCCTCCACGTGGCTTGAGCGCGTTCACAATTCGATTTATCTCGATCTTTGCGCCAAAAACCTGCCATCGCTGCGCTGTCGGGACTTTCCGTCTGGCCTTGAAAATGACGTCATCCTGTGAGATAAAGAGGTATGACTTTGACGATTCCAACAGAGCGATTGGCCAATGTTGCATTGGACGAGCGCGATGCCGTGGTGGACATTGCCATCGGCCTTTACAAGCGGGAAGCCGTGTCACTTGGGCGCGCCGCCGAAGTTGCCGGTATCTCGTCTGTTGAAATGCTTGCCGAATTGGGACGCCGCCATATTCCGATCAATTATGGCGTGGAGGAATTGCGCGAGGATGTGGCGACGTTCGAGAAGCTCCCTTGATCGGGACTGGCCTCCTGAATGATCGTCGTCAGCGATACCAGGACGGTCTGCATCGTATTGTCCTGCGGACGAATGGGCAGCGTGAGCCACTCGTCCCAGGTCCCGGGACGGATGTGGTGTTCGCCTTCGATTTCCAGACCGGTCGCCACGTTCGTCGCCATCATGCAGAAGGCCTCCTGCGGCATGCGGACGTTGACGGCCTGCCAATTGCGGTTGAGCAGCAGTACCATTGATTTGTTCAATATGTCGTTCATAAAATGTTCGCTCACGGCCACCCCGTTAACGCCATGAGGTGTTTGTTTTTGGTTCTCCCTCGATGGGGACAAACCAACATGCCGACGAGTCGCCGAACACGCCAAGTTGATCAATCAAACGAGTTTGGATCACCCGATAATCATTGATCCCGAAGGGCGCGTCATGGACGGCATGCATCGAGTATGCAAGGCGTTGATCGATGGACTGAAGACCATCAAAGCCGTCAAACTATCGAGCATGCCGGAGCCCGATTTCGTCGGTGTTCCAATTGATCAATTGCCATATGAGAGAGGCGACGCAGGGGACGCTCATTAGCGGTCACGTTTCTCATCGTTGCGGTGCCGGGAACGAGATTGGCTGCCGCTGCCGGTAACGTAGTTGCAACCTCACCATACCGGATTAAGAGTCCGGTGCCGGTCTTCTGTGTCATCAGCTTCCTGAAATTGGTGCTCGCGGTCCCGACTCGTCGGGACACTGGCGACGCTCTCGACGTCGTTTCTCTGCTGTTGGACTACGCGAGCCGCCGGCGTAGATCCATGAATTGGTGCCTCCATTTGGTGCGAGCAAACGTGTTGGCGGATTCAGCAAGTAAATTGGCGCGTTCTGCTAGTGACGAATTCACAATCGAAGGTATGTTGCAACCATGACAACGAGCAAAGTCATGAGCGACAGATTCAAAGTTTCGAGTCTCCTGGCCCGGCGGCTCGGAGAGCATAAAGTGTCGGTGCCCGCGGTATTAGGCCGGGCGGGATTGCCTGCGGGCTTCTTCCAGCAGGAAAAGATTTTTGTCACGACCTCTGAATTATTTGCCCTCTGGCGCGCCATTGGCGAAACCAGCCCCGATCCGGCCATAGGACTAAAGCTGGGGGCCGAACCCCGGTTCGAACGTTACCAGCCGAGCGCGATTGCTGCCGTTTGCAGCCGGTCATTTCGTGATGCGCTCCAGCGTATGGCCCGGTATAAGAAGCTGACGTGCCCGGAGGGAATCCGCGTTCGCACCGCGGGTGACGAAGCTACTGTGGATTTTGTTTACCTTCAATCGGATGAACTTCAGCCGGACGTGTTGGTGGACCTGTGCCTTTCATGGATTCTGTCTATCGGACGCCGTGGCACGGACGGACAAATCGCCCCGCTGCGCCTCGAACTCAGCCGTTCCGCGGAGAACGCCGAGTTGTTGGAATCCCATTTCGGCTGCCGCGTGCGGTTTAAATCCCCGCGCAACGCACTCGTCTTTCGGAACAGCGACCTCGACCGGCCGTTTGTCACCCAGAACGAGGAGTTGCTTAAGACGATCGGCGCCCAGTTGGAGGCCGAACTTCAGGAAAAAAACGCGGGCTGCGATGTAGGCGAGCAAGTCAAAGGCACGCTCAAGCGCTCACTTGCGGGAAAACGTCCCACGCTGCCGCAGGTCGCTCGGGAACTCTGCACGAGCGCTCGCACTCTGCAGCGCCGCCTGACTGATGCCAAAATCACCTTCCAGCAATTGGTGGAGGAAACCCGGCGCGAGCTGGCGCATCAATACCTCAAACACAGCGCCATTGAGTTGAACGAAACGGCTTTCCTGCTCGGATATGAGGACGCCAACTCCTTCTTTCGTGCTTTTCAGGACTGGGAAGGCACTTCGCCGGGGGAGTGGCGCACACGCCATCGCTCGAAGGAACCCCTGGCCTTGGCAAACCGATTTTAGAGAAAGGAAATTGTCACATGTATAAAAGCAAAGCGTATTCGGCCGCCAGCGCGACATCGCCCCTGGCCCACACCAGCATCCCCCGTCGTGATCCAACGGAACACGACGTGCAAATCGAGATTCTGTTCTGCGGCGTTTGCCACTCGGACCTACACTACGCGCGCAACGAGTGGAGCAGCCTCATGCGGACGGTTTATCCGTGCGTTCCCGGCCACGAGATCGTCGGCCGCGTGACCAAGGTTGGTTCCGGCGTCACCAAATTCAATACGGGCGACCTGGCCGCGGTCGGCTGCCTCGTTGATTCGGATCGGTCGTGTCCCCATTGCCGCGCCGGCAACGAGCAATTCTGTGCGAGTGGGGTCTGGACTTATGGCGGGACCGACAAGCACCTCAAACTTCCAACTTACGGCGGCTACTCTGCGAGCATCGTCGTGCATGAGGCATTCACCCTGCGGGTTCCGGGCAACCTCGCGCTGGCCAACGCCGCTCCCTTGCTCTGCGCCGGCATCACCACCTATTCCCCTCTGCGCCACTGGAAGGTCGGACCGGGCCAGAAAGTCGGCGTCGTGGGTCTGGGTGGCCTGGGCCACATGGGCGTGAAGTTTGCCCGGGCTTTCGGCGCGCGCGTCGTGGTTTTCACCACTTCCCCTTCCAAGAAAGAGGACGCCATCCGTCTGGGCGCACACGAGGTCGTAATCTCACGGAATGCGGACGAAATGAACAAGCACCCCGGCAGCTTCGACTTCATCCTGGATGCTGTCGCCGCCCCGCACGACATCAACGCCTATATCAACATGCTGAAAGTGGACGGCAACCTCACGATCGTCGGCGCGCCCGAGAAACCCCATGCGGTCTCCGCCTTCGGTTTGCTCCTTGGACGCCGCAGTTTGTCGGGCTCTCCCATTGGCGGCATCGCCGAGACCCAGGAGATGCTTGATTTCTGCGGCCAGCACAACATCACCGCGGACGTCGAAGTCATCCCGATCCAAAAGGTCAACGAAGCTTACGAGCGCATGGCCAGGTCCGATGTCAAATACCGCTTCTCCATCGACATGGCGTCGCTCCAGTCAGAATAAACAGCGCCATCCAGAAAGAATTCAAACATGGAAAACATCAAAACGGCAAATGTCATCGTCGTGATCGGCGCCGGGTCAATCGGTCAAGCAATCGTTCGGCGGATTAGCGCGGGCAAACATATAGTGCTCGCTGATCTGCGCCAGGAAAACGCCGATGCCGCCGCAAAAACTCTAAGCGATGCCGGCTTCGAGGTGAGCGAAGGAATGCAATTATGCAAAAACGCAAGTTAGGAAAAAGCAATCTGGAAGTCTCCGCCCTCGGCCTCGGCTGCATGAGCATGAGCTTTGGCTATGGCCCGGCTGGAGACAAACAGGAAATGATTTCGGTCATCCGGAAGGCCGTCGAACTCGGTGTGACGTTCTTCGACACCGCCGAAGTCTATGGCCCCTTCACCAACGAGGAACTCGTCGGCGAAGCCCTCGCTCCGTTTCGCAAGAATGTGGTCATCGCCACGAAGTTCGGATTTGATTGCGACGGCGGCAAACAAGGCGGTGTCGCCAGCGAACCTTCGCGCGTCAACCGCGTGGTCGAGGCTTCGCTCAAGCGGCTCAAGACGGACGTGATTGACTTGCTCTACCAGCATCGCGTTGACCCGCACGTGCCTATCGAAGACGTGGCGGGCACGGTGCAAAAGTTGATTCAGCAAGGCAAAGTCAAGCACTTCGGGATGTCCGAAGCCAGTGCGCAAACCATCCGCCGCGCCCACGCCGTCCTGCCGGTGACGGCGCTCCAGAGCGAATACTCGCTGTGGTGGCGGGAGCCGGAAGCGGAAATTTTGCCGACGTTGGAAGAACTCGGAATTGGATTCGTTCCGTTCAGTCCATTGGGCAAGGGATTTCTCACCGGGGCGATCAACGCGCACACCAACTTCAGCAACGACGATTTCCGCAACAAAGTCCCGCGTTTCAGCGCGGAAAACCGGAAGGCCAATCAGGCGTTGGTGGATGTGATTGGAAAATTCGCCGCGCAAAAGAAGGTGACGCCCGCACAGGTCGCGCTGGCCTGGCTGCTGGCGCAAAAGCCGTGGATTGTTCCCATTCCCGGCACCACCAAACTGCATCGCTTACTGGAGAACTGTGCGGCCGCTTCCGTTGAACTCTCGCCGCAAGACTTGGGTGAACTGGAAAGCGTCGCATCAAAAATCACGGTTCAAGGCGCGCGCTATCCCGAACATTTGCAGAAATTGGTGGGACGGTGAGACCCAACCGGCCTTGCTGCCATAACCCAACACCAACCCACGACTGAATTATGGAAATAAAACGAATTGGCTCACAACCGTCTAACAAAGGCCCGTCCGACTGGTTCACCGGAGCAGTGCGAATTGATTCGCCGTTCAAGGGGAGCGGCGCCGCTCGGGTCAGTGGCGCGATCGTCACGTTCGAGCCGGGCGCTCGCACCGCGTGGCACACGCATCCGCTGGGACAAGCCCTGATCGTCACCGCCGGCTGTGGGCGCGTGCAGCGCGAAGGCGGCCCGATCGAGAACATCCATCCCGGGGATATTGTCTGGTTTCCGCAGGGCGAAAAGCATTGGCACGGGGCCGCCCCGACCACGGCCATGACCCACATCGCCATCGCGGAATTGCTCGACGGCAAGGCCGTTGATTGGATGGAAAAAGTCAGCGACGAACAATACGGCGCTTAAGCACTTGGACAAATTATGAAGACAATACCGACGAGCCCAATATCGTCATGACGCTTCGATTCGAGCGCTACGTCGCGATTGGCGACAGTTCCACCGAGGGGCTTCAAGACCCGGATGGAGCGGGCGGTTACCGCGGTTGGGCGAACCGTCTAGCCGGGCACGTGGCGCAAGCGCAGGGCGGGTTGCTTTACGCCAACCTGGGTGTGCGCGGCAAGCGCTCCTGGGAAATCCGCGAGGAGCAGCTTGGACCGGCGCTCGCCATGAAGCCCGGCCTCGCCACGGTTTTCGCGGGCTCAAATGACATCCTCGAACGCGGTTTCGATGCGGGCAAGCTGCGGGCAGAACTCGAATCCATGATGGGGGCGCTTGTCGGTGGGAAAGCAGTCGTGTTGACGTTCACCCTCCCGGACCTCACCGGCGTCATGCCGATCGGCCGCTTCCTGGCACCCCGGGTCCGGGCCATGAACGCGACCATTCGCGAGGCTGCTGCTTCCACCGGCGCCCGCCTCATCGACTTTGCCGCATATTCGGTCGGCTCCGACCCGCGGCTCTGGAGCGAAGACCGTTTCCACGCGAACGCCGAAGGCCACGCCCGGATCGCGGCGGCGCTGGCTCAGGCCCTCGGCTTGCCGGGGACGGATGATGCCTGGCATCAGCCCATGCCGGAGCGGAACGCACGGAGCCGCTGGACTCGAATGGCCGAATCCTGGTCGTGGTATCGGCACCACTTGCTGGACCGCCTTTGGCCGGGCAGCCCCGTCGAGGGCCAATGTCACCCAAAACGTCCCCGGCTGGAGGCGGTGCAACCCACAGACGGCTTTGAAAGCCTGTAGGTTCGAGTATGTTCCTCACTCCGCCGGTAATTTGCGGGTGCATAGATCAACCAATCCGAATATCACCATTTTGGAATACGAAGTTCATGGCACAGCTCCGAGCACCGGGAAGGCTTGCGACAACCGCTTTTGTTCCATTATCACCGTCAAAGGAAACACTGCTTGCTTCGACTCCATGTTTAACGTATGATGTTAGCACTATGAAGAAACAGATCAGTGGGAGGCAGCTCCGCCACGGCAGCCCGGAGGAATCCTTGTCGCCCGGTGAGAGTTTGACCATCAAAAAGAGGGGCGGGAAAGAGTTTCAGCTCACGCGCACCGATTCCGGCAAGCGGGACATCAATGCCCAGATGGACCAATTGTTCAAGGATATACCGCCCGAAGCCCCCCGAGTTAAAACTGACCTCGTCCGTGTGTTGTTGGAGGATCGAGAATGACCGTTTATTGCGACACCAGTTTCCTGTTCAGTTTTCTGAACGAAGACGATGTCAATCATGCGAGCGCGCGTGGGCGGGCAGGGCGATATTCCGGAGATGACTTTGTCATCTGCGAGGTTCACATGTTGGAATTGCCCGCTGCCGTGCGGGCAGCGACACACCGGTCCGTGGATGCGGTTCCCCCTCATGTCGCACGCCGGGTCATCAACCGGTTTGACCGCTCCGTGACGGGGAAGATCTTCATCAAAAAGCCGGTTGACATGACTGAATCCGTTGCCATGGCCCGTTCGCTTGGCGAAACCCACGGATGGAAAGCGCGCCACACCACTTTTGACTTGTGGCACCTTGCTGCCGCGTGGTCGCTTTCCGCCGGGGCCTTCCTGACCTTCGACCGTCG